>JAZRHN010000088.1:0-11980 GCA_045644785.1 Christensenellaceae bacterium
ACTTCTTCTGCTTCAAACTTAAACGCCAATGCCCAACGTGGGAATTTGTCGGTATAACCTAACTCTTCACGCTTAGCGTAATCATCAACTTTTATTACGGCACCATCCGTTAAAATATCTAAATTTTTACGTGTTTTTTCAACTTCATCTATTGCAGAAAATACTTGTTCTATTCCATTACATACCCTAAAGAACGGGTGAACTTTAAAGCCTTGTTCTTTTAGAAATTCCACGCTTTCACGCTGACTTGAAAATTTGCGATTAGAAGAATAATTTACGTTATAAAACATTATTTCTACTTTACGTTTTTCTGTAACCTTAGGGTCTAAATTTCTTATAGCACCTGCTACGGCGTTTCTTGCGTTTTTAAGTTGTTCGGTTGCAGTTTCATTATACGCTTTTAGAATAGATAAACGCATAATCGCTTCGCCCTGAACTTCTAACGTGCCTTTTTCGGCAATTTCTAGCGGATAACTCTTTATAGTTAAAACTTGGGCTGTTACGTCTTCACCAATAACACCATTACCACGTGTGGTTGCGCGCACGAACTTTCCGTCTTCATAAGTTAAACAAATAGTTAATCCGTCAAACTTATACTCTACGGTATAAACAACGTCTTCTCCTAATTCTCTTATCTTTTTATCAAACGAATAAATACCGTCTTTTGTGGTTGCCTTATCTAAACTATAAAGTCTTTCTATGTGTTCGTGTTTTTTAAAAGCCGAAATAGGCTCTCCACCAACACGCCTTGTGGGAGAATTAAATAAAACCGTACCCGTTTGTTTTTCTAACGTTACTAGTTCGTCATACAATGCATCATACTCTTTGTCAGAAACGGTTGGATTATCTAACACGTAGTATTCGTGCGCGTATTTATTCAAAATATCAACAAGAAACTTCATTCTGTCCATATTACACAATCTCCATCGGCGCGTATTTTACGGCAAGTTTTTTAATACCTACGCCCTTAAATGCAACTTCGGCTATATCCCCGTCCATTTTTATAACTATACCATCACCAAACTTTTGGTGGCGAACTTTAGCACCTGCTTTATAACCGCTGATATTGCTAGATGTTTCCTTAGGTTTATTACTATTTAAAAATGATTTTGCATACGAAGAATTATATCCGCTACTGCTTGTAGTTTCAGGAAATCCATCGTTTATATGCGCGCTGTTAAAAGAATTATACGAATAACTTTCAACGGGTTTTTCAGTTTTTAATGCAGGGTTTAATACAGGCGCACCCTCTTTAATATATCTAGACTGCGTCATATACTCACGCCTACCATACATATATCTGCTGTTAGCACGGGTAAGATATAGTCTTTCCCTTGCACGGGTTACCGCAACGTACATTAAACGACGTTCTTCTTCTAAATCATCTTCGTTATCAAAACTTCTTGCTATGGGCAAGATTTTTTCATCTAACCCTGCAACGAAAACACACTTAAACTCTAATCCTTTTACAGCGTGAATTGTTGCTATTGATACAGAGTCATCTTCCTTTATATCGTCAGTATCAGTTGATAAAGTTACCGAATTTAAAAAGTCGTATAAATCGCTATTTGGGTTTTCTTTTACGAAAATTTCAGCAACGTTAATTAATTCGTTAACGTTGTATTTTCTTGATTCGTTTTCCTCGGTATCTTCTTCAAAAATTTCTAAAAAAGACGTGGTTTCTATAACGTGTTTTAATAATTTAGGCGCGTTATTTTGTTTAGCAAATTCAGCAAAACTTGAAATTAAATTCTTAAATATACCCAACTTTTTGATAGCCGATGAAGATAAGGTAGAGCCACCTAAAAAGTCTATTCCATCAATCATAGATAACCCTAAACTTTGGCTATATTCTTTTAAATCTGCTAACGTTTTATCGCCTATACCACGCTTAGGCGTTGCTACGGCACGTAAAAACGACTCGTCATCAGACGGGTTTGCAATTACCCTTAAATATGCTAATAAATCTTTAATTTCCTTACGTTCAAAGAACCTAAAGCCACCATAAACTTTATAAGGTATGCCGTATTTAGTAAACTCTTGTTCGAACGCACGTGAAATTGCGTTGATACGCATAAACACGCCAAAATCGGAGTATTTATACCCCCTATCTAACAAGTTTTTGATTTGTAGTGCAACGTAAGACGCTTCGTTATTTTCATCTGAACCAACAAATGTTTCTATTCTTGTTCCATCACTATTATCTGTCCACAACTTTTTATCACGCCTACCCGTATTATTAGCAATAATGCAGTTTGCTAGGTCAAGTATCTTTTTAGTAGAACGATAATTCCTTTCTAATTTATAAACTTTAGCGTTAGGAAACTCGGTATCAAACTCTAAAATGTTTTCTACAATAGCACCACGCCAGCCGTAAATACTTTGGTCATCATCACCAACAACGAAAAGATTGCCGTGTGTCAACGCCAAACGCTTTGCAATTAGATATTGAACCTTATTAGTATCCTGAAACTCGTCTATATGAACGTAATGGAATTTATTTGAATAATAGTCAGCAACTTCGGGGAACTTTTTGAAAAGTTTATAGGTAACGAAAAGCAAATCGTCAAAGTCAAGTGCATTAGAACGATTTAACTGATTTTCGTATTCTTTGTAAATTTTCGTATATTCTTCAATGAAAAATAATTGTGCGTGCTCTAAAGCGGCTTCTTCAGGACCTTGACAATCGTTTTTAGCGTTAGAAATAAAGAATTTTGCACCTTTAAGGTACTTATCTACGTCTAGCCCTAAACTTTCACATACGCGTTTTAATACTTTATCTTTATCTATTTCATCGTAAATTGTAAAGTTTTTATCATAGCCTAACTTTTCCGCATCACGACGGAGAATTTTTACGCACATGCTGTGTATGGTAGAAACCCACATATCTTCCGTTTGACCGAGAATTTTAAAAAGCCTGTCCTTCATTTCTTTTGCGGCTTTATTGGTAAAGGTTATTGCTACGATATTTTTAGGAGCAACCCCTTTTTCGGCAACAAGATAAGCAATACGCGAAGTAAGTACGCGAGTTTTCCCACTACCCGCGCCTGCGATAACTAACACAGCACCTTCGGTATCTTTTACTGGTTTAATCTGTTCGTCATTAAGTTTTGAAATCAATTCTTTTACATCTACCATAGTCATTATATTTTACCATATTTTGCACTTTTTTTCAAGTCTCGTTATGCAAGAAAATAGCGCTATATAGCAATTTATTTTTAAATTTATTTGCGTTTTTTTTATGATAGTGGTAAAATATCAAAAAAGGTAATTTATGAGTAAAAAGTGGTTATTTAATAAGACCGTTATCATTTCCGGCGCTTCTGGCGGAATTGGTTTTAACGTTGCAAAACTTTTAATAGAAAGATATAATTGTAAAATTATTGGTATTTGCCGTAATAAAGAAAAAATGGAAAAGGCAATTTCTACCCTTCCATCTAAAAAAGAAAATTTTACTTATTATACTTTTGACGTTTCTAAACGCCAAAACTGGTTAGATTTTGTAGCCGACTTAACCGCTAAAAATATTATACCTGACGTTTTAATAAATAACGCGGGCTTTATGCTACCTTTTACTAAATTTGAAAAAATTTCGGATAGCGAAATAGATGAAATTATCGCCACCGACTTTGCTTCGGTAATATATTCAACAAAGGCACTTATTCCCCTACTAAAGCAATCTAAAACACCTGCTATTGTTAACGTTTCTAGTGCTGCTGGGCTTTCTGCCGTTGTTGGCGAAAGTATGTATTGCGCTACCAAGTTTGGCGTACGTGGATTTACCGAAACGATTATTCAAGATTATAAAAAGCAAATTTACGTTGGCGGTGTTTACCCTGGATTTATTAAAACGGATATACTACATAGAATGTCCGTTAACGATAAGGAAAATCGCCTTATATCTAAACTTATGATGCCTGTTAATAAGGCTTCTAAAAAAATCGTTAAAGGTATCGCTAAAAAGAAAAAACGTAACGTTATGGGTTTTGATGGACGCATGATGTGGTTCTTTGGTAAACTATTCCCCACCTTTACACACAATTTAACCACTAAAGTACTAAAAATAAGTAAACTTGACTTATTTGAAGATGCTTTTAATTAAAGGAGAAACATTATGAAAAGAATTTTAACAGTACAAGATATTTCTTGCGTTGGAAAATGCTCGCTTACAGTAGCACTCCCTATTATTTCTGCTTGCGGAATTGAAACTGCTATTCTTCCCACCGCAGTTCTTTCTAACCACACTATGTTTAAGAGTTGGACTTTTAGAGATTTAACTGACGATATGGATGATATCGCTAAAAAATGGAAGGAAGAAAACATTGATTTTGATTCACTTTATACTGGATATTTAGGCTCTGCAGACCAAATAGAAAAGGTTAAAGCATTATTTAAGGATTTTAAAAAGCAAGGTGGTTTTACCGTAGTTGACCCAGTTATGGCAGACAACGGCAAACTCTATCCCGGTTTTGATTTAGACTTCGTTAAAAAGATGACCACCCTTTGTGCTGTTGCTGATTATATCGTTCCTAACTTAACTGAAGCATCATTTATTTTAGGCGTACCTTACCCCACCGAATATGATGAAGCATATATTAAAGATATGCTTATCAAACTTACCGACTTAGGTGCTAAAAAAGCGTTGCTTACAGGCGTTACTTTTGAAAAAGGTAAACTCGGCGCATACGGATACGATAGCCAAACCAAAGAATTTTTCTATTACTACAACGAACATTTACCAGTAAACTTCCACGGCACGGGTGACGTTTTTGCAAGTGCACTAACGGGTGCGTTAACCTTAGGAAAATCTTTCTTAGATAGCACCAAAGTTGCAGTTGATTACACCGTTCAAACGATAAGAGAAACTATGAAAAATCCCGACCATAATTTCTATGGCGTTGACTTTGAAACGGCTATCCCCTATCTAATTGAAAGAATTAAATAATATCTGTATAAAACTAAAAGACACGGTTATTACCGTGTCTTTTTTATCGTAAAATTTCATATTACAATGCGTCAATATATAAGCACGCGTTAGTTGCTGCAACACCGCCGTCTGCAACAGCAGTTACAACTTGTCTTACCGCTTTAGTTCTACAGTCGCCAGCAACAAATAATCCTTCTGTTTTAGTGGTGCATTTTTCATCTGAAATGATATAACCCATTTCATCTAAATCTACTAAATTGCTAAACGCTTTATTATCGGGAACTTGACCTATCGCAACGAACACACCCTTAATATCGTGGGTTAAAACGTTACCGTCTTTATCCTTATATTCAATACCTTCAAGTTGGTCTTCGCCGATAAAATCGGTTACTGCCGTTTGTGGTCTCCACTCTACGTTTTCTTTTGCTAAAACGGCCTTAATAAGCGCTTTATCGCCAAAGAATTTATCAAAAAGCGTATATAAATATACCTTTTTGCAGTATGAAGATAAAAGCATTGTGTATTGAAGTGCGGTATTAGCATCGCCAATAATTGCTACTTCTTTATCCTTATAGAAAGGTCCGTCACAAATAGCGCAATAGTAAACGCCCTTACCTACTAAATCATCTCTATCAGATTTGGTTCTTAAATGTTTATGTTTTACACCTGCTGCGATAATAACGCTTTTAGATGAATATTGGTTATATTCAGTTTTAACAATAAAGGTTTTATCTTCTAACTTTTCTATTCCTATAACCTTTTCAACTTCAAAATCTGCGCCGAGTGAGGTTATTTGTTCAAAAAGGTTATCGGCAAATTGTTCGCCTGAAATAGCCTTAATAGAAGGATAATTTTCAAGTTTAGGAGAAGTTGCAATCTGTCCACCTATACTATCACTTTCTAATACTAATACTTTTTTACTGTTTCTTAAAGCGTACAGCGCAGAGGTCATTCCCGCTGCGCCGCCACCGATTACTATTATATCGTACATAATCAATTTAAACTCTCAATGTATTTTCTGATTTCACTTGCATTATCGTATGCTTCTAACTTATCGCCTACTGGAACTAAAAGCGTAGGAGCTTTCTTGATACCATATTTTAAGGTAAGTTCCTTATCTTCTTCAGCATTTACTACGTCATACTTAACACCTGCTTTATCAAGCATTAATTTACTAGTTTTGCAGTTAGGACAACCGTTTCTGGTAAATAATATAGGTGTAGTTAAAGCAGTGTCGTTTGCGCTTTCTTTTACTTCACATTCGCAAGCACCAGTTTTAGGAGTGAATTTAGAGTTTTCTATATCGTAAACCTTTCTTTGTGAGAATTCAGCACGTTTACCATCGTTCCAGTTTTGAACGGGACGATAATATCCAGTTATACGGCTATAAACTTCGGTAGTTCTACCACATACGGGACACTTATAAACTTCACCGGCTAAATATCCGTGGTCTGCACATACAGAGTACGTAGGAGACATTGTGTAGTAAGGTAATTTATAGTTTTCAGCAATCTTACGAACTAACGTTGCTGCAGCCTTCCAATCGGGAAGCTTTTGACCTAAGAACGCGTGGAATACAGTACCTGAAGTATATAAGGTTTGTAATTCGTCTTGAATATCGAGTGCTGAGAAAATATCATCAGTAAAGCTTACAGGAAGGTGTGAACTGTTTGTGTAATAAGGAGTATTTTCATTATCAGATGCTGTGATGATATCAGGATATCTCTTCTTATCATGTTTTGCTAAACGGAAAGAAGTAGATTCTGCAGGCGTTGCTTCTAAGTTATAAAGGTCGCCATACGCTTCTTGATAATCCGAAAGCTTTTCTCTCATAAAGTTAAGAACTTCTTTGGTAAATTCTTGTGCTTCCTTATCGATAAGGTTTTTACCAATCCATCTTGCATTTAAGCACGCTTCGTTCATACCTACTAAGCCGATGGTTGAGAAGTGGTTATTAAACGTTCCTAAATATCTCTTAGTATAAGGATATAATCCTGCATCTAAAAGTTTGGTAATAGTTTCTCTCTTAATCTTGAGTGACCTTGCAGAGATGTCCATAAGGCGGGTTAACTTTTCATAGAATTCTGCTTTAGTATTTGAGGTATAAGCAATTCTAGGCATGTTAATTGTTACTACGCCAACTGAACCTGTGCTTTCACCTGAACCGAAGAAACCACCTGATTTTTTACGGAGTTCTCTTAAGTCAAGTCTTAATCTACAGCACATAGAACGAACGTCAGAGGGTTCCATGTCTGAGTTAATATAGTTAGAGAAATTAGGAGTACCGTATTTAGCGGTCATTTCAAATAATAACTTATTATTTTCTGTTTCAGACCAGTCAAAATTACGGGTAATTGAATAAGTAGGAATAGGATATTGAAAACCTCTACCATTAGCGTCACCTTCAATCATGATTTCGATAAACGCCTTGTTTACCATATCCATTTCTTTCTTACAATCACTATACGTAAAATCCATTTCTTTTCCGCCAACGATTGCAGGAAGTTCAGCAAGATCGTTAGGAACGGTCCAGTCTAACGTAATGTTAGTAAACGGTGCTTGTGTACCCCAACGTGAGGGAGTATTTACGCCGTAAATGAATGATTGGATACATTGTTTAACTTCTTTATAAGTAAGGTTATCAACCTTAACGAAAGGTGCTAAATAGGTATCGAAAGATGAGAACGCTTGTGCGCCTGCCCATTCGTTTTGCATAATACCTAAGAAGTTTACCATTTGGTTACAAAGGGTTGAAAGGTGACCTGCAGGAGATGAAGTTATTTTGCCGTTTACGCCGCCTAAGCCTTCTTTAATAAGTTGTTTT
Source organism: Christensenellaceae bacterium (assembly GCA_045644785.1). Taxonomy (GTDB): domain Bacteria; phylum Bacillota; class Clostridia; order Christensenellales; family Borkfalkiaceae; genus UBA1259. Next base: position 7,752 of record JAZRHN010000088.1, read on the forward strand.
AAAGACCAACCTGCGCAGTAACCAGTAAGCATAGATAAGTCGTGAATATGAATATCAGCGTTTCTATGTGCTTCACCTATTTCATCATCATATATTTCAGATAACCAATAGTTTGCAGTAACTGCACCTGAGTTAGATAAAATTAAACCACCTACTGAATAGGTAACGGTAGAATTTTCCTTAACACGCCAGTCTGCAACTTTAAGATAATCATCTACTACTTTCTTGTAGTCAACTAACGTTTCGGTTGCATTACGAACTTTTTCGTGTTGCTTACGATAAAGAATATAACTTTTAGCAATTTCTACGTAACCTGCTTGAATTAATACAACTTCGGCACTATCTTGAATATCTTCTACCGTGATAACGTTGTTTTTAATCTTCTTTTCAAAATCAGCCGTTACGCGAAGTGTTAACATATTCAATATATCTGAAGTATAGTTAACGTTGTTTGCATTGAATGCTTTTGAAAGCGCGGTTGATATTTTTGACATATCAAAAGCTACTAAACTACCATCTCTTTTCTTTACCTGAAACATAATTTCTTTTCTCCTGTATATTCGCTCTCTAGCGAGCCTAATTACTATACCATTATTATTATGCTTTGTCAAGGGCTTTTTATCAATATTTTGTAAAAAATTTTAAAAGCAAACACAATATATTGTGGTTAAGTATAAAAAGAAACGCCCTTTTCTTTTAGTGAAAGGAGCGTTTTTCTCGTTATTTTACTAGCGATTTTTAAACTTACTTTAAGAGTTTTAAGTCAATTCCTTTTTCGCCGATTTTTACGATTTCTACTTTAACTTTATCGCCGATATTTACAACTTCTTCAACAGAGTTTATTCTCTTGTCAGAAAGTCTTGAAATATGGATAAGTCCGTCTTTACCAGGTGCTAATTCGCAGAACGCGCCAACCTTAGGTAAAATTCTTACAACTTCTGCCATAAACATATCGCCAACTTCAGGGTCTTTTGCTATTGAAATGATGATTGCTTTTGCACGTTCAGCATTTTCAATAGGTCCGGTTGCTGAAATATAACCTCTTCCTGAATTGTCTTCGTTAAATTCGATTTCCGTTCCGGTTTCTTCCATAATTCTCTTGATTACGCAACCTTGCTTACCGATAACGTCACCAATCTTATCAGGATTGATTTGGAAATTAACAATCTTGGGTGCATAGTCAGAAAGTTTAGGAGCAACTTCGGGAACACATTCGAGCATCTTATCTAAAATGAACTTTCTACCTTCGTTTGCTTGATTGATTGCAGTGTGCATAATTTCTTCAGAGATACCTTTAATTTTGATATCCATTTGAATTGCGGTAATACCCTTTTCGGTACCTGCAACCTTAAAGTCCATATCGCCAAGGAAGTCTTCTAATCCTTGGATATCAGTCATTACTCTGAATTCACCGGTTTCTTGGTTCTTAATTAAGCCCATAGCTACACCTGCAACAGGAGCTTTAATGGGAACACCTGCATCCATTAACGCCATGGTTGAACCGCAAACTGATGCCATTGAAGATGAACCGTTAGAAGATAAAATATCGTTTACTACACGGATTGCATATGGGAATTCGTCTTCACTGGGGATAACGGGTTCAAGTGCTCTTTCAGCAAGTGCACCGTGACCAATTTCACGTCTACCAGGTGATTTGATTGATTTTGCTTCACCAGTGCTGTAACCGGGGAAGTTGTATTGGTGCATATATCTCTTGCTTTCTTCTTCATCAAGACCTTCAAGTTTTTGTGCTTCTGAAAGCATACCTAAAGTACATGTGGTCATGGTTTGAGTTTGACCTCTAGTAAAGATTGCAGAACCGTGAGTTCTCTTTAAGATTCCTCTTTCACACCAAATAGGACGAACGTCTTTAAGTCCTCTACCATCGGGACGGATGCCCTTATCAAAGATTTTAGCACGTACTTTTTCTTTGGTGATATAGTAAACGCTATCTTTTACTTCTCTAATATTATCGGGATAAATTTCCTTAAAGTGTTCGATGATTTCTGCTTCAACTTGGTCTTGTCTTGCTTGTCTTTCTTGACGATCGAAAGTATCAAGAGCCCAATCTAATTTTTCATTAGCAAATTCACGAACGTTATTATCTAATTCTTCGGGAATTTTATAAAGTTCGATTTCCTTTTTGGGCTTACCTACTGCAGGAACAATTTCATCTTCGATAAATGCGCAAATCTTTTTAATTTCTTCATGACCGAACATGATTGCATTAATCATTTCATCATTAGAAACTTCGTTTGCACCTGCTTCTATCATTAAGATTGCATCTTTAGTACCTGCAAGGTTTAAGTGAATTGCTGAATTTTTACGTTGTTCTAAATCGGGGTTGATTACGTATTTACCATCAACCATACCAACTACTACTGAACCGGTGGGGCCTGCCCAAGGAATATCAGAAATAGCAAGCGCAACTGATGAACCTACCATTGCAAGGGGTTCGGGTTGAATATCAGGTTCTACTGAAATTGCTTGTGCGATAACTACAACGTCGTTAAATAATCCTTTGGGGAATAATGGTCTTAAAGGTCTATCAATCAAACGTGAAGTTAAAATAGCCTTATCTGATGCTCTACCTTCCCTTTTCTTAAATCCACCAGGGATTTTACCGATTGAGTACATTTTTTCATCATAGTCTACTTGAAGGGGGAAGAAATCCATTCCGTCCCTAGGAGACGCTGACATACATACGGTAACCATAACCGCAGTTTCGCCACAACGAACTACGCATGCACCGTTTGCTTGTTCCGCATATTTGCCGGTTTCGATAATAACTTCTTTACCGCCAATTTGCGTTTTAAATTCTTTGTACATTTACTTTTTCTCCTTTACTATACTCTATTTATTTGAAACGCTTTTGCCCTTCAAAAGCGCGCAAATTCAGTTAAATTTTGATTTTTATAAGTAAAAAAGGGTGGCAAAAAAACGCCACCCTTTAGACCTTACTTTCTTAATTCTAAATCAGCAATAACTTTTCTGTATCTTTCGATATCGATTTCTTGTAAGTACTTAAGTAAACCTCTACGTTCACCTACCATCTTCATAAGACCGCGACGTGAATGATTGTCGTGCTTATTTACAGAAAGGTGCGCATTTAAGTGATTGATTCTTTCAGTTAAAAGCGCGATTTGTACTTCTGCTGAACCTGTGTCACCTTCGTGACGAGCGAATTTTGCTATAATTTCTGTTTTCTTTGCCTTATCCATTTTTTTATCCTCCTATATGGATTTATTCGCTTTACACAAAGTTAAGGGCGGAGTTTTGTCCACAAAACTTTGCATAAAGTATTAGCGTAATTTAGTATAACAAATATTTACGTTATTGTAAACTGTTTTTTGCCTTTCTTTAATTTTTTAACAAAAAAACTTATCTTTTTTGCTTTTTATCTCTTCAATCTTCTCTACGTAAGTTTTTACGTCTTTTGGCGGAGCATATCTTTCTATTCTATCTTCGTTAAAATTAATAATTTTACTTATGGCGTTTGCACCACACGCTACCGTTGAGGATATTTCTTCCATAGTGTCTATATTATATACGCATTGCTTATCTTCTTTACAATACCCTACGTTTTCTAAATTACCTGCCATATATTTTTGGCGGTATAGATAATATGGTAAATAGCCGTTATCGTAGAGTGTTTTTTGGGCGTATTCCACCATTAACTCTATCTCGTCTTTTTCAAGCCTATCAGTTTCCTTTTTAAGTGACGAGCCACGTTTAATACAAAGCGTATGAACGGTAATATCATCTGGAGATAACGCTACAGTTTTATCAATAGTTTGCTTAAAATCTTCTAACGTTTCGTTGCCTAAACCTGCAATTAAGTCCATATTAACGTCAAAATAATCTTTTGCCATATTAAAAGCACGAACTATATCTTCTGACGTATGATTTCTACCAATTTCTTTTAACGTATTATCGCAAAAAGTTTGGGGATTGATACAAATTCTCGTTACTCCGTGCGCTTTTATTATTTTTAAGTTACTTTCAGTTATTCTGTCAGGTCTGCCCGCTTCTACAGTATATTCTACACCACCCGCAATATCGTCTATTGCCGATAAAACCCTATCCAACTGCTCGTCTGAAAGCGCTACGGGTGTTCCTCCACCGATATAAATACTACGGAGTTTTTTTATAAACTTTTTACTATAATTTATATCTTCTATTAACGCATCTACGTATAAATCAACGTATTTTTCTGCTGATTTTACGTC
>JAZRHN010000089.1:0-1914 GCA_045644785.1 Christensenellaceae bacterium
TTTTCATCCTTTTCGATAACACCGTAGCCAAGCGTTGCAAGCCCCGGGTCAAACCCCAAAATAATCATATTTATATTGTAATGTAAAACTTACAAAAAGTCAATAAAAAAGGCGAGAAACCTACCCTTTCACGCCCTTTTACCATTATAAAACCTTAATAAGTAGCCCATAGTAAACCATACTTATTCCGCCGTTTATACTACTTAACTCTTCTTTGGATAAACCAAACTTTTCGGCTATACTTTTTAAGTCTTCTTTTAAGCCTACTTCATAAGTTTTTTCACACGGAGTAAGGTATAACATATCGCCTGCTAAAACTTCACTAGTAAGCCCGTTTTCTTTTATTATAATATGCGGTGGAATATTAAACCTATTGCTAATACCAACAACGGTATCGTTAGCCTTTACGCGATAAAAAAAGTTTTGCATACTTCTATTATATTTATGTAAGCAAACGAATAGAATACAATAGCATTTATTATAAGGTGAACGTTAGTGAAGAATTTCTTTAAAACGGTGGCTATGGTAACGGTATTTTCCGTTTGTGAAAAATTCCTTGGCTTTTTATATAGGGTATATTTATCTAGAACAATCGGCACGGAAGGTGTAGGGCTTTACCAAGTAGCACTATCCGTTTTTGCATTTTTACTTACCATTACTTGTTCAGGAACACCTATAACCGTTTCGCGATTAATGACTAAATATAAGGCGGAAAATCGACCTGATAAAGTTAGAAAGGTTATAACGGCAGGCATTTTATTTACCCTGTTAGTTGCAGTTGGGCTTTGCCTTATTTTCTTTGTTTTAGGCGATAACCTACATTTTATATTTGCCGATAAGCGTTGCACTGCCATTTTTCATATAGTATTACCAGGGTTAATATTTACCTCTGTTTATTCCGTGCTACGCGGTGTTTTTTGGGGAAATAAAGATTTTTTACCATATAGCGTTATCGAACTATTAGAAGAAATTTGTATGATTATTATGGGTATTTTACTCATAGAACGCGCAACAAGTAGTTTTGAAGGCGCATTTAGGGCAGGCGTTGCCGTTCTTATTTCATACGTCTTCTCTTTTACGCTTGCAACAATCGTTTTCTTTTTAAGAAAAAACAAATTAGCAAATCCACGTTCAGAGTTAAAAACGTTACTTAAGGCCGCAACACCCGTTAGTGCTATGCGTACGGCAAACTCACTTTCCGTTTCCTTGGTATCGGTAATATTGCCAATTAGATTAGTGGCGGCAGGTTTAAGTAATGGAGAGGCATTATCTTTATATGGTGCAGCCGTTGGCGAGGCTATGCCACTACTATTTATTCCCTCAACTTTAATCGGCTCTTTTACGCTTGTATTAGTTCCCGAAATTTCCGAACATTTTTACCAAAAGAAAAATCGTGCCCTTAAAAACGATATAGAAAAAGCACTTAAGTTTACCACCGTTTTATCGGCGTGTTTTATTCCCCTATTTTTGGTGTGCGGAAAAGAAATCGGGTTACTTATATTTAACAGTCCAGAATGTGGCAAATACCTAACAGCATCATCGTTTTTAGTGCTTTTTATAGGATTGTCGGGTTTAACGTCTAGCATACTAGATTCTATGGGCAAAGAAAAACACGTTTTAACCTATTGCTTAATAGGTGGCGCTCTTATGCTTGTTTCGGCTTACATACTTCCTAGCATACTAGGTATTTACGCACTAGTAGTAGGTTCACTTTTTATTTATGGCTTAACCACCCTACTTAACGTTATAACGATATTTAAGTGTTGCCCAGATAAACCTAAATACTTACAATTTTTGTTTACTGCTATTTTAATAGTAATACCAACCGTAATATTAGGGCTTATGCTTGAAAAAATGCTACTACCATTGCTTGGAACGTTATTAACCTTTATGGTTGTCAGCACGCTTATGTCG
>JAZRHN010000090.1:0-2041 GCA_045644785.1 Christensenellaceae bacterium
TCGCCTTTTTCAAAGACAAAGGCACATTTATCGCACGAAAAGACTGCGTAGCCATTATTATGCTCGCAAAATCTAAAAATCTGCCCACAATTAAGCGTGTCGGAAATATTAAAATATTCCGCATCTTCATCGTTTGTTTGAATTACTGTTTTATCGCCTTTTTCAAAGACAAAGGCACATTTATCGCACGAAAAGACTGCGTAGCCGTTATCAATCTTGCTAAACCTAAATATTTGACCGCAATTAAGAGTGTCGTCTATATTAAAAAACTCTTTACTTAAAACAGTTTCAACCATAAACAAAAAACGGGCTGATATTTCAGCCCGAATTCCTTTTAATTATTTTGAGTAAACGCTTACTTTTTTGCCAGTTCTGCCTTGTCTTTCGAACTTAACAACACCGTCGATTAAAGCGAATAAAGTATCGTCTTTACCCATACCAACGTTTTCACCAGCGTGAATTCTTGAACCACGTTGACGAACGATGATACCACCAGCTAAAATGCTTTGTCCGTCGGTTACTTTAACGCCAAGTCTTTTAGCGTTAGAATCTCTACCGTTCTTAGTGCTACCGCCACCTTTGTGGTGAGCAAATAATCTAAATAATATCATAACGCTCCTCCTTATTCAGCCTTTTTAGCAGCGGGCTTTTTAGCAGCAGTTTTGGGAGCTGCGGTCTTAGCTGCAGTAGTTTTAGCAGCGGGCTTTTTAGCGGGAGCTTTCTTTACTTCCGTTGCAGCCGTTTCTGCGGGTGCTTCAGCAACTTCGGGTGCACCGATTGCAGTGATTTTTACTGCAGTGAAAGGTTGACGGTGACCTTGTTTCTTTCTTTCGTTTTTCTTAGCTTTATACTTGAAAACGACTACCTTTTTGTCTTTGCCTTGTTCAGTAATTTCGCCAAAAGCTTTAACCTTTGCAGCGTCCTTACCAACCTTGATTTTACCATTGTCAGAAAGCATCAAAACGTCAAATTCAACTTTGTCGCCAACGTTGCCGTTAAGTTTTTCGAACTTAATGGTAGCGCCAACTTCCGCTTTGTATTGCTTACTTCCGTTTGCAATTATTGCGTACATATTTACCTCCGTTTCCGGTCTCGCCGAAGTTAGATTTTGGGTACGTGCATTGCACGATTAAAACACCCTCTTCGAGCGGTTGCCAAGTTATTCTATACTATTTAGCGCATTTTGTCAAACGTTTTAGTATATTTTTACGATTTTTTGTCAAACTATTTTATATATAGATTAAGGAGAGATTTTTTATTAATGATAAAAGAAAACGTAAATAAAAAAGCCGTTATGGACGTGTATAAAAACGCACACATAGCCCTTCAAAGTTTAAACGATATTATACCTGCCGTAAACGATAAAGAGTTAAAAAAAGAACTTTTATTGCAAGTAGAAGGATACACCGAAGTTATTAACGAAGTGAAAGCCTATCTAAAAAAGAAACGCATTAAGGAGCAAGATATTGGTGTTCTTAAAAAGGCAATGTTATGGAGTAGTATTAAGATGAGTACGCTTTTTAATTCTAGCCGAAACAAGATTGCCGAATTAATGATTAAGGGCACACATATGGGCGTTATAGAACTTATCGCAATGAAAAACGAAAAGGAAAATTATAGCGAAGACGTAGTAGCCCTAATAGATAGGCTATTAGAACTAGAAGAAAAATACGGCGAACGCTTAAAGAAATTTTTATAAAGAAAAAGAACTGACAAGTCAGTTCTTTTTAATTTTAGTTTTTATTATATTCTGTTTACGCCTGTTTTGATTGCCGCTTCTTTTACGGCTTGAGCAACGGCGGGAGCAACTCTCTTATCGAACGGTGCGGGAATAACGTAATCTGCTTTTAATTCTTCATCACTTATAAGGCTTGCGATTGCGTTTGCTGCTGCAATTTTCATTTCTTCGTTAATATCTAATGCCCTGCAATCAAGTGCACCACGGAAGATACCAGGGAACGCTAAAACGTTATTGATTTGATTGGGGAAGTCGCTTCTACCCGTTCCAACTACTGCTGCACCTGCTTTTAATGCTAAGTCA
>JAZRHN010000091.1:0-6035 GCA_045644785.1 Christensenellaceae bacterium
GTTAAGGGTTTTTCATCGCTATCCTTAAACCACTCGTCAAACGCACCCTTCATGCTAACGGGAGCCATAAAAGAACTGTCGTTCACGTTAGGAAATAACTCGAACGTGCTTTTTTTACACATATCAATTATTTCAGGGAAACTTGCGTCTGGTAAAAGTTCGTTTTTAAGGTTGTTGATTATCCACATACCCATTATATTCTTTTGATAACGAGTATATCCAACACCGCCTTCATTAGAATAGTTGGCTTTCATACTATTTAAGTCGGTAATAGCATTTTCAACCTTTAAACCTAAAAGAGACCACGTGCCAGAAGAAATGTATGGGCTATTTTCTTCAAAAGGAATACCTTCTACCGCAGAAGCTGTGTCGTGTGTTGCACATAAAACAACGTTGCAATTTCCTTTAACGTAATTAGAAACGTCTTCTTTAAGTGTTCCAACAATAGTAGTAGGGGGTAATAATTTATTGAATAAGTGTTTTGGTAAACCTAACTTATCAATTATTTCGTCATCGTATTGCTTTGTAAAAGCATTTACCATACCGCCAGTTGTTGCGTTAGTAAATTCATGTGATTTAATACCAGTAAGTTTATAAGTCAACCATTCGGGAAGAAGTAAAAAATCTGTAGCATTTTCAAGTCTTCCGCTCTTTTTATCTTCGTATAACTGATACAAAGTATTAAAAGGCATAAATTGTATGCCTGTCTTTTGATAAAGCGTTTCAAAGGGGATAAGTGAGTGAACTTCATCAATAACTTTTTCCGTTCTATCATCTCTATAAGCGTAAACAGGTAAAATATCCTTATCGCCGTTTAATAAAACGTAGTCAACGCCCCAAGTATCAATAGAAAGACTTTCAATTTGTCCGAATTTTTCAAAGGCAATTTTAATACCTTCTATAACGTTTGTTAAAAGTTTATTAACGTCATTAAATAGTTTATCGTTTTCACGATAAAAACCCGTTTCAAAACGATAAACTTCAGTAAGTTGTCCATTGGTAGAAACAATGTGTCTGCCACTGCTGGCGCCGATATCAATTGCTAAATAATTTTTCATAATAGTATTTTATCATATAAAATATATATTGTCTATAATTAATAAAAGAAAAAACAAAAACGCTAGCAAATTGTTAGCGTTTTATTATAATAAATGTCGGTTATTCTATAATTTTTTTGTTGGTTTAAGTTGTGCCCATAAAACGATGGCAATTTGTAAAGGTATGCCAATAGCGAATAATAGCCAAATATTATATTCTAAAAGCAGTAAATAGAAAAATAGTAGAAGCGACCAAACAAGTATGCTTGTAATTATGAATATGTAAACCCTACGCCCCCAAATTCCGTTAAATACTAAAAGAACTATAGATGAAACGGGAATAGAAGCGATAAAAACTAACCAAGACCTTATTACAGTTGATAGTGATAAAGAAATATAACTTATAGTTGCAATTAACCAAACTAATGAAACAGAAAGTAGGGTAATAACGATTTTATTAGTTTTATTTGCTTTTGAACTGTAATTATCAGTTGGGTTGTTGTCGTGGAACTCGTTTGTTAAGTAATCTAGCGTTACACCATATTTGTCAGTCAAGGTTTTTAACACGTCAATCGGTGGGAGAGATTCACCCAATTCCCATTTTGAAACTGATTTGTCGCTATAATTTAATGATTTGGCTAAATCTGCTTGTGTTATTCCACTTGCATTGCGTAATGCCGTTAAATTTTTACCAATAATTTCTTTAATTTCGCTCATGTCTTAATTTTATCATAAAATAGGCTAAAAATCAAGTTTTTTTGATTATTATCTAAAATGATTAGAATTTCAAAGAAATCTCTCTCAAATTATTAGAATTGATGAAATTTTCTTTAGAATTGAAAAAATAATCGTTAGAGAGATTTTGCTTGAGATTAGTATTTAGTGCGTAATACAATGTTTGTGTAGCAATGCTACCAAAGGAGGGAATTATGTGCGAAAATAATAAAAAAATTATTCCTATTGTTTATTCAACTGATAAAAATTATTTGCCAATTTTATCTGTGTCCTTAACTTCAATTTTAGATAATGCGCTATCAAATACTTTTTATAAATTTTACATATTTCATACAACGTTAGAAGATGAAGATATATCAAAAATGCAAAATTATAATACCGAAAATTCAAAAATAATTTTTGTTAACGTAAAGAATAAAATTGAAAGTATTTTTAATAAATTATGCGTTAGAGATAATTATAACGATACAATTTATTATAGATTTTTTATACCTAAAATATTAAGTGAATACGAAAAAGTTATTTATTTAGATTGTGATACCGTAATTAAAGCCGACCTGGGTGAACTATATGGTACTAATTTAGATAAAAACATTCTAGGTGTTATATCAGATGAAGCAGTAAATAATGAAGAAATTTTTTCACAATACACTAGTGATTATTTAGGCGTTTTAAATGGGAAATATTTTAACTCTGGCGTGCTTTTAATTAACGTAAAAGAGTATAATGCAAACTTTTATGATGAAAAATTGCATAAACTTATAAATACGGTAAAGTTTAAGGTGGCACCTGACCAAGATTATCTTAACGTGTTATTCCATGGTAAAGTAAAATATTTAGACCTAGTTTGGAATAAAATGCCAATTACAAGCGGTGTGAATGAAAGTGATATTAAAATTATCCATTACAATCTTAACTATAAACCATGGCATTTTGATGGTATTATGTATGAAGATGATTTTTGGAAGGTTGCAAAAAGAACTAAATTCTATGAATATATAAAGCAACTAAAAGAAAATTATGGGGAAAAAGAAAAAAAGATTTCTGAAAATAATTTGAGAAATCTTATTGCTATTATTTATGAGTGTTTATCGAGTAAAGTAATGCCTTTTACTAGGAGGGAAATATTTTGAGTTTATCTGCTGAAAAAGTTAGAGTTTTAGAAAAAATAAAAGAATACGAACTTTCTGGCAATTTTAATTGTGACGTTGAAGACGACCCTAAAGCAAAGGTATTAAATCCTAATGACATTGATTATTTATGTAAAAAATGTTCTACTAAAATAAAACGTTTTATTGCCAATAGATTAGCATATTCATACTTTGAAAAGCAGATAAAGAAAGGAAATTTAATAATAAAAGAAGTAAAAGGGATTGAAAATTTTTTAAGTGTAAAGGGTGGTGCGTTTATAACTTGCAACCACTTTAGTGTAATGGACAATTATGCTATTTTCAAGGCTATTCGTAAGTATTTAAGAAAGAAACTACTTTACAAAGTAATAAAGGAAGGGAATTACACTTCCTTTGGTGGACTATACGGAATGTTTTTTAAATATTGCAATACTTTGCCGTTATCGTCTAATTTTGAAACAATGAAAAAGTTTTATGCTGCAACGGACGTTCTATTAAAACGTGGCGAAAAGATTTTGGTTTATCCGGAACAATCAATGTGGTGGAATTATCGTAAGCCTAGACCATTAAAAAGCGGTGCGTTTAAATTTGCAAAAAAATTTAACGTACCGATAATTCCAGCATTTATTTGTATGGAAGATACAAATAAGTTGGATAATGATGGGGCAGCAATACAAGCCTATACAATAGTTTTTTCAAAACCTATTTATCCAAATATAAGCACGGAAGAAATGATGGTTGAAAATTTTAATGATTGGAAAAATATTTATGAAGATTTTTATGGTCAAGAATTAAAATATAAAAACTGAAAAAGGTCGGAAATCTCCGACCTTTTTATTATATTTTTTGTAAAATTTCGTTTATTAATGGAGTAAATTTTGCAAATAAAGCAGTAAAGTTTTCTACGTATTGTTGCGGTTGAATTCCACTACCATTAACGTCCGAAATACCCTTTATTGAAGAAAAACTAACCCCGTTTGATTCACAGGTTTCAGCGATTGCACCTGCTTCCATATCGAAAACAGTGCAGTTCATTTTGGTTATTTGCTCTATATCTTGGCTTTTACAAGTAAATCTATCTGAAGTTGCTAGTGTTGCTTTTGGTAAGAAATCTAAATCGTTAGTATTTAGTTCAAAATATACTTTATCATAATCTTGAATATAACCAACGGGAACAGGGTCTAGGGGTGAAAGGTCAAAGTCGTATTGACAACACTTTTCAATGCAGTAAAAATCCAATGCTTTTACTTTGCCGTTAAGCCCACCTGCAGAGCCATAGTTTAATATGCGAGTAGGTGAAAACTTATCAATCATTACTTGTGCGGTCATAGCAGCGTTGACTTTACCGATACCGCTTATTGCGTAAACTATTTCTTTTCCAGAAACACTAAACGTATAGAAATCCTTGCCTGCTAATTTTATGTGTTTTTTGTTTTGAATCGTATTAAGATAATTTTCTGATTCGCTTTTTAATGCAACGATAATTCCAATCATAAAAACTCCTATTTGAAAAATTGTAGCATATTAGCGAAAAATAGTCAACGTAAGCATGCAAAATGGGTAAAGTTTTATATTAATAGTTTTACAAAAATAAAAATATATGATATACTAAATAAAAATAGGAGGAGAGTATATAAAATGAAAAATAAGGTTTTAAATACTACAGTGTCAATACTTATTTTGCTTATAGCATTAACGGTTACTATCCTTGATGCTGTTGTGCCCACGTTAAATATTTGGATTCACCCGACTTTAACGTTTTTATTCGTTCTCTTTTTAGGATTTGGAATTAAAACGCTTGTATTAGGCTTTATGCGTAAATCAGCGTGGAATTTCTTTATTAGTGCAATTTTACTTGGTTTTTCATTTGCCTATGCATTTATTTGCACGTTCACCAAAATATGGTGGCTTGCTATTATTGTTGTTGTCGTTTTATGGGCAATTATTGCATTAATTAGTATCGCTTATAATGGAAATGGAACTGAAGATATAGCATTAAATTCAAAGAAGGACTAAAATTATGGACGAAAGAAATTTAACTTTACTTACAGATTTATATCAACTTACAATGATGAACGGATACCTTAAAGAAGGTAGAAAAAATGAAATTGCAGTTTTTGATATCTTTTTTAGGCAAAACGGCTTAATAACTTATTCAATTGCTTGTGGGTTAGAACAAGCCATAGATTACGTAACCAACTTACATTTTGGTGAAGAGGAAATTTCTTATCTTAAATCACTTAATATTTTTTCAGAAGAGTTTTTAGATTACTTAAAAACCTTTAAGTTTACAGGAGATATTTACGCTGTGCCAGAGGGTACGGTGGTTTTCCCTGGTGAGCCTATATTTACCGTAAAAGCACCTGTTATTGAAGCACAGTTAATAGAAACTGCTTTACTTAATATAATCAATTTCCAAACCTTAATTGCAACAAAAGCTGCAAAAGTTAGATATGCTGCTAAAGATGATATAGTTATGGAATTTGGTCTTCGTCGTGCACAAGCGCCCGATGCAGGTATATATGGCGCAAGGGCGGCGCTAATTGGTGGGTGTAATTCAACATCTAACGTATTAGCTGGTAAAATGTTTAATATCCCCGTTTCAGGAACTCACGCTCATAGTTGGGTTATGAATTTTAAGGATGAATATACAGCGTTTAAGGCGTATGCCGACGTTTATCCAAATAATACGCTACTTTTAGTTGATACCTATGATACCTTAAAGCAAGGTGTTCCAAATGCTATAAAAGTTTTTGATGAGATGAAGGCAAAAGGTTTAAAGCCCAAGGGAATTAGATTGGATTCAGGCGACTTGGCGTATATTTCAAAGAAAGCTAGAGAACAACTTGATAAAGCAGGGCATAAAGATACTATTATTTGTGCTTCAGGCGATTTAGATGAGTATTCTATCGCATCACTTAAAAATCAGGGTGCAAAAATAAATTCTTGGGGTGTAGGAACTAAACTTATTACAAGTGCGGATATGCCTGCGCTTGGCGGGGTTTATAAACTCGCTTGTGCGGAAGATGAAAACGGAAATCTTGTTCCTAAAATTAAAGTTTCTGAAAATAGCGAAAAAATTACCAATCCGGGATTTAAGAATATTTATCGTATTTATGACAATAAGACGGGT
>JAZRHN010000092.1:0-3716 GCA_045644785.1 Christensenellaceae bacterium
TTTTATAGAACATATAAAACAAATTCTTAGATACAAATCAAAAAGCATATATAATGAAAATGCGCATATTAGCAATTTAGGAAATAAATTTAATTTTAACAAAAAAAATCCATACACTAATAAAAACAATAAAAATGGCAATATAACGAAACTTGCCGCCACTTGCCATTTTTTTGTTTTAGGTCTTTTTAGGACTCTTGAATTTACAAAACTTTCTAATTTTTTTTGTTTTTTGTATTGTTCTCTAAAAAAAACTATATCATTTTGCATTTTAGTTCTTTTTATCCGCAAAAGATATACAACCTGCTTTTTTAGGCATTTCGTAAGAAGGATCTACAGCCTTAATTTTTTCTGCGTAAATTTCAGCATCGCCTTTTACCGCAAAAGCATACCATTTTTGTGATAAACTAACGTATTCTTTCCAAGCAATAGATGCAATTTTCTTACACTCTGGGTCTGCCATATATACTTTTTCTACTTGGTCGCCTAATTCTTTTATAGCCTTCATACCCATAACTGCACAGTTTTTAATTACGGCTGTATCAAACACTTTAACATATGAATCTCCAACTTTCGTTTCACGATTTTTATGATTCATATATCTGTTTTCCGCCCAAACTTCAGGAACAAACGTATTTACTATTTCTTCAATAGATTTAAGCTGTTCTTCCTTTTCCATAGCAGATTCAACAATAAGCTTAATTGATGAAGGAAGTATTTTGCAAAGATTACTAAATCTATTATATATTTCTCCATTAGTTCCTTCATATAAAGCATAATAAGCATAAAAGAATTTCGCTTCGCCATTTTCCGGGTCTTCTTCCCTAACCTTATTATAATAAGTCTTAGCATCTTCAGTATTGTTTTCTGCTTTTGCTTGTCTTGCAAGTTTTAAATATTTACTTACTTCCATTGTTTTTCTCCTTAAATATAAATTTTTTATTTGGGATAATACTATTATAGTAACAATTATTGTTACTGTCAAGCATAAAGTAACATTTTTTGATACTATTTTTATATGGAATTTAAAATAAGATTAAAAGAATTAAGAATTGAAAAGAATATTTCTCAAGCAGAAATTGGAAAGCTTTTAAATATGTCTAAGATGGCTATTTCTCATTGGGAAAAGGGAAATAGTGAACCCAGCATTGACCAATTAAAAAAATTGGCACTATTTTTTGACGTTTCTATAGACTACTTAGTCGGTTATACTGAAGTATAAAATTTTTGTTTACAAAAAAGGATAGACAACAGTCTATCCTTTTTTCCATTAATTTTATTATATTAATTTTTCTTCTTCCATAAAGGCTATTATGCCTGCTGACCAGCCATGACAAAGGCTGTGACGGAAACCTGTGTAGCAATATGCACCAAAATCTCCGTGAATATCTTTTTCGCCATTTTTAGGCAACCCATCTATTCTGCAACTATTTTTTGTCCATTCGATATCAAAATCTTCCCAGAAAGTTGTTGCACCTTTATCGAGCATACCGCCGTAATATTCTTTCATCATTTCTATTGCAGCGTTTTTGTTAAAAGATGCGACTGCTTTTAACATATAGTAACTCATAAAGGTTGACATTCCTTTTGCACCACCCTCTATAAGATTATCTTGTTCTGCTTTAGAAATACCTACTGCAAAATGTTTAAGTGCAAGCACTTGTTTGCATTTCCCACCATTTATCTCTTTTTTCATTAATCTACAGAGCAATTCTTCTGCTTTAGAAGTATCTTCATTAAAGAGCGAAAGAAGTTTTATAGCCGACTTAATTGCAAGAATATTTATTGCCCTTACACCTTCCTTTTCCTCTGGCTTATCGTGTGTTTGCCAGTCTAAGAAATAAGATGGATAGTTTAGTTCGCCATCATCTAACACACAACCGTCCATTTGGTTAAGTAATTTTATAAGGTATTTTATTTGCTTTTTAATATATTCTTTTGCACCCGTTTTTTCGTAATAGATATCTAAAACGATTATCCACCACATTGAATACATAGGATAGCCGTTCATCCAACCCGGTAGCGGTGTTTGGTCTTTTACAAAATTAAGCGAACGCTCAATTTCAGGAACACGCCCGTAAAGAGTGGTTAGCGCAAGCACTTCTGGTGCCATATCGCCTATCCAAACTAATCTATCACGTTTAATTCCGTCCCAAACGTATCCACTTGTAACACAAAGGTCTATCGTGCGTTTAGCAACGTCAAATATTTCCCGAATACGTACATCGTTTCCATTATAGGTGTAAATTGCTTTTTTATTTAATTCATTAACTGCCGCAACAATGCTTTTTATTTCTACCCTGCCGTAAAAATCAATACGAACGTATCTAAATCCCGTTTGACCAAACGTCATATCCGAATAACTTTGTAAATTAACGGTAAAGTCGCGGAGCGAATGGTTGTTAGTTGCGTTAGTTTTTCCGCCAAGTTCACTACTTGCTTCGGTTAAACTTTCGCCAAACCTAATACGAACGGGAATATCTCCACCACGATAGGTAAATATGCGCACACCACCGCAAAGTTCCTTACCAAAATCTAAAATAATATATTCGTTTTCGTTAAAAACAGTGGTTTTTCTTTCACCAAGACCTATTTGTAACGGTTGCTTTTTAAGAAGATTTTTTACATTTTTTTCCGTTTCTGTTAAAACGTTTTTTGGATATACGTAAGTAATCATTTAGCCTCTCCTAAGATTATGAAATGATTATACCATATATCTTTACTAATTGCAATATTTGTTTAATTATCGTAATATACTATATTTTCTTCTTTTTGAGCGTAACTGATGGGAAAACCAAATTCCGCATCTATATCAAAACTTTCCGCATTATCATAAGCGGCTAGTTTACTTATAGAAACTTCGTATGCGGTAAGTGTTTTTACGTCATCATCAGAGAATCGCTTTTGATATTCTCTACTTTGTATTCTACCTGAAACTGCAATCTTTTCGCCTACTGCTAAATTTTTAGCAAAACGTGCGTTTCTGCCCCAAGCAATACACGGAATATAGTCCGATTTATTATAAGAACGATTTACTGCAATAAGTATATCTGCTATTTCCCTATTAAAGGGCGTTGTTCTATACACAGGCGGTTTGCAAATATAACCGGTTAAAACTATACTGTTAGGGTTTTTGGCGTTTTCTACGTCTAATAATTCCCTAATAAACACTGTTAGCATTAATTTACTTTTGCCATCTACTAATTTATTGTAACTCCTAAACTGACCAACAGCGTTTATCCATACACCCTCTCTTAAATTCATATCGGCGATTAGCCTTTCCGATATAGTTACGGGTAAAATATCACCTTGGCCAGATAAGCGCTTTACTGATACGCTCATTTCGTAAAACCCTTCTCCATAAACTTCGTGAGAAAACTCTGCAGGAGAAACTATTTCTCCGCTAATAAATACCCTGTTGTTTTTATCCGTTAAATAATTCATGTTCTTCCTCCTTGAACTTCCTATGAATTTTTAATTTGCGTTCCATCTGCCGACATATAATAGTCGCTTTTATAAATTAGTTCGCCTATCGGCACAAATGTATATCCTTTTTCTTTTAAGCATCTTATAATATTTGGTAATGCTTCCGCGGTATGAAGACCCTGATTATGAAAAAGCACGATAGAGCCTTCTTTTACACGTTTTAACACCCTTTCTTCTATTTGAGTGGCGGATAAATCTTTCCAATCTAAAGAATCTACACTCCATTGAAT
>JAZRHN010000093.1:0-1781 GCA_045644785.1 Christensenellaceae bacterium
AGATAAACATTATTTACGTAAGCACGGCAAAAACGCTTACTACGGACAAAAGGAGAAAAAGTAATGATAATTGATAGCAAAAAATATAACGGAGCGTGTAGTTCTGGTAAAAATCACGCTATGGTAACCGAATATTGTATAATAGAGGCAGGCTGTTTAAAAGACTTTACTAAAATAGTAGCACAGCACGGCTTAAGTGGTTATTCGGTGGCTATTTATGATGAAAATACTTATTTAGCAACTAAAGGCGTTCGCCCTAATGCAAGTTATGAAATTGTTTTACCGCCTGAAAATTTACACGCGGATAATCACGGTGTGGCATTAGCAGAAAAAGAACTACCTAAAAAATGCGATTATTTAATTGCCGTAGGCTCAGGCACGGTGCACGATATAACGCGCTATATTGCTCATAAATATTCTATTCCTTTCGTATCTTGTCCAACGGCTGCTAGTGTAGATGGTTTCTGTTCTTCAGTTGCCGCTATGACGTGGGATGGTTTTAAGAAAACCTTTACCGCAGTTGCACCTAAAATCGTTATTGCTGATTTAAGCGTTATAGTAAACGCACCAAATAGATTAACCAAATCTGGTTTTGGCGATATGATTGGTAAGTTTATAGCGTTAACCGATTGGAAGATTTCAAATATTTTAACTAACGGATATTTTTGCCAAACTATATACGATATGACTATGGATGCCACCAAAGCCGTCCTTGATTCGGCTGACGGCGTAATTAAAAAGGACGTTAGCGCTTACAAAAAGTTAATGTACGGCTTATTAATATCTGGACTTGCTATGCAATTGTTAGGCAACTCTCGTTGTGCTTCTGGTGCAGAGCATCATATTTCACACTTTATTGAAATGAACCCTGTAATATTAAACGTTAGTTCTAACGCATTACACGGCGAAAAAGTAGGTGTAGGCACGCTTATTGCCTGTGATGAATATCGCAAAATCATCGCCAATAAAAACCCTGATTTTTACGATTACACGCCTGTAGAAGATAGTTTAATAGAAGAAGTGTTTGGCGAAATATTAAGCCAATCAATTATTCAAGAAAATAAAGAGAATTGCATTTCAGGTATCACTGCAAAATTATTAAAGGATAATTGGGCTAAAATCTGTGATATCGTTCTAGGGATACCTACTTGTGAAGAATTATTAGAAAAATATAGGGCATTAGGCTTAAATGAAAACTTAAGTGATATAGAAGTGCCTGTAAACGCATTAGATAACATTATAAAATACTCACCACTTGTTAGAAACAGAATAACGTTAATGCGTTTAAGAAGTTTAATAAAATAATATAATAGCAAATAAAAAAGCAACGGCTAAGCCGTTGCTTTTTGTTATATATTTAAGATTTTTTCAGTAGGGACTATGTGTGAGATGTCCGAGTTTGTCGCAACGAAATCGACCTCGTTAAGAGAGCAGAGATAGTAAGGAGAGGTTTTACCGATTTTGGTATCATCACAAAGGAAAACTTTGGTTTTAGCATTTTTCATCATTGTTCTTCTAATAAAGTTTTCATTTTCATAGCAGTCGTAAATATTTCCGTCGTTACTAAGTGATTGTGCAGAGAAGAACGCCACGTTAGCGTGGAAGTTATTTAAGGTATCTTCAGCGTATTTACCAACTAATACGGCAGGGTTCTCGGTAGATATTTGTCCACCCGTTGAATAAGCGGTAATGCCGTTTTTAGATAATAGCGAAAGCGTTTCAATTCCGTTAGTGATAACGCGAATATTGTTAAATTCGTTTAAATATTCAGCAATATAAAA
>JAZRHN010000094.1:0-3084 GCA_045644785.1 Christensenellaceae bacterium
CGATAGATATATAGATTCATCTTTTGCGTATCAAGGTAACGCAAGGGGTTTAGGCTACGATTTTGTTGAAAAAATCAACCAATTCGCTGTTAAAAACTTTATGCCTGACTGCACGATATTTTTAAACCTTTCGCCTGCAGACGCTTTTAAGAGAAAGGGTGGTGCAGACAAGGGCGATAGACTAGAAACTTCTGGCATGGAGTTTCATAACAAAGTTTACGCTGGCTATTTAGATTTAGCCAAAAAGTATCCCGAAAGAATAGTGGTAATCGACGCTACGGGAACGAGAGAACAAACTCATCAAAAGATTATTAACGCATTAAAGAATAAAGGGGTTATATGATAAACCTTTTTCCGCTTTTTAGAAACACCGCTTGTTATAAAACGGTAAAATCGGACAAAGAAAACGGCAAGCTTTCGCACGCCTATCTTTTAATTACGCCCGACAAAACGTTTATGACCGAATATCTAAAGATATTAGCACAGGTTATTTCTTGTAAAGAAACCGAACCTTGTGAAGTGTGCCGTGCGTGCAAACTTATAAAAAACGGAAATCACCCAGACGTATATCAGTTCCCCAAAGACGGCGAAACGCTTAAAACGGAAGACGTGGCTTTAATTATAGAAAAAACCTTTTACCGCCCCGTTGAAAGTGATAAAAAGATATTTTTACTATCAAACGGCGAAAGTATGAGCGAAATTACGCAAAACAAATTGCTTAAAACGCTTGAAGAACCGCCCGAAAATAGTATCATAATAATTGGTGCTACTAGCGAATATCCATTACTTAACACGGTAAAATCAAGAGTGTTAAAGTTAGAAATGGGTGGCTTTAATAGCCAAGAAATTTTTGAAGTATTAAAAGAAGATTGCACCGATTTAGAAAAGTTAAAAACGGCTATCGCGTGTGGGGACGGAACGGTAGGCAAAGCATATTCTCTTTACGGGGATAGAAGCCTAATTGAAATTACCGACTACGTATGCGATATGGTGCTAAATATGAAAACGAGTAAGGACGTTTTAGATTTTTCTACCAAGTTTAACGGCTTAAAGGTAGGAATCTCCGAGTTTTTGAACGTTTTTGAGTTAGCACTTAGAGATATGCTAGTTACCTTAGAAAATAAAGAAGAACTAGCAGTAAATACAAAATTAAATCAAAGACTAAAAGGCGCAGACGGGTTTAACCGTGGCGCAATAACGTATATATTCGATATTATAAGAGAAGCGGAAAAACGCTTAAAGCACAATGCAAACGCAAAAATGCTTATAGAGTGGATATTATTTTCCGTATTGGAGGGAAAACACAAATGGCGTTAGTTATAGGTGTAAAATTTAAAAACACGTCTAAAGTATATTACTTTGCGCCCCCTGAAAATAGCAAAGAAGATTTCAGTGAAGGCGATGGTGCAATAGTAGAAACGGCAAAGGGTGTTGAATACGGCACGGTTGTTTTCGGCAAAAAGGAAGTTAGTGATAGCGAAGTTACTCACCCCTTAAAGCCCATTATCAGAAAGGCAACCGAAAAGGACGTTATTCAAGTTAAAGAAAACGAAAAGAAAATACCCGAAGCGTTAGATTATGCACAAGAAAAGATAACCGAACAAGGTTTAGAAATGAAGTTAATCGGTGCCGAATACGCATTTGACGGAAAGAAATTAACTTTCTTTTTCTCAGCAGAAAACCGTGTAGATTTTAGAGAACTCGTTAAGGTTTTAGCGTCTAAGTTCCACGTAAGAATTGAACTTCATCAAGTTGGTATTAGGGACGAGACCAAAATTTTAGGCGGTATCGCACCTTGCGGTAGAGAGTGTTGCTGTTCTAACCACTTAACCGATTTTTGTAAGGTTAGTATTAAAATGGCAAAAAATCAAGGGCTTCATCTTAACCCGTCTAAAATATCTGGGCTTTGCGGAAGACTTATGTGCTGTTTATCTTATGAAAACGATTACTATGCTGAAGTTTACGGCAAAATGCCAAAACTTGGCGGAACGGTAAAAACCCCCGAAGGTAACGGCGTTGTTGTCGCTAACGATATGTTAAAGTTAATTAGCAAAGTTAAGATAACCAAAGAAGACGGTAGCGAAGTTTATAAAGATTTCCCCGTGGATAGGTTAGAGTTTAAAAAACAAAATAAACCCGAACCTAACGAAACTGATGATGAAATTGAAGAATAAAAAGTAAAATACTATTGCAATTTAAAAATTATTGTGATAGAATATATTTGAAATTACAGAGGAGGTAAAATCCCATGGCTTACAAAATTAGTGACGCTTGCATTTCTTGCGGTGCTTGTGCAGATACTTGCCCCGTAGGCGCAATCAGCCAAGGTGACGCTCAATACGTAATCGACGCTGATGCTTGCATCAGTTGCGGCGCTTGCGCAGGTGGCTGTCCTGTGGATGCTATTTCCGAAGAATAATTAGGAAATACAAAGAATGATTAAGGCGCGATTTTATCGCGCCTTAAATTTTATTACGGTATGGAAAGAGTAGAAGAGTTAGGATTAAACGGAATAAAAATTTTACAGGACGACGATTTGTATAAATTTACGTCAGACTCCGTGTTGCTTACAAAGTTTGCAAGGGTAAAAAAGGACGACGTTGTTGCCGACTTTTGTTCTGGTAGCGGAATAGTCGGGCTTCATTTGTATTGTTTAAATCCTACTTTAATTAAAAGCGTAACTTTCTTTGAAATGCAAACGCCATTATATGAAATGAGCAAAAAGAGTATTGCTCTTAATAATTTAGAAGAAACGTTTAGCGCGGTAAATACGCGTGTTCAAGATATAGATAGTAGTTATAACGGAAAGTTTTCACTTATCGTATGCAATCCGCCGTATATGAAAGTTAGTGGCGGTATGGGTGCGGAACAACCGCAAGTTGCAATGTGTAAGCGTGAAGAATTTTTACCGCTTAACGAACTTATTAAGTCCATTTCAAAATGCTTAAAATTCGGCGGTAGGGCGTGTATCGTGCACCGCGCTGATAGGCTTACCGACTTAATGACGGAAATGCGAAATTATAGCGTAGAGCCAAAAAGGTTACAAGTAGTTTCAGCAAAAGGGAAAGAGCCTTATTTAGTTAT
>JAZRHN010000095.1:0-7131 GCA_045644785.1 Christensenellaceae bacterium
GCGATTAACGCTAAAATCTTAACTTCTGCCTCTTCAATTTTGTTTTGTGGGGGAGTAGGATAAATAACCGTGGTATCTAAAACGTTACCCTCGGGGTTAATGACTGCAATTTTACAACCCGTTCTATAAGCAGGGTCTAAACCTAAAACGGTTTTGCCTTTAAGGGGTGGGTGCAATAAAAGTGGGCGAAGGTTAACTTCAAACATTTTAATTGCTTGTTCACTTGCAGTATCGGTAAGTTGACTTCTTATTTCACGTTCAATAGACGGGAAGATAAGTCTAGTATATGCGTCTTCACACGCTAATTTTACTACGTTTGCGCATGCGTTAGAATTTTTAACGTATTTATTAGTGATAATTAATATAAGTTGTTCGTCATCAGCCTTTACGTTTACTTTTAGGCACTCTTCTTTTTCGCCACGATTAACAGCAAGAATACGGTGAGAAGGAATTTTATTAACCTTTTCAGAGTAATTATCGTACATATCGTAGGTTTTAGCGTTTTCATTTTCTAAAAGTTTACAGGTAATTTCACCGCTTTCAAAAAGTTTTGCTCTTAAAACTTTACGGAGTTCAGCATCGTCCGAAACTCTTTCAGCGATAATATCAGATGCACCTTTAATAGCATCTTCAACGCTATCAACGCCTTTTTCGGCGTTGATATATTTTTCTGCTTCAACGTTGGGGTCGATATTTTCTTGTGCTAAAATAACGTCTGCTAAAGGCGATAGTCCCTTTTCAATCGCAACTGAAGCACGTGTTTTTCTCTTTTGTTTGTATGGGCGATAAACGTCTTCAACTTCAGTCATTGTGACAGCAGAAGCTAAAGCAATCATAATTTCGTCCGTCATTTTGCCTTGCTCTGTTATAGAGTCGGCTACTTCCTGCTTTCTCTTATCTAAGTTACGTAAATATTTAAGTCTATCGGCAAAATCACGTAACACTTGGTCATCACAAGACCCCGTCATTTCTTTACGATATCTTGCAATAAAGGGGATAGTGTTACCTTCGTCTATAAGATTAATAATATTTGCTGAATAGTCTGCTCTTATGTTAAATTCTTGTGATAGTTTAATTGAATAGTCCATAATTAATTTTTCTTGCCCTTTCTTTTTCTAATTTCTTTAATAGTTTTTTCGTATCCAAAATCGGTAGGTGTATAGTAAATTTTATCCTTAAGGCTATCGGGTAGATATTGTTGTTCTACGTATCCACCATAGTCGTGTGGGTATTTATATTTACTTGCGTTTTTCTTATCTTCTTCGCTACCGAACACCGCGTTTTTAACCCACGGCGGAACGTTATCGTCTTTAATGTTTATAGCGTCTTTTTCTGCTTGGTGCATTGCATTGTAAACGGCGTTAGATTTTTCGGCTTCACAAACGTAAACTATGGCTTCTGATAGGGGAAGTAGTCCTTCAGGTATGCCCATACGTTCTACGGCAAGATATGCGTTAGTCGCCATTACCATTGCCATAGGGTCAGCAAGCCCCACGTCTTCAGCAGAGTGTGCTATCGTTCGCCTTGCAATAAGTAGGGGGTCGCAACCACCCGTAACTAATCTTTGCATATAGTAAAGTGCAGCGTTAGCGTCACTTCCACGTAAACTCTTGCAAAAAGCAGATAACATATCGTAATACATTTGCTCATCGTAAGAGCGTGCTTTTTGTTGAATACTTTCTTCCGCATCTTTTAACGTAACGTGAATAACGCCGTCGTTGTCGGTTGGGGTAGTTAAAACGGCAAGTTCTAATGCGTTATAAGCAACCCTTAAATCTCCGTCAGACATAATTGCAAAATGATTAAGCGCTTCTTCATCAACTTTTACCAAAAGATTACCAAGACCGCGTTCTTTATCTGAAATTGCGCGTTTAAGTGCCGTAATAACGTTATCTTGCGATAACTTTTTAAGTTCAAAAACACGACATCTTGAAACGATAGCAGGTGTCATAGAAGCAAAGGGGTTTTCCGTAGTAGAGCCGATAAAGATAATGTCCCCATTTTCAATGGAGGGGAGAAGACTATCGCTTTGCGTTTTGCTAAAACGGTGGCATTCGTCGAGTAAAAGATAGGTTTTTTTGCCGTAGAGTTTAGCGTTTTCTTTGGCTTCTTCAACAACCTTTTTTACGTCTGCAACACCAGAAGAAACGGCGTTTAATTTAACGAAGTTTCCGTCAGTATTAAGCGCAATAACGTTAGCAAGCGTAGTTTTGCCACAACCGGGAGGACCCCAAAAAATACAACTGCCAAGTCTATCAAGTTTAATAGCACGCGATAATAAACTACTTTCAGAAACGATATGGGCTTGACCCAAAAATTCCGAAAGAGTTTTTGCACGCATGCGTTCCGCAAGCGGAATGCTTTTGTTTTCTTTTTTAGTTAAATCAAATAAATCCATATAAATATTTTAACATATAAACTATAAAATTACAATATAGAACAACTGAAAAATATTGAAGATTTATTATATTTATGATATAATAAAAACGCAATAAGAATTTACATCTTACGGAGAATTACCAATGAAACGATTGATTTGTTTTGATTTGGACGGAACGCTTACTCAACATCGTTCTAAAATGGAAAAAGATAGCAAAGACTTACTTGATGCGTTACAAAAAAAGTATAAAATAATAATGGTAGGTGCTGGCGGAGCGGAACGAATTTATAATCAAATGGAAAATTATCCGATTGACATTATCGCAAACTACGGTATGCAAGAAAGTAAGATTATAGATGGTAAGTTTTCTATTATTCGCCAAGACAGTGTAGAGCCTGATAGAGAATATTTCTTAAAAACAGCAGAGTATTTAAGAAACAAATACGGATACACCGAATATAAGGGCAATAGCGTAGAGTTTCACGCAACGGGTATGGTAACGTTTCCGCTTTTAGGAACAAAGGCAGATATTAAAGATAAATTAGCGTTTGACCCTACTCGTGAAAAGCGTAAAGTTATGTATGAAGAAGTGTTAAAGTTATTCCCTGACTACGCGGTATATATTGGCGGTTCTTCATCTTTTGACTTTTCTAAAAAGCAATATAATAAATACGATGCTATCATGGCGTATGCAGAACAAAACGGCTACAAAAAAGACGAAATTTTATACGTTGGCGATGATTTTGGTGACGGCGGTGGTGATAGCCACGTTCGTATTTACGGTATGGATTACGTAGAGATTACAGATTATAGAAATGTTAAAAAAGCATTAGAGTTTTTACTATAAAAATAAAGCACACTCTTTTCACAAAAAGTGAATTGCAGTGTGCTTTTTCTTTTTTATAATATTTATTTTTTACTATTTAAGTATTCTACAATAACTTGGCTAGCGCCTTGTGGAATAAAACTTAAATAGTCTTTTTTATTTTGGATAAGTTCTCTAATTACGGAAGAACTAACGTCTTTTAACTCTTCGTCTGCTTTAATAAATACGGTGGTTATTTCAGGATAAAGTTTTGCATTTTTTTGTGCATACTCTTTTTCGTATTCTAAATCAATATCGTTTCTAATACCACGGACGTAAAATTTAATGCCGTTATCAATTAAAAACTGACGATATTTTTCTTTATAATCTTGGTAATTAACCACGATAACCTTATCGCTAAAAGTTTGCTTTATAGCATCTAGTCTAACAGAGATAGGAAGTAGTGGAGTTTTATTAGGATTTTCACCCACTACAACAAAAACTTTATCGTAATTTTCTATGCACTTATTAATTAATTGGGTGTGCCCAATCGTTATCGGGTCAAACGTGCCCGCAAAAACACAATTATTCTTCATTTTTTCTAAAAAACGCAAGGTGTGCTCTACCATATTTTCTAGTATCAAATAGGGTAAGTCCTTTTACTTCACTATTAAATTTATACTCGTTTTCAAAAATAACAACACCGTCATCGGCTAGTATTTCATATGCACGGTTAAGGGCGTTAACACCAACTGGGTCTAAATAAGGTGCATCAATAAATATATAGTCGTATTTTTCGTGCGTGTAGGAGATAAACGCTAAAGCGTCCATTTTGCTTATGTCAACGTTTGCACCTAGTTTTTCGGCATTTTTAGTGGCTAAAATAACGCTTTCTTTACTAAAATCGTTTAGTGTTACTTTGCTTGCACCGCGCGAAAGGGCTTCTAATCCAACAGCACCTGTTCCGCAAAATAAATCTAAAAAAGATTTGCCTGCGATTTTGGCGTTTAGTATATTAAAAAGGCTTTCTCTTGTCATATCAGAAGTCGGTCTAACTTCATAACCCTTAAATTCAAAGAGTTTTCTGCCCTTGTAAATTCCGCCTACTATTCTCACTTTCTATCTCCGTAAAGTTGTCTTTGTTGTTCTTCAATTCTAAGTTGTTGTCTTTCACGCCTTAATCCGCCGATAATATAGGGGATACCGGTAGTTAAACAAATTACGGGTATAGTAACAAGTGCAAAGAAATAATCTACAGAAGTAAGTTCGGTAACGAAAAGTTTATAAAAAGACGTAATCATATTATAAAGCATGTCCGCAATCGCACCCATACCTTCGTATTCAGAACCACTAAAATAATAGAATGCGTGAATTGCCATAAGAATAATTAAAGGAATACAAGTTACAAGCCCTATTAAAAAACCTTTATAGTGTTTATATTCTTCGTGAAGGCGTAATTTTTTAGGAATACCCGTCTTTATCATTTCATTTCTATCCAAATCGTTTGCAATACGAACGTTTAACGCGTCTTCTCCATCCTTAAACGCAAGCGAGCCTACGATAAACATGTAGAAGGAAAGATTAAGAACGAGTAGTGCAAATTTTAATAATTTATTATCTCCACCAATTTGGTTAATACCAAGAGCGATAGTTGCCATAAATATAATGTAAATGAAAGGGAAACCTGCTTTTCTTAATAAGTATTTCATATATCTCCGTTGTCTGAATAAATTTTTTCTGCCCGCTTTGTGCAGTTTACAAGTATTTCGTACGTTATAGTTTTATAATCGTTAGCGAGTTTAGTAGCATCGTCCATTACTAAAACGTAATCGGGTGTTTTACCGACTATCGCACTAATATCCATGCACCGATTATTAAAAATATTAGGTGTTTGCTTTCTAAAAAACCCGTCTGCATAGCCAAGTCTTATTAGCGATAGGGTTTGTGGCGTTTGCGTGTGGAAGTTGCCATAAAGCGCACTTTCGCCTTTTTTAATATATCTTTCCACAAGTTTGGGTGCATAAACTTTCATAATGGGTGAAAGGGAAATTTTATCCGTTTCATACGGTTTATACCCGTAAAGCATAATACCTATTCTAACCATATCGAAATATGCACCACGTAAAAAGCCACCGCTAGCCGATAAATGACATATAACGTTTTTATTATAACTCTTAACGAGTGTTTTTGCAAGTAAAAAGTTATTATATGCTTTATTATAAAGGGTATCGCTTTCAGGACAGGCAAGGTGAGAATATAACCCATCTAAAACAAGGTGCGAACATTTTGAAATTTTATCTAACGCTTCTTTTAATTGGCTAATATTGTCAAACCCCAATCTATTCATACCGCTGTTGTATTTTAAGTGAACTTTCAGTGGCTTATTTAAGGATTTAGCAATTTTTTGCCCATTTAAGATATGTTCGTTTTTAGAAAAAGAAAGCGTAAGATTATAGTTTATAGAAATAAGATAATCGTCTTCTACAATAGGTGGTGTTAGCACTAAAATATCTTTATCAATACCACTTAATCTTAAACTTACGGCTTCTTCAACGATAGCAACGGCATAATAGTCCACGTAAGGATATAAAAAGGAAGAAATGCGTTCGGCGCCGTGCCCGTAAGCATCGGCTTTAACAACAGCGCATAGTTTAGTAGTTTTTGGTAGCAAAGATTTTACCGCGTTAACGTTATTTTTTAACGCAGATAAATTAATTACGGCTTTATTTAACATATATAATTATATGAAAAAACCGTTTCGAAAGTTGACTTTTGAAACGGTTTTATATTTTACATTGTAATTGATTTTATCTTAAATACTAACGCGCCCATTCTATAGAACGATTGATAGAAGAAAAGCGGTTCTGCAAACGAAACGGGTAAGTGCATATCAGGGATATTTGCCGAAGCTTCATTTTGAACTGAAATGAACTTAGTTGTTCCTTGTGCGCTTACTTTGTTAACTACAAAGGTTAAGTTGGAAACTTTTATTTTTTCATTTGTAAGGTCTGTTCCGTTGTAGTTTACGTTTATTGTATCTTCGGTATTAGCGGTGTTGCTAACTCTTAAAGTTTGCCACTCTTGATAGGTGGGCGAAACGGTCGGTAAATTAAACGTGCTTTCACTTGCTACGTTAACGTTTCTGCACATAAATAAAAGTTGAGTGTTATCAATAACGGTTCTGTATTTATATTCGGTTGTAGATTCCGTCCATTCTTTATTAATTATAGCGTCTGGCTTTTGGTCTTCAAAAGTATAAGCATTGGTGCGAGTTTTTATTGTGTAAGAAGTTGAAGAATAAAGCGTTTCAGATTGAGTGTCGTTAACGTAGAAGAAGTATTGTCCGTTAGCATAGTAAGCCATAGTATAGGAAGAATAAGATTTAGCGAATATCGGTGCGTAAGAAGATTTTTTGGTAGCAAAATAAACTTCGGTATAAATATAGTCGTTATGTCTATATTCCGTTTCGCCTTCGGTATAAACGGAAGTAATAGTAAAATCGGTTATAAGTTTAAAAAGTCCTTCACCAGAAATTAAGTTTGAAATATCGCTTGAAGTATCACTAAATGCTAAACTATCTAGGTTGTTTGGCATTACTTGAATAGCCGTTAACTTTGAAGTATAATTTCCGTCAACAAATTCAATCTTTACCTTATCGTCTATTTCGTCATCTTTAGTAAAATATTCCGTTTCTGAATAATAAACCGAATAGTTAAGTGTTTGAGTGTATCCGGGGGTGGTGTTAGCATCGCCAAGGTAAGCGGCAAATCCGTTAGTAAAAGATAAAACACTAAGCGAACCACAACCTGTTAAAAATAAAGATATAAGCGTTAATAATAAGGCTACCGATTTAACTAATTTATTCTTCATTTATATTAAACCTCTTAAAATTTCGTATATATGATAGCACAAATAAAAAGTTTTGTAAAACTTTAATAATAATTTT
>JAZRHN010000096.1:0-3520 GCA_045644785.1 Christensenellaceae bacterium
CCCGTGTGTTTTGTTGGAACAGGGGAAAAGATAGACGATATTGAAGACTTTGATGCAAAAGACTACGTTGAAGCATTGTTTTAATTTAACAATATTTGTTTATGGCAGACATATTTGTCTGCCTTTTTTCATAAAATAATATTTTATAGCTAATTGTGGTATTAAATATGTTGACACTATTTACACATCAATGATATTATATTATCATACGAAATATAATTTTTTTTACGAGGTAAATATGAAAGTCACCATTATAGGTGCCGGCGGAGTCGGTTCAACAACAGCTTATTCTATTCTTTCTAACAAATTGGCATCTGAAATTCTTTTAATCGACGTGAACAAGAATAAGGCAGAAGGTGAAGCTTTAGATATCGTTCAAGCAACCCCTTTAATTATGAACAGTAGCGTTATCGCTGGCGACTATAAAGATGCAGTAGGTTCTGAAGTAGTTGTTATTACGTCTGGCGTTGGTAGAATACCTGGTCAAACAAGACTTGAACTTGCTCAAATTTACGTTAATATTCTTAAAGACGTTGCAAGTGAAATTGTTAAATACGCTCCTGATGCATTCTATATTATTGTTGCAAATCCTGTTGACGTTTTAACTTATGCGTTCCTTAAATATACTGGTCTTCCTAAAAATAAGGTTATTGGTACTGGTACAATTTTAGATACTATTAGACTTCGTACTCGTCTTGCTGATGCTTATGGTGTAAATAAAAAGCAAATTCATGCTAACGTATTTGGCGAACATGGTGATAGTTCTTTCGTTGCTTGGTCAACGGCAACTATTGGCGGTATTCCTATTGAAGAATATGAAGATGCGCTTACTAATAAAGAGTGCTCTCCAAAACCTTATGAACGTGATGAAGTAGAAGAATACGTTAAAAAATCAGGCGGCAAAATCATCGCAAACAAAGGTTCAACAGTTTACGGTATCGCAACTTCTGTTATGCATATTATTGATTGCTTAAGGGGTGCAGAAGAAAACGTTTTAACCGTTTCAACTTTATTAAACGGCGAATATGGTGTTTCTGACGTATGCTTAAGTACCTTAACTTTAGTTGGTAGAGACGGCTTAAAATCAACTCTTGTTCAAAAATTAACTGATGAAGAAATGTTGAAAATGCAAGCGTCAGCTCAAGCAATTAAAAACGTAATCAATAACATCAATCTTTAATAAATATTAAAAATTTAAGACAGGCAAAATTGCCTGTCTTTTTTTGTTCTATTTTTTTATTTTCATAAATATACTTTTATAAATGAATCTCGATTTTTTACCAGAAAAAATATACTCTTCAATAAAGCAAGTTGATATAAATAACGTATACGAAATACGTTTAAGGTTAGGGTTTCCTATTTTTTGTATTACTAATAAAGGCAAAGTAAATTTAAAAGAAAACGGACAAGATATACTTTGCTTAAATAACGATATTTCCTTTGTAATTGAAAAGATAACTAAACGTTCTATTTATGCTTACAATAACCAAATTAAAAAAGGTTTTTTAGATGCAGGTAACGGAATTAGAGTAGGTCTTGGTGGCGAGTGTGTTTTTGAGGATAATAAAATTTTGACTATTAGAAACATTTCATCGTTAAATATAAGAATACCCCATAAAATTACGGGGTGTGGCAATGTGGTTTTTGAAAAAATTTATGTAAACAATTTAATTGAAAACACCTTAATAATATCGCCTGCAGGATATGGTAAAACAACTTTATTAAAAGATTTAGTTAGAATAATCAATGAAAAAACTTTATTGCAGATTTTGGTTATTGATGAAAGGGGAGAGTTTATCAATATTAATGGAATCAATATTGATAAAATAACGTATTCAGATAAATCATATGCGTTTAATTATGGAATAAGGTCATTATCACCATCAATAGTGATAACGGACGAGTTGTCTTCTGCGGAAGATTGGGATTGCATATTTAGGGTGGCTAATTCGGGTTGCGGGATAATAGCCAGTTGTCATGCAAAAAATATTGAAGAAACTAGAAATAAACCATCATTTAACAATAGTATTTTTAATAGATACGTAGTTTTGGGAAACGCCAAAAAAGGCAATATCGAAGGAATATACAATAAAGATTTTATTAAAATATGAAATTATTTATAGGCATATTATTAATTGTTTTATCTACCATAGTAGGATATTTATTTTCACTAAAATATAGTGAAAGGCGTGTGTTTTTTGAAGATTTTAATTGTTTAGTTACAAGTCTAAAAAACGAGATAAATTTTACGCAACGTCCTGTGATTGACGTCATTAATGGGTGCTTAAACAAAAATTCAGACGTATTGTTAGTTTATAATTCATTTTTAATTGATAAGACTGACTATACAAGCAATCTAAAATATTTATCATTTAATGAAAAAAAATTTGTTTTTAATTTTTTATCGTCTATAGGTGTAGGTGATAGTAGTTCACAGATAAAAATAGTTGACGTTGCCGTAGAACAATCTAATTCATTTTTAAGACAAGCAGTAGATGATGAAAAAAAATATAAAACATTATTTTTAAAACTTGGAATTTTAGCGGGAATAACGTTATTCGTTTTATTTATTTAATATGGGTATAGATATAATTTTTAGAATAGCAGCAATAGGAATATTGATAACGGTTATATGTCAAATATTAAAGAAGAGCGATAGGGACGATATTGCTACGTTAGTTGCTATAGCGGGTTTGGTTATAGTTTTAACACTAGTAATATCAATGATTAGTGAACTATTTGTAAATATTAAAAATATATTCGATTTTTATTAGTATGCTTAAAATTGTCGCTTTGGTTATTCTTTGCGGTTTCATTATTATTTTATTAAAAAGTGTTAATCCCGAATTTGCTTTTTTAGCGTTAATCTGTTCAGGGTGTATTATTCTTTTCTATACTTTTAATTTATTAGAAAGCACTTTTACTGCGTTTAACGAAATTATAGAAAATAGCGGATTAGATTATTCGTTTATTAAGATTATATTAAAAATAACTGCAATTGGATATATTGTAGAATTTGGTGCAGGAACGCTTGAAGATTTTGGGCTTATTACTTTATCGAAAAAACTAGTTTTGCTTGGTAGAGTGGTTATTTTAGGCGCTAGCATGCCAATTATAATTGCAGTTTATAATCTTTTAACAAGTTTATTATGAAAAGAGCATTATTTATAATTTTTATATCTTTTTTTTGTGTTATATCTACGCCTTTTTATAGTGTTAATGCTGAAAGTTTATCTGATAGTATCACGGATGAGTTAAATAGTATAGATTTTAATGAAATACTTAATCTTGAAGAAGAACTTGGTAATTCTTCATTTAATTTTTTAGATACTTTATATGCTTTTATTAACGGAGATTTTAATTTTGATTACAATTCTTTAGGTGAATATATAAAAGGGGTAGTATTTAACAAAATAAGGGGATATATACCGCTTTTTGTATCTATTTTGTCAATATCAATTCTTTATTTAATAGTAAAAAAATTACGCACCAACACGTCTAACGATTCAATTTCAAATAT
>JAZRHN010000097.1:0-6222 GCA_045644785.1 Christensenellaceae bacterium
TAATGTTTTATCCCACGGTTCTTTTTTATCGTTTGTTGGTGGAAAGTTATATTTTAAGCCAACGATTATAGGTCTTATACCATTATCGAAATTATTAACACCCCTATTGCCACCTAAAACTTTACCATCTTCGGTTAGGATAACGTTACTATACCTACCCATAAGTTCGGCATATAAAACCTTATCTTTTGCATCGAAAAATTCGCTTGTGGGCGATAACACTATTTTAACGATTCTATCAAATCCTACTAACGAAATTTGCTTTATGGTTGCTGAAAGCAAATGCTTTCTAAGAAGCATACAAAAATTAGGCGCAGTTAACGGGCTTTGAAAATCAGCATTAGTTATACCTATTCTTGGAAGAGATGGGTTGGCTGAAATTAAAAGTCTTTCGGTAGTTTTTCCGTTATATATGGTAAAGATTACCATATCGTTATCGGGCTGAACGATTTTATTTATTTTACCGCCTGCTAGTCTATCATTTAATTCTTTACAAAGGTATTTTAACGTAAAAGCATCTTGTGGCATACTAGTCACCTACCTTGAAAGATTTTTCATTTAAATAGTAAAGCGGGCTTTCTTTATCAAAGGCTAAAATTATCTCACTTGACGTAAGCATTTGTCTTTTTACGCCCTTACTTTTATTAAAGGCATTATCACCGTATTTTCCGTCACCAACTATGGGACAACCTATGCTTGCTAAATGTGCACGAATTTGATGAGTTTTACCCGTATAAAGTCTAACTTTTAATACTGAAATTTCTCCATCATAAGACAAAACTTCATACCCCGTTTTAATAGGAACAGAACCTTTAATTTCATTAGTAAAAATGCGAACTTCCGCCTTATCGCTATCCTTTAATAAATAAGCGGATAAAACGTCCTTGTCATTTTTAGGTTTACCCTTTACGGTAGCCGTGTAATATTTAATAAAACGGTGGTTTTTAAAGCCTAAAAGTAATTCATTTTCAGCCGTTTCGTTTAAGGCAAAAATCATTATTCCATCGGTATTTCTGTCTAGTCTATGGATATATTTTGCCCCGCTATTTAATAATTTTACGCTATCAAAAACTTGGTCTGAAGTATATCCACTTTTTTTATAAACCACTAAAATATTATCGTCGCTATATAGTTTATCGTAAGGGAGTTTTTCTTCTAAAACAATATAAATTTCTACTTTATCGCCAACCGCTAAATTAACGTCCTTATTAACGCGCTTGCCGTTTATCTTAACGTCCTTTTTTCTAAGCAAGCGCATAAGTGCGGAATAAGATACTCCGCACTCTTCTGTAACGTATTTTATTAATTTTTGGTTTTTGTTAGCAATAAATGAAATCATACAATTTAATAAAACAGGATTCCGTTTTCACGAAATCCTGTAGTAAAAGCTATTTATAATTATTCATCGTCTTCCGTTTTAGTTTTGGGTTTAACAAAGAGAAGAGCAATGATACCGATTAAGGATAACGTGCCAACGCCTAAGAATACCACTGACCAAACGTTATTTTCAAGCCAATCGCTACCGGGGTTAACGGTATTTGCCTTTTCAGTTACCTTAACGATGGTAAATGCTGAAGAGTTTTTAACTGATTGAGTTGAGTTAACTACGCAAACAATTTTGTAAGCACCACGACGAGTAGGAGTAAAGGTTACTTGACCGTCATAAGCGATTTCCTTAACTTCATCGTAATCAAACGTTCCGTCATCATATTCACTAGTAATGGTGGTGTGTTTAGGAATTGCAATCCAACCTTCGCTATCTTCTACTGCATTTTCATTTGCATTGTAGTATAAAGTGTATTTAGGAGTATAGCCTGAAGATTGAATTTGGAAAGCTGAACTCTTGTAGCTTACGCCGATATACCATTTTTCAACAGTGTTAGGAGCAGATACTACGATTTCAGCATCATCTTCAATATGGAAACTGAATACGTATGCACCGTAAACGCCAAATTCCCTCTTATTTTCATCTTCGTCATCTATGGTATAGAAATCATCAAGTTCCATAGCGTTTCCGTCAGGATCTTTGAATACTACGTAGAATTCATAATCGCCTGCAGCGGTTAAAGTAATGTTCCAACCACTGGTAGTACCATTAGCACTAGTAGGAGTTTTGTAATATACGGTATGAGTTAAATCGTCAAAGTCATAAGTTTCGTCTTCAACTAATCCTCTAAAATAATCAGAAGGAATAGTGATTGCTTTACCTAAACGAACGTAATGTTCATCAGGAGTGCCTACGTCTTCTTTTATTGCTCTATTAAGAGCAGCCTTAAAATCTTCAAGAACTTTTTCATTTGCTTTATATTCAGGAGCATCTTCATCACCACTAATAATGGTAAGCGCATAATCTTCAACAGCGCCGTTAGCGTCGTTAATAGTTAATACGGTAGATGCGCTATTAAATGCAATCTTGGTGGGAACTTCTGAATTTTCGGTCCATGCACCTACGCTTGAAACGTATGCGTTGGTGAGTTTACCAATTACGGTATAAGCATCAGCGGTTACGGTATATTTCTTACCATCAACGGCTGTAATTGCACCATTTTCAACTTTAAGTCCCTTTGAAATAACTGCACGGCCAGCTGCAACTTGAACAACACCGTCAACAGCGTTAAAGGTTTGCTTATAAGGATTGCCTGCAACAGATTTACCTTGGTCAACGAAGATTAAGTTTGCAGATGCATCAGTTGCACCTTCTACTAAATCAACGGTAATTGATACGCTTGCTACTGCTTTGTCGTTACATAAAATCTTTTGGGCGAAAGTAGTTTCGGTAAAGGTTTCTGCACCGAAGCCCACAACTAAATCACCATCAACAACTGATAATGCGAGATTAAAGTCACGAGTTAAAGCGTTATATGCAACTTCACTATTTTCGTTTACTTTAATGGTTTTTGCACTAAAGTCAACAACTACTTTATTTTCAATAAGTTGGGTTGCTGAACTATCAAGTGAACCAGCGTATGAATCAGAATAAAGAACGTAAGTTGCAGACTTAACGTTATCTGAATAGGTCATACCCATTTCAAAGTCACTAATAACAACGTCGTTAGTGAAAGTGATTACACTATTATCTTCAAGAGCGAAAACGAGTTTATTATCAACAAGTTCAGGTCTTTTAGAATCTACCGCGAAATATTCCACGGGGTTAGCAGTGTTAGATGCAGCACTTGCTTGGTTTGCGGGTGATAAAATAAAGCTTGCAATCACCGAAAGCGCAAACGCCATAATTAATGTTAATATCTTATAGGATTTAGCAGTTCTCATATTTTGCCTATTACTCCTTATATTACGAGAATACTATTGTATTTTACACGAAATTACCGTCCTTGTCAATCCTAAACGAGCACTTTTATTTATTTTATTATATATATTTTTTATATTCACTTTTTAACGCGAAATTTAATAAAATAAAGTAAGGGTTATAGGTTTACAAATGATTTATTTTCTTTTTATTACGGCGTTTACTGTAAGTATTGACTCACTTATTTGCGGTTTTTCGCTATCACTTGGAAAAGGTAAAAAACTACCGTTTGTTATTGGAATTTCTTTAACCGTTTTGGTTATGTGTTTAATAACAAATTACGGTGCGCTTTTATTTAAGGATTACTTAAACGAAAAATCAACCATAATCGGTGGAATTATTCTCGTTTTGGTGGGCATATATAACCTAACTTACGGAAAAAAGCAAGTGAGTAATAAAAGCGCTTTCGTTCAGTCTTTTATTACTGGTTTTGCCGTTGGTATAGACGGTGCTCTTGCCAATCTTTCGCTTTCTCTTATGGGTATAAATGCGTTTTACGTTCCGCCATTTATTGCGCTTATGCACGCGGTTATGATTTACGTAGGCTCTACCCTTTCGCAAAGCAAAATTAGTAAAAAGATTTTTAAGTTAGATTTTCTTCCACCACTTATCCTAATTCTACTTGGATTAATAAAAATAACGGGGCTACTTTTTTAGTAGTCCCGTTTTATCATTATAATTATAACACTTTTGATAAGAAATCTTTTAATCTTTCGTCTTTTGGATTTGCAAAGAATTCTTTAGGAGTATTTTCTTCTTTAATAATACCTTCATCCATAAATACGATTCTTGAAGCAACTTCTTTTGCAAAGCCCATTTCGTGAGTTACGACTATCATCGTCATACCGTCTTTTGCAAGTTCGGTCATAACGTTTAATACTTCGCCAACCATTTCAGGGTCTAATGCAGAAGTAGGTTCGTCAAAAAGCATAACTTCAGGTTCCATAGCAAGTGCTCTTACAATCGCAACACGTTGTTTTTGTCCGCCTGAAAGCGCTGAAGGATAATCGTATGCCCTATCTGCTAAACCAACCTTTTCTAAAAGTGCAATCGCCTTTGATTCTGCTTCTTCTTGGGAAACATCTTTTAGTTTAGTTACGGCAAGCGTGATATTTTTTAGTATAGTTAAGTGCGGGAATAAGTTAAATTGTTGGAAAACCATACCGATTTTTTGGCGGTGAATATTAAGTGTTTTACCAAGAACTTTCTTTATTGCTTTTTCTTCATTTTTTTCGCACTTTAAGTTAAGTTCTAAATCAGAAATTTCCGTCTTTAACGCTGAAATTGCTTCTTCATCTTTTTCATTAGCCTTTTTTAAAACTGCTAACTGTGCTTTCTTTTCTTCAATCTTTTCTTCAGTATATACGCTATACTTTTTGAAAATCAATTCATCGTTAAAAGTAATTTCGCCTGCAGTAGGAGTTTCAAGCATATTAAGGCATCTTAAAAAGGTTGATTTGCCACAACCTGACGGACCTATAATAGCAACAACGTCACCTTTATTAATTTCCGCATTAATACCTTGTAAAACTTTATTACTACCAAAGTTTTTACAAAGGTTTGTAATTTTTAATATTGCGTTAGCGTTTTCCATAATTACATCCTATCGCTTTTAGCAAGCTTCTTTTCTAGTATTTTTAAGAGTTTGGTTAATACCAATACTACGGCAAGATACAATAACGCTGTGAATATATAAGGTACAAACGCATCGTAAGTTCTTGCTATAATTTGTTCTGCTGCTTTAGTTACGTCTATAACACCTATCGTTCCTACGATTGCAGTCTCTTTTATAAGCGCTATAAATTCGTTACATAATGGTGGCAACGCTAATCTTACGGCTTGTGGTAAAACAATAGTAAGCATTACTTGGGTTTTACTTAAACCAAGTGAACACCCTGCTTCTACTTGGCCATCGTCAACACCTTCAAACCCTGCTCTTATAATTTCTGCTACGTATGCACCCGAGTTAATACCAAAGGTAATTATCGCCGTCCACATAACTTGTAGGTTTGCAAATACAACGAAATACATAATTAAAAGTTGAACGTAAACAGGCGTTCCTCTAAAGATAGCCAAATATACGTCGCAAATTTTGCTTAGCCACTTAAACGTGCCAAACTTTTTATTGTTGTATTTTACAAGTGCAACTAATATACCTATAAATACACCTACGGCTATTGCACCTATTGATAATAATAAGGTTTTACCAAAGCCTTCAAAATATCTCATCC
The DNA here is from genome assembly GCA_045644785.1 of Christensenellaceae bacterium. GTDB lineage: Bacteria > Bacillota > Clostridia > Christensenellales > Borkfalkiaceae > UBA1259. Next base: position 5,539 of record JAZRHN010000097.1, read on the forward strand.
AACGGTTGCCTTTTATTAAAGCACCGTATACGTTTTGCACAAAATTATCAAACATTTTTATCCTATTAACACGCAAAAGCAGGGCGCAAGCGCTCTGCTTTTACGACTGTGTTTTTTATTTTTTAATTAGTCGATTACGAATTCGTAAGGTTCGAAACCTGAGCAAGTATATACAACTAAAGTTTCGCCTTTGTTATCAGCAAGGTTAACAACTTCGATATCAGCTGCGCTTGCTTCACCATTAGAAAGTGCGGTGTAGTAAGCAACTACTGAAGAGATATCAGTATCAGCGATAACTTTGTTCATAGCTGCAAGAACAGCTGCGTTAAGGGTTGAAGTTTTAGAGATACAGAAACCATATTCTTCAACTTCGATACCTTCGATTGCGTTTGCAACGTAATCAGCGCTACCATTTACAAGTTTTTGAGCGGGAAGTTCGTCGATAACAACGTATTGGCATTTGCCTTGTTTCATAACAGTGAAAGCAACAGCACCAGTATCGTATTCAATAACTTCTGCATCACCTAATTCACCTGCTTCTACAGCATCAGCAACCATTAATGCACCGGTAGTTCCCTTTTGAACACCAATCTTCTTATCTGCTAATGCTTCTAATGAAGTGAAAGCTTCGTTAGTTGCGCTGATAATGTATTGAACTGAAGAATAGTATGCATTTGAGAAATC
>JAZRHN010000098.1:0-9761 GCA_045644785.1 Christensenellaceae bacterium
CTCCCTTGCGTTTACGTGCCCAAAATCTACCGTAGGATAATAAATTTTATCTATCTTACAAAACTCGGTAACTTCTTCAATAGTGCCTATTTGAGCAAGTTTTCCCATAGTTTCGGGGCAGAAAAGCATATCTTCTAACCCATTTTTATAAATCTCGTCAGTTAATTTTTTGATTCTTTCTATCGTTAAGTTTACTGCCGTTTGCCTGTCGGCTTTGCCTTGACTTGCGGGGTGAAATACTATTCTTTTACCACCTAAAAGCCTACACTTTTTTGCACTTTCAATAATGTAATTAAACGACTTATTTGCCATTTCATCATCAGGGTTAGCAAGATTTATATAATATGGCGCGTGAACGCTTATTTCTATACCATTATCGTAAAAAGATTTACCTATTTCTAATGCTCGTTCATCTGACATATTTACGCCACGACCAAACGAATATTCAAAACAGTCTAGATTAAGATTTTTTACCCAAACGGCAGACTGTTCAGACGATTTGTTGCCCGCTTCATAAAACGCGTTGGAGTTTCCGCTAGGACCAAACTTAATCATTTTATTCCCCTTTTATTTTTTTAACGTCTTTTTGTATTTGCTTAGTTAGTTCTTCACTACTATTAAACTTAACTATATCTCTTAAATACGTGTCAAAATATACCGTTATTTCTTTATCATATAAATCGCCGTGAAAATCTAAAACGTGCGCTTCTATTTGCTTTTCTTCTATATCAAAGGTGGGGCGATTACCATAGTTTATTACTGATAGATACATATTTCCATCTATAACTACTCTACCACCGTAAACCCCGTCTTTTACAACTTGTTTCTCGCCAAAATCAAGATTAGCCGTTGGAATACCTAAACTTACGCCAACACCGCGATTTCTTTTAACCATTGAAGTTATAAAGTAGGATTTACCAAGCAATTCGTTTGCTTTTTCTATTTCGCCAAGACTTAATAGTTCTTTAATATTTGAAGTGCTTACCTTTTTATCGCCATTTGATAAAAGTTCAACTATTTCTGCTGATAAACCATTTTCAATAGCATAATTCTTTAAGTATTCTACGTTACCTTCTGCATTTTTACCAAAGGTATAATCACTACCACACACGAATACTGAAACGTTAAACTTATTAACTATATCATCTAAAAAAGCACGTTTATCCTTGCCTAGAAATTCAGGGGTAATGGGCGCAAAGTAACAAGCGTTTGCACCTAAAGCATAAAAGGCTTGTTCCCTTTCTGCTTTGGTTAAAACAACGCTTTCCTTTTTCCCCGAAAAATATTCCCTTAAATTACCTTCAAAGGGAAACACAAGCAATTCGTGCCCTAATTTTATAGCAACGTCTTTTGCGTGTTTTATTACTTTTTGATGCCCCGTATGAACGCTATCAAAATATCCAAGCGCAATTACGGTACGTTTATTATTCTTTAACATAAGACTTTATTTTAAGTATTCCGTTTTGTGCTTCGCCTACGCCCCAAAACTCTTCGCCGTTATATACTCTATACGTTCCGTCTTTAACGCCTATATCTTCATATAACCCGTTTAGAATTTTGTTTGCAGTAACGTTATCTAATACTATCTTTTCAAAATTAACGGCTTTATCAGATGCGATAACAAATTCTTCTGGAGTTTGGCTTGCCTTTAAATCTTCTATCGTTACGCCGTTAGTTAAATCAAAAATACCACAGCGTTCTCTTTTTAGATAAGACATTACGCCAAGCGTGTTAAGTGCTAGACCTAAATCACGCGCGATAGAACGAATATACGTTCCGCCCTTGCAATCTATAGTAAATTCGTATTCGTTATCAGCCGTTTGTCCTACTAATTTTATATCTAAAATAGTAACTTTTTTAGGTTTTAATTCAAATTCTACGCCCGAACGTGCTAGTTCGTAACCCCTTTTCCCATCAATACACTTTGCGGAAAATTTAGGTGGCATTTGGTCTATTTCGCCTATAAACTGACCTAGTACTTTTTCAATTTGTTCAGCGGTAGGAACAATTCCTGTTTCGCCGTCCTTTTTGCCGGTTATATCTAACGTGTCGGTAGAATAGCCAAAGATTACACGCGTTCTATACGTTTTAACCTTATCTAAAAGATATTGAAAAAGCCTACTAGTTTTACCTAAACCAATAGGAAGGACACCAGAAGCCATAGGGTCTAACGTTCCCATATGTCCACACGGCACTTTAAATTTTCGTTTTACTATTGCTACCGCTACCGAAGAATTCATACCTTCGGGCTTAATAACGTTGATAAATCCCCTCATACTAGTCTTCTATATACCTACTTATTGCAAACGTGAGTTTATCTATAACTTCTTCATATTCGCCGTTAATTTGGCAACCACTAGCGAGAATATGACCGCCGCCACCAAAAGTAGATGCCACGGCACACACGTCGGCTTTTTTAGAACGTAAACTTATTTTATATTTATTTTCAGCCATTTCTAAAACGCATGCTGAAACTTCCACGCCTTCTATCCCCGTTAGGAAATCTATAAATCCTTCCGTTTCATCTCTTTTAGCACCCGTTTCTTCTAAATCAGCACTAAATACCGAAGCAACGGCAATTTTATCGTTATAAAAATATCTAATTTTACTCATGACCTTGCCGAAAAGTTTAGCACGCGCTTTAGTTTGAAGATTAAACATATAATAGCAAATTTGGTTAAAATCTGCGCCTAATCTAAACGTTTCCGCTGCCGTTAACAATGTGTTATAAGTAACGTTTTTATGTTTAAAGTTACCCGTATCGGTAATTAAACCTAACGCTATTTCGTTTGCCGTTTCTTTATCAATTTCAGCATTCATTTCTTTTGCTATTTGATAAATATTTTCGGCGTTTGCAGCGTTATCCACTACGTAATTTACTTTAGCATATCTAGTATTTGAGATATGATGGTCTATAGAATACGTGTTTGGGTGCTTATCAAATTGTTCGGCAAAGTCACCCAATCTCATAAGTTCGGCACAATCTATTGCAACCAATGCAGAATAGTTTTCCGTTAACTGATTTTTAATTAATTTTGCATCACTTAAAAAATGGAAGCGAACGGGAATTTCATCAGAAGAATATACGTCTGCTTTTATCCCTTTGCTTCTTAAAATGCGTGCAAATGCTAATGCCGAGCCTATCGAATCTCCGTCTGGACGGACATGACAGAACACGGCAACGTTTTTTTCTTTTATTAATTTGTCAGCGAGTTGTGAAATGGTTATCAATTATCTTCACCCTTTTCTATTTTGCTTAAAAGTTTATCAATTTTATCGCCATACGCCATAGAATCATCTACTAAAAACTCTAATTCGGGAACGTAACGAGTGTTCATACTTTGCGCAAGTTCGTGTCTTATGCGCTTAGCATCACTTTTAATTGCGTTAAACGTTGCCTTTTTTCTTTCATCGCTACCAGAGTAAACGCTGATATACACTTTGGCGTGCGATAAATCACGGGAAAGGTCAACCTCTGTTACAGATACCATTTCGGTAACTAACGGGTTTTTTAACTTTCTCGTGATTATCGTATATATTTCTTTTTGGATTTCTCCATTAAGGCGGGTATTTCTAAAACTTCCGCCCTTGCCATTTCTTTTCATTACTTAACCTTAGTTTCTTCTATTAAATAACATTCGATAAAGTCGCCAACTTTAATGTCATTGAACTTTTCAATAGACATACCACATTCTAAGCCGTGTGCAACTTCTTTAACGTCATCTTTAAATCTCTTAAGTTGTAATACGTTACCTTCGGTTATCATAATATCGTCACGGTAAATACGAAGTTTTCCGCTTCTAATAATCTTACCATCGGTTACGTAACAACCTGCTACTTGACCTACGCCTGAAATCTTAAATACTTCTCTAACTTCTGCTTTACCGCTATAAGTTTCGGTATATTTAGGAGCAAGCATACCTTTAAGTGCGTTTTCTACGTCTTCTATTGCTTCATAAATAATTCTGTATAACTTAATATCTACACCGCTTCTTTCAGCAATTTGTTTTGCGTTAGAATCAGGACGAACGTTAAAGCCGATTATGATTGCGTTAGAAGATTCTGCAAGCATAATATCAGATTCTTTAATTGCACCTGCCGCAGCGTGAATTACGTTTACTCTAACTTCTTCGTTAGAAAGTTTTTCAAGCGAAGCCTTAACCGCTTCAACAGAACCTTGAACGTCTGCCTTAACGATAAGATTTAAGCCCTTCATTTCGCCTTCAGCAATCTTATTAAATACGTCGTCAAGTGAAACCTTGGTTGACGCTTTAATCATATTTTCACGTTCTTTATTCTTTCTTTCTTCTGCAACAAGTTTCATTAACTTATCTTGTTCTACCGCATAAAGAATATCGCCTGCGTTAGGAACTTCATCTAAACCCATGATTGATACGGGAACAGAAGGACCTGCATTTGAAACCTTTCTGCCTTTATCATCACTCATCGCTCTAATCTTACCTGTTACAGTTCCAACGATTACGTTATCAGCGATATGAAGCGTACCCGTTTGAATAAGAACGGTTGCGATAGGACCACGGCTTGCATCGAGTTTTGCTTCGATAACAACACCCTTTGCCATACGCTTGGGATTTGCTTTAAGTTCTGCCATTTCAGCAACCAAGTTGATGCTTGAAAGTAAGTTATCAAAACCTTCACCCGTTTTTGCAGATACGGGACATAAAATAGCATCTCCACCCCATTCTTCAGGAAGTAATCCGTTTTCGGTGAGTTGAGTTTTAATTCTTTCGATATTTGCTTCGGGCTTATCGATTTTATTGATTGCTACGATAATGGGAACGTTAGCAGCCTTTGCGTGTGAAATTGCTTCCACAGTTTGGGGCATTATACCATCATCTGCTGCTACTACTAATACTGCGATATCGGTTGCTTCTGCACCACGTGCACGCATTGCGGTAAACGCTGCGTGACCAGGAGTATCTAAGAAAGTGATAGTTTCGCCATCAACGGTAACTTGATATGCACCGATGTGTTGGGTAATACCACCTGCTTCGCCTGCTGTAACGTTAGTCTTTCTAATTCTATCAAGAATAGAAGTTTTACCGTGGTCAACGTGACCCATAACGGTAACAACAGGAGGACGACGAACTAAATCATTAGCGTCTTCAGCACCTTGTTCAAATTCTTCTGATAATACGTCTTCCGCCGTCTTATCAAGTTTTAATTCTAAGGTAACGCCGATATCGTCTGCAATAAACGCTGCCGTATCAAAATCTACAGAGTCGTCTATAGTTTTCATAATACCTTCTTTAAATAACCTTTTGGTTATTTCCGCAGCGGTAATACCAATCTTTTCTGAAAGAACTTTTAACGGAATAATTTCGGTATTAATTACTGCGTGTTCAATTTTGATTACGTTGGTTTCTGCTTCTGCCTTTGCCTTTTTAGCGGGGCGGAATTTACGATAACCCGTCTTATCTTCATCAAAATCGTTAATATCTACGTTATTTCTGATAAGTGCGCGCTTATTCATTACGTGCTTATCTTCAAACGATTTTTCATTATTTTTACTCTTTTTATTAAAGTTTCTCTTGTCCTTTTCAGCGGGCACGAAATTAGGTGCAACGAAAGCAGGTTGAGGCTTTTTAGGAGCGCTACCGCCGTCTTTATTAAACGGTTTTGCGCCCGTTTTAGGAGCAAATACCTTTTCCTTATTTGCGTTTGCTTGTTTAGGAGCAGGGCGTTCTGGACGCTCTTGCGGAGTAAAGGTATTTCTTTTAACGATAAAACTAGGAAGTTTCTTTTCAACAGGCTTTTCTTCTGCCGGCTTTTCTTCCTTAACTTCTTGTTTTACCTCTTGCTTTACTTCTACTTTAACTTCGGCTTTAACTTCAGTTTTAACAGGCTCTTTTTCTACCTTTTCTTCTGCGGGTTTTTGAACTTCTTTAGCGGGTTCTACCTTTTCTTCCTTAACTTCTTGTTTAACCGCTTGTTCTACTTCTTTAGCCTTTCTTTCTTCGATAAGTTTAGAGAGTTTTTGTTCTAAACCCACCTTAAAAGCACGAAGTTCGCTTTCCGCTTTTTGTGATACGGTAACGATTGCGCCAAGCTTTCCACCCGTTAATATATCGTTAGCCAATTTAATATTTTCGGTATGCATTTGAGTTTTTTCAGCCATTTACACATTCTCCTAAAATTGAATACTGAATTCTGATTCTGCGTATTCTTGAATAGATTTTGCAAAATCTCTATCTGTTATCGCCAACATTTTGGCGTTTTCTTTGAAAGTTATTTCTTCTAGCGTATGGTTTACGGTCACTAATACGTTTGCGTGGAATTTCACGCCGTAATCTTTCGCCTGTTTTTTGGTGTTATCACTAGCAGACTTACATACGACTATTAAATAAACTCTTTTTAGCGTTGCTATCGCGTTTGTACCAATTCGGCATTTACCCGCCTTAATTGCAAACCCGATTAACGTTATCGCTTTATTTTTCTTTTCCAAGAAAATCCTCCTCAATCGCGGAATATACGCTTTCATCTACTTCGCATGAAAAGGCACGATTAAGTCCCTTGCTTTTTTTAAGTTTTTTTAAACATTCCACGTCATCGCAAATATATGCGCCACGTCCGTTTAATTTACCCGTTCTATCGAGGAATATTCCGTTTTCGTTTTTTACTATGCGAACCAATTCACGTTTAGGCTTTACTGCCTTGCACGCGATACAAGTGCGCATAGGAACTTTCTTTTCCATTTATGCTATTATTCTCCTAAAGTTTCAGGTGCTACACCTAAAGTAGAATCAATACCTTCTGAAATTGCTACGCTTTCACTCTTAACGTCTATCTTCCAACCAGTAAGGCGAACGGCTAAACGTGCGTTTTGACCGCTTCTGCCAATTGCAAGTGAAAGTTTATCATCGGGAACGATTGCGATTGCACTTTCATCACCCGTTTGAATTACTTTAGTAACGCGTGCGGGTGATAACGCAGTTGCAATATATTCTAATGGGTTTTCACTCCAAGGAATAATATCAATCTTTTCGCCACCGAGTTCTGCTACGATTGCATTTACACGTGCGCCCTTATTACCAACGCAAGCACCGATAGCATCTACCATTGGGTCTTCAGAATAGATTGCAATCTTGGTTCTTTGACCAGGTTCTCTCGCAATGCTCTTAATTGATACGATACCTTGCTTAATTTCGGGAACTTCGTTTTCAAAAAGTCTTCTAACTAAACCGTTAGCCGTTCTTGAAACCATAATTTGTGCAACTTTACCGCTGTTTCTAACCTTTTTAACGAATACGTTAATCTTTTGATTAAGTTCGTATTTTTCGTTAGGAACTTGGTCTTTAGGCATTAACACACCTTCAATTTGATTGCCACCAATTTCTACGTAAACGTTACCGCTTTCGATACGACGAATAGTGCAAACCATAAGTTCGCCTTCTCTATCTTCGAATTCGTTAACGGTGTTTTCACGTTCAATTTCGCGAAGTTTTTGCGTTAAAACTTGTTTTGCGGTTTGTGCTGCAATTCTGCCGAAATCTTTGCTCTTAATTTCAACGCTTAATTGTTCGCCAGCTTTAGCGCCTTTTTTAATGGTTAACGCTTCTTCTACGCTAATCTCTTTGTCAGGGTCAACAACTTCGTCAACGATGTTTCTTACGCTGTAAAAGTTAATTGACTTCTTTTCAGGGTTAAGTTTAATTTGAACTACGCCAGAAAAGCCTGCCATTTTTTTGTAGGCAATAGTCATTGCGTCTTGAAGGGCGGTAATAAATTCTTCTTTACTAATACCCTTTACTCTTTCCAATTCGTCTAATGCCAAAAAGAAATCTTGGTTAGTCATATTTTCTCCTTTAATAAAAAGTGTTTTTCTCTATTCAAAGTCAATGTATTCATTAACTTTTTCAATGCTCTTTAAGTCAAATGAGAACGAAACCTTTTCGTCCACTTTGATAACTACGCTTTGTCCGTCATATTTAGTTAAGATGCCTGCGTAGAATTTTTTTCCCTTTACGGCGATTTTTAGCCATACTTCTACCTTTTCGCCGATGTGTGAATTAAAATCTTCTTCCGTCTTAAACGCCCAGTCAATACCAACTGAAGAAACGTTTAACGTGTATGGTTGACCAAAAGTCGGGTCAAATTCATCAAGCGGTGCATCTATCGCCCTGTGGAATAATTCACAAGTATCTAAATCCATACCGCCGTCTTTTTTAATATAAATGGTAAGCGATGGATTTTTACCTTGCTTAAACACGGCTTCCTTAACGGTAATACCCATAGGTGTTGCTATTTCGTTTAAAAACTTTTCAATTTCTGCTTGAGATTTTACCTTCATATTTTCCCCTTACAAAAAATTATGAGAACGGAAAACCCGTTCTCATAAGCAAGCGTTATATCTACCATAAATATATTAACACAAACCTTTAGGTTTGGCAAGTGTTTTTCTAATTTTTTTATGGTTAAAAACAGTTTTAATAAAAATATGAATAATTTTAAAATAGACATAAAAAAAAGAACTCAGTCCGAGATGCGTCTCCGCAATGTGTTGCCTTTTGGGCTTGACTGAATTCTACTATTATTATATACAACTAAATTAAAAAAATCAACTATTTTAGAAATAGACATAAAAAAAGAACCCAGTTCCGAGATGCGTCACCGCAATGAATTGCCTTTTGGGCTGAACTGAATTCTACTATTATTATATACAACTAAGAGATTATTGTCAAATAAAAAAGATAAGGATGGTCGATGAAGAATTAAATTCAACTCGCTCTGTATCCCTATCTATATGCAATCAACTGATTGCAATATTATTATACACAACTAAGAGATTATTGTCAAATAAAAACTCAGTTCCGTGCTGTGTCACCACATTATACTGCCTTGTTTAAGGGCTGAACTGTGTTCTAATAATATTATGTATAATTTTATAAAAATTGTCAAATAAAAATAACCGCCCTATAATGGACGGTTAGAAAAATGAGCGACTAACATTATTTCGCGCGTTCGTCGATAGAATCTCAACGCAGTCTCTTCGAGACATTTTAAGTCGTTAATTTTATTTTATATGTAGAAAATATAAATGTCAAGCGTATATCAACCAAAAAGAAAAGAACTGGCAAAAGTTGTAACGTTTTATTCTTAATTAGAAGGATAAAACTTTTGGCAAAAATAAGTAATAAAAAATGAGTGGTAATAGTTTTTACTATTACCACACTTGAAATAATTTATTTAATTATTTCGGTCAGAATTTACCGACAAGTATATTATATTCATTTTTACAAAAATTGTCAAATAAAAATAACCGCCCTACTAAAGGACGGTTAAATTGCAAAGCTTCACATCAAATTATTTCAACATCATAGATACTTTGCTCGGTTAAGCAACTGTGTTCTTAACTTCAATCCTTTTGGATATGCCGATGTATTTAAATACTATATTAATTTATGGAGTTTGTCAAATATTTTTAGTAAATATCAAAAAGAATCCCCGAGCCCAACTTTGAGATGACCGGGGAAAAGAAAATATATTTTACTTTGCATTTACATTAAAATTATATGCAATTTAGGTAAAAAAGTCAACGAGTTATGAAAGAATTAGGTAAATTTTTGTTAAAGATATTAAGAAGTAAGGTTTTTAAGATACTTTTCACGTCATTTATAGTTTTATATATAGGTTATTTTTTGTAGCATTTACGTATTCCCTTTTGCTTTTGATACAAGAAAACGCTTATTTTATGAAAGATATTTTATTAGGATTAAAAAATGATAATGAAAATTAATAGT
>JAZRHN010000099.1:0-5905 GCA_045644785.1 Christensenellaceae bacterium
AAGTGATTACGAAATAAATAACGGCGGAAAGAGTTATTCATATATTACAGCCGAACACTTTAGTGGTTTATACGAAAAGGTGTATATGATAGTCGGTGGGGATATGCTGGTTGATTTTAAAACTTGGAAATATCCACAACGCATATTAAACGCCGTACAATTAGCCGTGTTTGATAGAGATGATTTTACCGTAGATTATCAAAAAGAACGTGAGTTTTTTATAGAAAACTATGGAAAAGACTTTTATAAATTAAGTTATCAAGGCAAAAATCAATCGGCAACTAAAATTAGGGTATATTCTTCGCTTGGTTTGGATATATCTAGTATGACGGATAAAAACGTTGCCGAGTATATCGAGAAAACAGGGCTATACGCTGGCGGAGAAATAGAGAATGCAGTTAAAAACGCGCTTCCTATTAAACGCTTAACGCACACCGCTAACGTTGTAGTAACGGCATTAAAAAAAGCCAAGGAATTAAACCTTGACTTTAATAAGGTAAAAACTACGGCACTTTTACACGATATAGCAAAGTATGAAGATTATAAAGAATATCCAAACTTTAATCTTCCTAACGGCGTTCCAGAGCCGGTAGTTCACGCTTTTTTAGGTGCATATCTCGCCAAGGAAAGATTTAACGTAGATGAAGAAATGGAAGATGCTATCCGTTATCACACTTCTGGAAAAGCCAATATGAGCACACTAGCAAAGTTAATCTTTGTTGCCGATATGATAGAAGAGGGCAGAGATTATGACGGTGTAGAAACACTGCGAAGACTTTACGAAAAGGATTTAGATGAGTGCTTTAAGGCGTGTTTAGAAGAAGAAATGGTGCATTTAACTAACAAAAAAACACAAATTTACGAAGAAACGGTTAACGCGTATAATTATTACGTAAACTGTAAATAGGAGAAAAAAATGGATTCAAAAGAATTTGCAACCAAGGTATGTGAAATTTTAGTGGACAAGAAAGCCGAAGACGTAGTTTTAATAGACGTTAAAGGCAAGTCAGACGTAGCCGATTATTTTGTAGTGGCAGGTGGTAGAAGTATGACTCATACTCGCTCACTTATCGATTACGTTGACTTTGAAATAGAAAAACTCGGCGTTTCTGCAATACGTGAAGAAGGTGCGAAGGAAGGTCGTTGGGCAGTTTTAGACTACGGCGACGTTATCGTGCACGTGTTTAACGACGAAACAAGGCTTTTCTATCATTTAGAAAAACTTTGGGACGATGGAAAGAACGTTACCAAGTTTTAGGAAGATTTTTTAACGTAAATTCTTTCTATTTCGTCGGGGTTTATTTCAATACTTTTAATAGGTTTTGGTGTAGGTCTTTTACGCACGGGTTGCGGTTTAGGCGTTGCTTTTTTAGTTAAATAGATAACGGTAGTTTTTATACCGATTACGGTAAAAGCACATAGCAAAAATAGCAAAACGTAGTAAAAAAGCCCAAGAAAAAAATATTCTGTCATTTTATACATATTTCCTATCAATACTATAACGCAAATATAAAAGTGATTTTTTAAGTTATTTGTTGATATATGGAAAATTTTATCGTAAAGGACGGATATAAAAATGCAAGCAACCAAAAACCAAGAAAATACCCAAGAAAATAAAATAATAATCGAAGAAGAAAAAGAAGAAAAAAAGGAAGATTTTTCATCACTTTATCAACTTGCAAACTTACTAAACGTTTCAGTAGAACGAGTAAAGGACGAATGTTGCACTCTTCAGATAAACAACCTTTTATCCACACTTAAAAAGGTAATAGTAAGGTATAGTTTAAGCGAACAAGAAACCGAACGAATTTTATATAATTGTTTTAGTTTAGGTTCTAAAGAAGTGTTAGTTTCGCCCGCCTATCTCCCGTCGGTAAAAAGACAGGCTGAAAAGTTAGGTTTAGCGGGATTAAGATTAGGGGTTATTATAGACTTTCCGTTTGGGGAAAGCGCCTTTAAAAGCAAGATTACCGATATAAAGGACGCGTTAAAAACAGGTGTAAACGTCGTAACCGTAATGCTACCAAATATGCTTTTAACCCGTGAAAAGGTGCGTGAATATAAACGCCAATTAAAAATCGTTGGCAGAATAAGCAAGGTGGAAACTTCAATCGCTTTTGCCGTAAACGATTTAAATGAAGATGCTATTCGTTTAGCCGTAAAGTTCTTTGAAAAGAGCAAAGTAAAGGCGTTAACGTTAGTATTTGGCGAAGCAAGTGAAAGCCAAGTAAAACGCAAAATGAGTATGGTAAACGGGTTTAGGGGCAGTAAAAAGGTTTACGTTTTAGGCAACGTAGAAACACCCGAAGCCGTTATGGAACTAAAAAAATTAAACGTTGATGGCATTTACACACCTTATACTGAAACCATTGGTGCGGAATTAGTTAAAAGGTTTAACGTAAAGAGTGTAAATCTTCGTTAAAAAACTTTACAAGTTAATATAAAAAGATTATAATTAAGGTATTCTTTGGGGCGGGGCGAAAATCCCCACCGGCAGTAACAGTCTGCAAGCCTTTTGGCTGATTCGGTGCAATTCCGAAACCGACGGTATAGTCCGGATGGGAAAAGAATTTCTTTTTTGTATGTAATCGCCCCAAAAAAGGGGCGTTTTTTATTATGGTTAAACGTAAGATATTTTCAACGCAAACTATGGCAGGTATGGCAATCTTTACCGCTCTATCATATCTTTGCTATACAATAATACCCGAAATTCAAATCTTTCCAGCAGCCGACTTTTTAAAGTTAGATTTTTCTAACGTTTTCGTTATGCTTGCTGGGTTTATGTATGGTGGTATTCCTGCAATTATCGTTGCCGCTATTAAAGAAATTTTGCACGTTCCGTTCGGTACGTCTATCGGTGTAGGCGAACTTGCAAATATTATAATGACAACGGCTTACGTGATTATCCCTTCTATCGTTTATCAAAGGACAAAGGGTATAAAAACGGTAATAACCACCCTTTTAATTGCGTGTTTCGTTCAATCTGGCGTATCTTTAATAGTAAATAGATTTATCAATTTCCCGTTCTTTGTGGAAATGTTAGGAATACCTACAACTGCTAAAGATATGTTCAATTCGCTTTGGAGTTACGTTTTGCTTTTTAACGTAATTAAAAGCGTGTCTATATCACTTATTACTTTAATATTATATAAACGAGTTAAGTTCTTGTTTGAAAAGGTTGGCGTGCCCGATTTAGGTAAAGTTAAAGGAACGTTTAATTCAGAGTCCGAAGAAATGACTACCTTTTTAGCGCAAAAATACGCACGTTCACTTAAAAAGGGCGACGTTGTGTTATTAATCGGTGAAATGGGTGCAGGCAAAACGGCGTTTATGAAAGGCGTTGCAAAATACTTTGGGTTAGAAGACGTAACAAGCCCCACTTACGCATACCTTAACGTTTACGGAGATTATATCTACCATTACGATTGCTATCGTTTATCTAGTGGAGAAGATGCACTTAATTTGGGCTTAACCGATTACTTTAATAAAGATAACATTTGTTTTATAGAATGGTCGGAAAATATTGCAGACGTATTGCCCAAAAAGGTAAAAAGAGTTATAATAGAAAAAACAGGTGAAAACAAAAGGAAAATTACGTTATGAAATACGTAGCCATTGATACTAGCGGAAAAAACTTAACGGTAGTGGTAGATAACGGCAAAAAAGTATTTTGCCATTATGAAGAAGAATGTGGTGTTCGCCACTCCGTTCGCTTAAACAAGGTTATAGAAGATTTAGTGGAAGAAGCAGGGCTAAATTTAGCCGAAGCCGATTTTTTTGCGTGCGTAGTTGGTGCAGGCTCTTTTACGGGAATAAGAATTGGCGTTTCAACGGTTAAAGCGCTTTGCCTTTCCTTTAATAAACCTGCATTAAGTATAACTTCTTTTGATACCGTTGCATATAATAAACGTGGAAACAACTTGGTTTTAATAGATGCTGGGCACGGCGGATACTACGCGTGTGGTTACGATAAGGATATGAACATAACCTTTGATGCACGTTATGCCTTAAAAGAAGAACTTGCCCCCTTAAAATCGCAATATAACTTTATTTGCGGAGATAAAGTAGAAGGCTTAAAAGCCAAAAAACTCCCCGTGGATAAAGGGCTTATTGAAGCCATAAAGCATAAAGCCGACAACACCATTTCTGCAAGCGACTTAAATCCGTTATATTTAAGAAAAAGCCAAGCGGAAGAGGGGCGTTTATGATAAGACCTTTAACGGTAGAAGATACGCCCGCTTTAGTAAATTCAAGGGAGTTTTTTCCTGACGGCTGGAACGAAGACATGATAATTTCGGCTTTTAACGGTGGTAGGCTTGTGGGTTACGTCGATTATGAAGAAGACAAAATCAGGGCGTATTTAACTGCAAGTATAACCATAGATGAAGCCGATATCGAAAGCGTGTTTACTTTCCCTGAGTTTCGTAAAAAGGGCATAGCGTTTTCGTTAATACAAAAATTTTTAGAAGAATATCCTAACTTAAAAAAGATTTTTTTAGAAGTAAGGCAAAGCAATATTCCCGCAATAAACGCATATAAAAAGGCGGGGTTTAATCAAATTTCCGTTCGCAAAAAGTATTATAGCGACGGGGAAGATGCGTTAATACTCATCAAGGAGAACTAATACGGTAAACAGCAATTTTTCTACTAAAGAAAAAAAGGCGTTACTGTTTTTACACGGCTATCTATCAAGCGGAAAAAGTTTTTATAAGCAATTAAGGTTTTTTGAAAGCGACTTTACTTGCTTTGCGCCCGACCTAAAAGGGTTTGGCGAAAACCCTGATATGCCGTATCCGTATTCGCTAGATGATTACGTAAAAGATTTAAGCGAATATATGTATAAAAATTCCATAGTAAAACCGCACGTTATAGCCCACTCGTTCGGTGGGAGAATAGTTTTAAAAAGTCATCAAAAAGACTTGTTTGATAAAATTGTTTTAACGGGTTCTGCGGGGCTTAAACCACGCTTTTCGGTTAAAAAGCGTATAAGGGTGGCAACTTTTAATCTGTTAAAACAATTTGTTCCTAGGGAAAAGTTAACGGCGTTTTATAGTAGTGATTACGTTAATTTATCACTAGTAATGAAAGAAAGTTTTAAACTTATTATAAACGAGCATTTAGATTATACTTTGCCGATGATAGAAAATCCTACGCTTATCATTAACGGCAAAAACGATAAAGAAACACCGCCCTATATGGCAAAGAGATTTGCTAAAAATATCAAAAATTCCAAACTGATTTTATTAGAAAACGCAGGACATTTTTGTTTTATAGATAGGGCAAGTAAATTTAATTGGGAGGTAAGGGAGTTTTTACTCCATAACGATTATGTTTCCGATAGGCATTAGTAGTTTTTCGCAAATATTTTCTACCGAGTGGATTATTGTTCACTTGGTTCTTTGTGCGCTAAATTCGGTTGCACTTATGTTTGCCTCTGTAAAATTTATTTTAGCAATGCAACAAAGCGGTTATAAAACCAAACGCTTTTTTAAGTGGCTAAAAAGCCCGGAAACCCCATATCTTTCACGCTTAATGCTACTTTGTTTATTAGGGTTTTTATTCTTTTTAGTATTAAATACTTGTTTTTCGCCCCTAATTGGTGTAGAAGCAGGTTCGTTTATCGGTTTATTTTCATACTTTATGTTTTTATTCTTATACATAAAGTCCGAAAGTGCGGTAAACGCAAAAATTCCATTAAGAAAAACTAGAAGACTAATAACCCTTTGCGTTACTTACACGTTATTATTAGCCGTATCTACAATAGCACTCATAATATTGTTTAACTACGTTGCATATATTTTACAAAATGAAATGCTAGCAATACTTCGCTATGCTTTAATTTGTGGAATGCCTATTTTACTTCCGTTTATTCTTTATTTAGCGTTCTGTATAAATCAGCCAGTTG
>JAZRHN010000100.1:0-23382 GCA_045644785.1 Christensenellaceae bacterium
TTTAGGTTAGAATTAGAACTTTACGATAGGGTTAAGGGCGTATTAAGTCAAAACGTTGAAAAGTTACAAAAGGTATCTGATGCTATTGCGACTTTAGACGTATTATTATCTTTAGCGACTGTTGCTAGAGATGAAAACTATGTAAAGCCAATTATGGTTAATGAAGGTGAAGCGTTAAAGATTGTTGATGGAAGACATCCTGTTGTTCAAAAAACATCTAAACAACGTTTTGTTCCAAATGATACCTTGTTAGATTGTGATGAAAACAAAACGATGATAATTACAGGCCCAAATATGGCTGGTAAGAGCACGTATATGCGTCAAGTTGCCTTAATTACACTAATGTCGCATATTGGTTCATTTGTTCCTGCAACAAGCGCTAACGTGCCAATTACAGATAAAATTTTTACCCGTATTGGTGCTAGTGATAGTTTAATTAACGATAGAAGTACCTATATGGTTGAAATGTCGGAAACTGCTGATATTATTAATAATGCTACTAAAAATAGTATCGTAATATTGGATGAAATCGGTAGAGGAACAAGTACGTTTGACGGGCTTTCAATTGCTTGGGCTGTTGTTGAATATATCAATGAAAAAATAGGTGCTAAAACGCTTTTTGCAACACATTATCATGAACTTACCGAATTAGAAGGTGTTTTAAGTGGTGTTAAAAACTATAAGGTTACTGTTAGAGAATCTCTTGGTGAAATAGTTTTCCTACGTAAAATTATGCGTGGAGGCGCTAATAAAAGTTTTGGTATAGAAGTTGCAACATTGGCAGGTGTAAAAAAAGAAGTAACTGATAGGGCAAAAGAACTGCTTAAGAGAATAGAAAAGTCTGATGCGCATAAGATAAAGTTAAATTTATCGCAAACTGAAGTTGAAGAGGTAAAGATGACTCCAGAATACACTGAAATTGAACGCATTGTATTAGACTTGGATTTGGATAATATGTCTCCTATGCAGGCTTTTACGGCTTTATCTGACCTTCAAGAAAAATTAAGGGGAAATAATGAGTAAAATTAACGTTTTATCTAGCAAAATTTATAATAGAATATCTGCTGGAGAAGTTGTTGAAAGACCAGCTTCGGTTGTAAAAGAGTTGGTTGAAAACTCTATAGATGCTGGTGCTAATAATATTTCAGTTGAAATTATTGATGGTGGTATAACTAGAATATCTATTATTGACAATGGTTCGGGTATAGAAAAACTTGAACTAAAAAAAGCCGTTCTTCCGCACGCAACTAGCAAACTTTCATCTGTTAAAGATTTGGATAATATTGTAACGCTTGGGTTTAGAGGTGAAGCGCTTGCTAGTATCGGTGCAATTTCAAAACTAACTATAACTTCAAAACCTAAAGAACAAGAAATTGGCGCAACGATTTCCGTTTTTGGTGGTGAAATTGGCGATGTTTTTGATAGTGCATCTTTTGATGGAACTGAAATTACTGTAAATAATTTATTCTACAATACTCCGGCTAGGGAAAAATTCTTAAAAACTCCTAGGGGAGAAGAAAGTGAAATTACGGCTGTAATGGCAAGATTTATATTGGGCAATCCTAACATATCTTTTAAGTATGTTGCGGACGGAAAAGTTATATATCAGTCGTATGGTGACGGTTTAGAGTCTGCAATGGTCAAAATATATGGTGTGGACGTTTTAAGTAATTGCTTACAAGTTGAAACAGAGAAGAATGGTATAAAAATTTCTGGTTATATAGGTAAGAGTCATTACTCAAAATCAAATAGAAGTTATCAAACTGTTTTTATTAATGGTAGATATGTTTTAAACCAAACAATAGCATCTGCAATATCTAATGCCTACTCATCATATATGATGAAAAGACAGTATCCTTTTTACGTGTTATCGCTTAATTTATCTACTGAAATAGTGGATGTAAACGTTCATCCTAATAAAATTGACGTTAGATTTTCTAATAATCAGGTAATTTATGGTACATTATATAGTGTTATTACAAAGGTTTTAGATGGTATTTCTGAAGCGTTAAATATTGTTAAGGAAGATAAGGAAAGTAAGGAAAATACTAGCAAAACAATGGTAGATTATGTCACACATAATCTATATAACACTAATAAAACCGAAGAAAAATTTAATAGACTTGTTTTTAAGGATAGCGGAATTTTTGGAACAACTAAAGGTCTATCGTTTGATACAGATAAAATAGATAATGATAAGACTACTGATGATATCTTTAAGGAAAATAAAGCATATTTAGAAAAACTAGAGCAAATTAAAAAAGAACGTGCTGAAAGTCAATCCGTTCAAGAAAAAATAAATATTCAAAGAGAACTTAATTATATTGGTCAAGCATTAAATACCTTTTTATTGTTTGATGACGGCGTTGATTTGTTTGTTATTGACCAACATGCCGCTCATGAAAGAATTTTATATGATAGATTTATGGCACAAGTAAATGATAATTCCGTTTACGTGCAACCGTTATTTTTCCCATTTATTCTTAACGTAAATAGTTTTGAGTATAGTTTTTTGATTGAAAATTTAGAAATCTTAAATAAAATGGGTATAGAAATCGAGGATTTTGGAGTAAATGCATTTAGAATATCTTCTATTCCTGTTTGTCTTGCCGATATCAACTTAAATACTTTCTTTGAAGATATTGCTACTGACTTATCTAACTTAAAAAACGTTTCATTATCAGGTGCTATGAAAGAAAAAATTGCTCAAAAAGCATGTAAAGCAGCAATTAAATCGGGCGATAAACTTTCTAATGAAGATATAAAGTGTTTGATGGAACAATTAAAAATGGATTTGGGCTTAAAATGTCCACACGGAAGACCTATTGCTGTAAAAGTTTCTAGAAATGAGATTGATAAGTGGTTTAAAAGGATAGTATAAAATGGACAAAATACTAATTATTTGTGGTCCAACTGCATCTGGAAAGACGGCACTTGCCGTAGAATGTGCAAAACTTCTCGATTCTGAAGTGGTTTCTGCAGACTCTCTTTATATTTATAAGGGGCTTGATATTGGTACAGCAAAACCTACTATGGCTGAAATGGATGGAATTAAACACCATTTAATCGACGTTGCTGAAACTGATTCGGATTTTACTGTAAGTGATTATAGAGAACTTGCTCTTAATGCAATACAATCAATAATTAATAAAGGTAAAATTCCAGTCATATGTGGTGGCACAGGGTTTTATATTAATTCTATTCTTTATGATTTATCATATGGAAAATCGCAAGGTGATGAAAAGATAAGAGAATATTATCTGTCACTTGCCAAAGAAAAGGGAAATGATTTTGTTTACGAAATTTTAAGAGAACAAGACCCATTGTCGGCAGAAAAAATACATTGTAACGATATAAAAAGAGTAGTTCGTGCTCTTGAAATTTGTTCAACGGGTATAAAAAAATCAGATATAATTGATGATTTAACACCAAAATTTGACTATAAAGCATATTCTTTTGATTTTGATAGAGATAATTTGTATCAAAGGATAAATCTTCGTGTTAACCAAATGATAGATAACGGGTTAATTGATGAAGTTAAAGGCTTACTTGATAGCGGAATTGATATAGATAATCAATGTATGCAAGGTATTGGTTATAAAGAGATTGTTGAGTATCTTGAGAATAAAATATCATTAGTTGATGCGATTGATAAAATTAAATTAAATACAAGACATTATGCAAAACGCCAAATAACTTTTTTTAAGAAACTACCAAATCTTGAATATATAAAACCAAATAACGTAAAAATTGTTGCAAAGGAAATAGTGGATAATTTATGGACAAAGTATTAATTGAAAAATGTGAAGCGAAATTAGTAGATAGTTTTAAAAGACTTGAAGAAATCTCTTTATTCAATCAAAATAAAGTTTTAGAGGCTTTTAAAAAAAATAAAATTGCCTTAAGACATTTTGTTGGCACTAATGGTTATGGTTATGGAGATGAAGGTCGTGATACTCTTAATCAATTAGTTGCTGATATTTTTAAGGCCGAAAAAGCAGTTTGTTCACCAACAATATTATCGGGCACTCATGCGCTTTCTTTATGTTTATATGGTATTTTGCGTCCCAATGATACTATGTTGAGTATAACAGGAATGCCATATGATACATTGGTTGACGTTATTGTTGGGGAAAATAATGGTTCACTTAAGGATTTTAAGGTTAATTTTGACGTTATACCGCTTAAAAATGATAAGATTGATATAATAGCAGTTAAAGAATATCTCGCCAATAATAAGCCTAAAATGGTTTATTTACAAAGGTCTAGAGGGTATGAGTGGCGTTCTGCTTTGTCTGTTGACTATATTGAAGAAGTTGTTAATGAAATTAGAGCGACAGGTTTTGATGGTTGTATTATGCTTGATAACTGCTATGGTGAATTCGTTGAAAAACGTGAAGTTACTGAAGTTGGCGTTAATCTTATGGCTGGTTCAATGATAAAAAATCCCGGTGGTGGAATAGTTCCGACAGGTGGATACGTTGCTGGCGACGCTAAATACGTTGATTTAGTTCAAAATAGAATTACTGCTCCTTCAATTGGTGGTGAAGTTGGGTCTTACGCTTATGGTTATCAGCAATTCTTCCAAGGGTTATTTTTAGCCCCACACGTCGTAAAAGAAGCGCTTAAAGGTTCATTGTTATTTGGTCAAGTTTTAGCCGAATGCGGATATGAAACTTCACCAAAATTAGATGAAAATCCCTATGATATTACTCGTTCTATTAAGTTTAACGACAAAGATAAACTTATTAGTTTTATTCAGAATATACAAGCAAATTCGCCCGTTGATAGTTTTGTTACAGTGTTGCCTTGGGAAATGCCTGGTTATAACGATGAAGTTATTATGGCCGCAGGCTGTTTTGTTCAAGGTTCGTCAATAGAATTATCAGCAGATGCACCGATAAGACCGCCTTATATTGCTTATTTGCAAGGTGGATTAACTTACGAGCATTGTAAAATTGCTTTACTTAATTTAGAGTTATAATTTTTTTGTAATTTGTTATAATATTTTGGTAAATTTCTCCAAACTAAACCAACGGTAGGTGTTCTTTCTCTTTGATATTGGTTATACTATACTAAAAAAAGGAGCTATTATATGGACCAAATAAAAATTGGAAAGTTTATTGCGGAGTGTAGAAAAGATAAAAATCTAACGCAAGCGCAATTAGCTGAACAACTAAATATCACAGATAAAGCAATATCTAAGTGGGAAAGGGGCATTGCAATGCCTGATTCTTCGATTATGCTTGAATTGTGTAATATTTTAGGTATCAGCGTTAACGAACTACTTTCAGGAGAAAAAATACTTATGGAAAACAATAAACAAAAAAACGAGCAACTCTTGCTTGAATTGGCAAAAGATTTAGAACAAAAGAATAAAATTGTTTGGAGTTCAATGTGGGTAATAATGATAATAAGTTTAACAGCGCTTTTAGCTGGGTTGCTTGTTTCAATATTTTTAATACCTGAAGGAATATGGCAACTTATAACTATTTTATCAGTTACAATACTATTTTTAATACCATGTTTTTACGCATTAAAGCTAGAAATAAGCGTAGGGGCATATAAATGTAAAAATTGCGGAAATGAATTTGTTCCAACTTATTCTGAAGCATTGTGGGCAATGCATAAAGGTACTACGCGTTACCTAAAGTGTCCTAAATGTGGTAAAAAAACTTGGTGTAAAAAGAATATAAAGTAAATAGAAAAGGATAGCAAAGTGCTATCCTTTAATTATTTTGGGTTGCTAATTAAAATTTTCTATATAAACCCTTAACTGAGCCTATAATATTTACGTTATCGAAAATCATATCAGACATTTGGTCGTTTTCTGGGTGAAGAACAATTTTTCCATCTCTTTTAAAAAACCTTTTTACAGTAGCAGAATCGTCAACTAAAGCAACAATTATCTCTCCATTTTCAGCGGTAGGTTTTTTTTCAACAATTATAACGTCGTTATTATATATTCCAACGTTAATCATGCTATCGCCAGAAACTTTTAATGCAAAAAGTTCTCCATTAGAAGACATTTCAGGGGGAAGAGGAAAATATCCTTCAATATTTTCAATAGCAAGTATGGGTTGACCCGCGCTTACTATTCCTACAATAGGCACGTTTTTTGCATTAACACCATCTATTGATAAAGCGCGTTTTTTGTTGTTAGATTTGTTTATTAAACCTTCTTTTCTTAACCTTTCTAAATAAGAATAAGCCGTTGCTGTTGATTTTATATTACAATCTGCACAAATATCCCTAACAGTGGGCGAAAAGCCGTTTAATGCGGTATATTCAACTATATAATTTAATACTTCGGTTAACTTTTTTTGAATGTCATTTTTCTTCATATAATAATTATATCTTTGTAAAAAATCAAATGTCAAACATTTGTTTACATTTTTAAAATAAAAAAATACTTGTTTTACAAGTATTTATAGGTTATAATATATGAAACAAACGTTTAGCAGGTGAGTTATGGACGATTTAAAAAATATTATTGATGATGAAAATGAAGAAATAGATGATTTCTGCGATATTAATCCTGAAAAAATATGTGATAGTTGCGGAAAATGTTTAGAAGTAGATAAAAACTATAAAATTATAAAAATAACAAAAATTATTACCGATTAATCTTCTTTTTTATTGGTTAAATTATAATTTGCGATAGTTTTTCTACGCATATCTTCAGATATTGCTGCATAATGGCGTTTTGTAGTATTCACGTCTTTATGTCCTAAAAAGTCAGCAACAATGTAAATATCGCCAGTTTGTCTATATAAATTAGTGCCAAAAGTGCTCCGTAATTTATGCGGAGTAATTTTTTTTAGGGGAGAAATTATTCTAGCGTATTTTTTAACTAATTCTTGAATTTGTCTGGTTGAAATACGCTTATTTTGTAACGATAAAAAGAGGGGAGAGCCTTGTGGTAATTCGATTTCGTCTTCTTTTAATCGAGAATCAATATATTCGATAAGTGCCGCCTTAACGTCATCGTTAAAATATAATACTTTACGATTTCCACCTTTTCTAGTAACTCTAAAGCTGTTAGTTTTAAAGTCAATATCGTCAATATTTAACCCTACAAGCTCGCTTATACGTATTCCAGTGCCTAAAAATAGGGTAATTATTGCAGTATCGCGAAGCTTTGTTGCTTGGTGAAAAGCGAACTGTTTTTTAGTTAATCCTAAACCATTTTCAACACAGTAGAGCATGTCGCCAATTTCATCAACAGATTCGTTGCTATCTAGTCTAATTATTTCTTTTTCATGTGTCTTTGGCATAGATAATTTAGTTGCAATATTGCAAGAAAGTATGTTTCTATTAAAAAAATACTTAAAAAATGCTCTTAAAGACGATAATTTACGTGCTTTTCCGGTTTCTGTGCATCTTACACTTTTTCCATTAATAGTGTAGTGGCTTAAATAACTTAAGTAATATTCAATGTCATTTGATTGTAGTTTATCTAAATCAGACAATTCTATTTGAGTTTTTTCTTTATTTCTAAATATTTTTTTTGTTAAAAAATCAAAGAAAATACGCAAATCATAAGCATAATTTAATCTTGTTAGTGGAGATGTGGTTAATTCAATCCCAACAAAAAAGTCTTCCACATAATAGGGAAGTTCTTTACAAATTAACTCAATTCGTTCTATACAACTTATTTCGCGTTTTTCAAAAAATGATTTTTCTTTCATAATTATATTTTATAATATATAACGTCATTTGTAAAGTTTTTACGCATAGTTGACTGCCAATTTTTTGAACTTAAATTAAAATGTATTAAATAGGGTGGCATTATTTTCATAAAAACAAAAACATGTAACTATGCGCAAAACACAACTTTTACGCATAGTAAACACTAAAAAACGATAAAATATAAAACTTTATAATCACTTTATAAAATCAAGCGTTTTTTAATCTTATTATGTTTGTCATAATAAAAATAAAATTTAATTTTTATTTTATTGTTGACTGCTCTTGTTAAATGTTGTATAATTATTATAATCTATTTAGGAGTTTTTTTATGGAACAACCTATTTCAAGTGATTTAATACGTGGGCACATTGATACTATAATTTTACATACGCTACTTTCTGGCGATAAAACTGCTCAACAAATTATAGATTCTGTTGAATTAGATAGTGATAAAAAATATCAATTAAATCAAGCTACGTTATACAGTTCGTTAAAAAGGCTTGAAAAATTGAAATATTTAAATTCATATTGGTATGATTACGATAAAGGTCGTAGAAAATTTTTCCAAATTACAGAATCTGGAAGGAATTTTGTTAATGAAAACCTTATTTCGTGGACTTTTTCTCGCTCAATAATTGATAAACTTGTTGGCTTTGAAGAACCCAAACCGGTTATTTCACCTGTATTTAGTATGCCAATAAAAAGTGTTTCAACCACTACCCCTTCAATTTCTCTCGAAAAACAAGTTGAAACTGTTGTTACGGAGAAAAAAATCGATTCTAACGCGCCCATTTCAATTGATGATAAAATTGAAGTAAATTATCGCAATATATTAAACGGTTTGATTTCTTATAATAAAGTTACTGAACGCGATGGTGACGATATTGAAAAAATTGAAGATATTGTAGAACCTGAAAACGTTAAAAAGTTTAATGAAACAATAGAAATTACCGATGATAATATTGAAAAATCTATCGAAGAAATTGATTATACTGATATTGTTGCTAAAGGCGAAAAAGACGGAATTAAAGTTAGAGTTTCTTCAAAAGATTCTGCTAAACAAGCCGGTAATTTATATTCTAATAAGTTGTCTTTTTCATCAATTTTAATGGTTTTTATACTTTCTTTATTAGAATTGGTTGTTATTAATGCAAGATATGGAAACGCTATTAATGGCGCAGTTAATACTATAGCTTTTGTTTTGTGTTTTGTATTCCCCGTTTATTTTGGCATTAATTTTTTCCTAGCGCCTAAAAAGTCAGTTTCAACAATTATAAATACTGATGAAATTATTACTTCTTCTATCGTAATTTTTAATTTAATTGTAATAATTGTTGCGTTTAACTTTGTACTAAACGTAGATATTTCGAACGTTGGAAATGTTCTTTCATTTATTGTAATTCCAATTATTACTTGCATTAACGCTGTCTTATATTTTGTTGTTAAATATTTTTTATCAAAACAAAAAAAGTTCTACGTTAGTAAATAAAAAATGAAAAAATTTAAGGCTCACTAGTGTGAGCCTTTTTTTATAAGTAAAGTAAATATTCTACTTCGCCAGGTGTTAGTTTTCTTATTTCACCTCTATTTAAACCTGAAACGGTTAAATCGCCTATCTTAATACGTTTTAAGAAATCTACGTTATTTCCTACACATTCAAACATTTTTCTAATTTCTCGGTTTCTACCTTCGTGTATCGTAATATGTAATTTAGAACCTGTTTTTGTTGTTTGTATAAGTGTTATTTTACATTTCGCCGTTTTAACACCATCAATGACAACTCCGGCTCTCAAAATATTTAAGTCTTTTTCGGTAACGGGTTTTTCGGTTTTTACCAAATAAGTTTTTGGAATTTCATTTTTCGGGTGTGTTAACTTAAAGGTTAAATCACCGTCATTGGTTAAAATTAATAAGCCTTCTGAATCATAGTCTAAACGACCTACGGGGAAAAGTCTGCCAACGTTTTCAGGAAGTAAATCTATAACGGTTTTACGGCCTTTATCGTCTTTAACAGTGCAAACGTATCCCTTTGGCTTATTCATAATATAATAATCGTATTTTTTTACAGCGTTAACAGGTCTTCCGTCAACGTATACAATGTCGTTTACGCCAACTTCTTGACCTATTTTTGCAATATTTTTATTAACTTTAACTCTTTTTTCTGTTATAAGTTGGTCTGCAGCACGTCTAGAGCAAACACCGCTTTCTGCTAAAAATTTATTTATTCTCATATCAATCCTCAATTAACTCCTATAATGGTAAACAATTTTTCAGTAAAAAGCAAGTTATTTTTATATAAAATTTTAATTTCTCCTATTGGCGTGTCTTTTTCAAAGGCAAAATCAAGCGTTTTTGGGTAATTAACTTCTACTTGTATGTCTTTTAACTCTTCATTTTTTAAGGGTAAAATAACGTCATTTTTGGCGTATAAACCTATTTTTGAGTTTGTCAACGTTGAATTTGTAAAAGCAATAATATTATCACATTCTATTAATTTTGTATTTTTATATTCATTATAGCCGTAGTTTAATAGTTTTTTTGATTCTTCCCACATTGGTGGGCAATTTAATACAACTGATATTAATTCCATATCGTTTTTATATGAACTAGATACTAGGCATCTTCCTGCTTTTTTTGTAAATCCTGTTTTAATACCGGTAGAACCTTCGTATTCAGATAGCATTTTATTTTTATTGATTAAAACTCTATTATAGTTTCTTGTTGTAAACGGAATAGTTGTTTTTTTAGTAGAAACAATTTCCTTAAAAGTGGGGTTTTTTATTGCATATGAAGATATAATTGCTAAATCATATGCCGTTGTATAATGATTATCATCGTGTAAACCGTGGGGATTGACAAAATTACTATTAATTGCTCCTATTTTTTTGGCAAAAGAATTCATTAATTTAGCAAAATTATCTATAGAACCGGAGCAATATGTTGCAAGAGTTACAGCACAATCATTACCGGAGCGAAGCATTAAACCGTAAAGTAAATCTTTTATTGATAACTTTTCACCTTCTTCTAGATAAATGCTAGAGCCTTCTATACCGGTGGTTTGCTTTTTTATTGTAATAACTTCATCTAAATTACAATTTTCAATTATACAAATTGCAGTTAAAATTTTAGTTGTGCTTGCAGGATATCTATTTGTATGTGCGTTACTTTCATAAAGAACTCTATTTGAATTAGATTCTATAACGATTTCTGAATAACTATCAGCGGAAACGCTTTTTGGAGTAAGGTTTATATATGCAAAACTTAAAATTATTGAGCAAAATATTAATATTGTTTTTTTCATTTATTTTCCTTTAAGATAATTTTATCAATAAATTCAGATGCTTTTTCAATTAGCAAATCAATTGAATTGTTGTTTATAGCAAGTATTTTATAATCAGAATTTTTTGTTTTAACCAAAAAACCGCATGGAGAAATAGAAACTATACTTCCGTTACCAGCAGAATATGGTAATTCATAACCCTTTTTAAATATTCCAACCTTTCCATATTCTCCACCACCTGCAAGAACACCAAAGGTAATCTTTGAGACTGGCAAAATAATATCGTTATTATCGTTTTGAATCGGTTTACCGATTATTGTATTAACGTCAACTAATTGATGGATGTTTTTTAACGCTGTTTCTATTACGTTGTTTATTCTGTTTTTGTCTGCATTCATTAATTATTTTTTGCACTCCCATTTTAATAATGCTTACTAAAATAGTAAGAATATTTACGAAAATTGTAAGTTTAACCTCGATTTTTGTATCAAGTTCTTCAGTTAAAGTTAATTTGTTGTTTATTTTTAGATAAGGCTTTGTCCTTTTAAAATATGATTGAATAATTGCGTTGCTTTTATTGTAAAAAAATGCAATATATTGCCAATATTTTTCGTTTATATTTATAATAGCTTTTGAATTAAATGATAAAAAGTGATAATCTTTTAATGGTTCAATTTTATTTTTTATACTAAAGAGTTCTTTCGGTTTAATTTTTTTAACAATTTTAGAGTTAATCTTTATAAAAAAACCATTTTCATAAAATATATTTATTGTTAAAATTTTAAATAATTTATATAAACTAAACCTTATTGTAAGGCATTTATCGTTATAATTTAATGAAGTTCCTATTAATACGGGTATAATTAATATCCCAAAAGTGATTGGTATAAAAATCACGATATAAGTATTAGTATTTAACAAGTTATTATACAAAAAGCGTATCCAATTTTGGATACGCTTTAGGTTTTTACAAATATATTAAATTTTAATTACTTCCTCACCAAGTAAATGTTCGGGAATTTCTTCATCATTAATATCAGGTAAATCGAAATCATCAGTCGTAGTAGCAGGCTGTTCGACGGTAGTTGCAACTTCTTCACTTTTATAAACGTCTTTTTTATATAGATATTCATCACTTGAGTCATTGCCATGAATAACGCTGATTTTTTCCATTAATTCATCGTAGTCAGGCAATTCATCTAAAGATGATATTTGGAAACGCTTTAAGAAATTATCTGTTGTTCCAAACATAACGGGTCTTCCTACGGCATCTTTTCTGCCTACGGGTTCAATAACGCCTAACTCTAAAAGTTTTTGAACGGCATATTCTGAATTACCACGAATTTCTTCTAAATCAATTCTTGTTACAGGTTGCTTATAAGCAATAATTGCAGCAACTTCTAACATGCTTTTAGAAAGTTCTTTTTCTTTAATGGGATTAAGAACTGAAGAAACGGCTTCTGCATTCTTTGGGTTTGAAGCAAATTGAAGTTTTTTATTAAAAATTAATAGATTAATTCCACAATCATCAGAATATTTTTTTTGTAATTCTTTTGCACAATCAAGGATAACTTTATCGGTAACTTCAAGTTTTTCTGCAATATCAGATATGGCAACTTGAGTGCCTGAAACAAATAATATTGACTCAATTATACTCGTCAATTTCTCCAAGTTCTTCATTTCTATCCTCCTTTAACGTAATAGTAATATCTTCAAACATTTCACTTTGTTCAACAGTTATATATTGTAATTTCAATAACTCTAACATAGCTTGGAAAGTTGTTATAAGTTCATTTCTGGTGCAGTTAACTCTAAATAATTCAAAAAAACTAGTAGATTTTTTCTCTAAAAGAACCGTACGAATAACTTCAACTTTATCTTTTACAGTGAATACTTCTTTAGGAATTTCTTTTAGAATATTTTGTTGGCGTTTATGTTCGTCAACTTTCATCATAAGCTTTGAAAAAGCCTTTATAAGCCCGTCAAGGTTAAAGTCGTTATAAACAACCTTAACGTCGCCAACAGATTTATCTGGGTCTTTATAGAATCTAGAAACGTTCTCTTGATTTTTTAATTTTTCACTAACTTCTTTAAAGATTTTATATTCTTCAAGTTTTCTAATAAGTGCTTGCTCGGGGTCTTCTAAATCATCTAAATTTTCCTCAACTTTAGGTAATACAGATTTTGATTTAATCTCAAGTAAAGTTGCAGCCATATTAAGATATTCGCTTGCCTTATCTACGTCTAAAATTGACAAACCGTCCATATACTGTAAAAACTGTTCGGTAACTTGCGAAACGAAAATATCCTTTATCTCGATTTTAGCTTCCTTAATTAGGTGAAGTAAAAGGTCTAAAGGTCCTTCAAAATTATCAAGTTTTGTTGAATAGTCAACGACGTATTCGTTTTCGTTCATAATAAACGACCCCAATTAAAATGTTATATTTGTTATTATATAATAAAAGTATATAAATTGCAAGAAAAAATCGATAAATAGTGCGTGGTATATTATTAAAAACACAATATATTGAAAAAACAAGCAAAAATGTTTTGCTTGTTTTTATACTAAATATTCCAATTTAGTGAAATATCAACTATATTATCAAAATAATTTTTTCTATAAACGTCTTCACCCGCTACAACGTTTACTGATTTAATTTTTATACTGTTTTCATAAATATCTATAACCCCTACAAAATCACCTTTTTTTATTGGCGCTATAATTTTATCAGAAGGAATAAATGAAAGGTCAAAACTGCGTTTTTGATTCTTTTTTGAAAGCATAAATACGTTTTGTTCAGGATATATTTCAAGATTACTCTTTTTACCCTTTTCAACGTGTACAGGAATATCTAATGGTGTATCTGAAGATAAAATGTTTTTATTTTCATAATTATTAAAACCATAATTAAAAGCTGCAGAAGTTTCGGCAAACCTTGATTTACTGTCGGGTGCAGATAAAGTTACTGAAATAAATCGTAAATTATTTCTTACAGCAGAAGCAACCAAACAATGTCCTGCTTCGCTTGTAAAACCAGTTTTACCACAGTCGCAACCTTCGTAAAACCGAATTAGTTTATTAGTGTTAGATATTTCAGTTATTCTATCGTTTGAGTGTTGAATTTTATCCATCCAAATTATTGAATAATTAAAATATTCTTTGTGAGTAATAAGTTTTGAGAACATTTTTGCGACGTCTAATGCGCAAGAGTATTGCCCATTAGCAGGTAATCCGGTGCAATTTACAAAACTTGTATCGCTCATATTTAGTTCTTTTGCTTTAGAATTCATTTTATCTACAAAAGATTGTTCATTTCCTGCAATTAATTCGGCAATAGCGACTGATGCATCGTTTGCAGAAGCAACGGTAATAGATTTTAATAATTCAGAAACCTTATAAATGCCATTTTCTTCTAAAAAAACTTGAGAACCACCCATTTTCGATGCATTTTCACTTATTTGAACGTCTTGTTCTAATTTAATTTCGCCTTTATCTAATGATTCAAAGGCTAATAAAAGAGTCATTACCTTACAAATACTTGCAATTGGTAAATGTTCCCTTTCATTATTTGCTAAAATAATCTCGCCACTATTTGCTTCGATTAAAATATTAGACTTTGATTTAAAATCAATTTCACTTGCATAAACTTTTGGAGTGTTATTACAAGAAATTAAAAAGTTTATCGCAATAACAAAACCCATTATAAATAATAATGTATAAATTTTTTTCATGTTTTCACCTATATTTATCGTTTGCAAAAAATATGAAAATATACATTATGTCACACATAAACATATAATTAAAACATTGTAAAATAAAGAAAAAAGAGAGATTTATCAATCTCTTTTTTCTTGTCTATATTATTTTCTTAACATTTTATATTTTAATTAGCATATTATTTATATTTATTCCATACCCCATTGTTGGGTCATTAATAAATACGTGGGTTACAGCACCAACTATTTTACCGTTTTGCACAATTGGGCTGCCACTCATACCCTGAACTATTCCTCCAGTGGTTTCTAATAATCTTTTATCTGTAACTTTTATAACTAGGTTTTTTGTAGATAATAAATCATCAGATTTAATAATATTAATTGAATATTTAACTGGGTTTTCACCTGAAATTGTTGTATAAATTTCAGCACCTCCAATACTGGCTTTACCTATTTCGACTCTATTTTTTACGTCTAACTCGCCCGTTATATTAGCAAAAATACCTTCGGGGAGATTTTTAGTTATTTTAGCAATAGGGTTATTTGTGTTAAAAAATCCTTTTAATTCCCCAGGATTTCCCCTTTCTCCTGCTTTATACCCAATAATATTACAATTATATATATTTCCTGAACGTATTTCCATAATACTTTCATCTGCATTTAATACTGGATGGCCAAGCGCGGCCAAAACGTTATCTTTAATAAAAGTAACAGTCCCCACACCATTAACTATTTCTTTAACAAACACACCTAGGCGATATTTGCCATTTAAATCTTTTGCAGGCTTAATATTATAATAATATAATTCACCCTTTCTCTTTACTGTTAAAAGCTTATTTTCGCCATTTTTTAAGGTATTTTCAATATCTAAAGGGTTATTTACTTCCGTATCATCAATTGCAAGAATTAAATCTCCTTTATCTAAACCAATATCTTTTGCGGGTGATTTAATTCCTTCATTTGTAACAACGTCAGATACGCCTACAATTCTCGCACCACGTTCTTCTAGAGAAAATCCTGCAGGGAAACCGCCTAGATAGACGTAATTACTATCAGCATATACGCGTGTTACAGGAATAAAAAAACAAAAACTAATTATTAAAATAAATAAAAGTGTAAATTTCTTTTTCATAATGTCTTGATTATAATGGGCAAGACGTTTAATTTTATACAAAAAAAGCCCCAATAGATTTAGCATCTATTAGGACTTATATTATTTATTATGTTTTTTTATAATGAATTTTTATATTCTTCAGCTTCACTGATAAGTTCTAATGAATGTTGTCTTGCTGAAACGCTATCAACAGAACCGCCAACTAAACGTATGATTTCATTGATTTTATCTTCACTATCTAGCGCCTTTACGCTACTTACAGTTCTATCATCTTCTTCAGATTTAGAAATTAATAAATTATTGTCAGCATAAACTGAAATTTGCGGTAAATGAGTTATTGCTATAACTTGTGTATTTTTAGAGATTTTAACAAGTTTTTTGGCAACGGTTGATGCTACCTTTCCACTAATACCTGCATCAATTTCATCAAACACATATGTAGAAACATCATTATATTTTGCTGATTGCGCTTTAATTGCTAGCATAAATCTAGACATTTCACCGCCACTAATAACTGCTGAAAGGTTTTTAAGGGGCTCACCTAGGTTTGCTGAAAATAAAAATTCAATTTGGTCATAACCATTTGCACTATCAAACTTACAAGTGTAAAAATCAGGTGTGTCAGAAAAAGAAATTTCAAATTTAGCACTTGGCATACCGAGTTCTAAAAGTTCTTCACAAACGTTTTTAGATAAAATTAATGCCTTTTCTTTTCTTATTTTACTTAATTCTTCGTATAAAACAAATAATTCTTGTAAAACGATTTGCTTTCTTTTTAAGAGTTTTTCAGCGTTTTCATTAAAGTTATTTAACTTATCACGTTCAACTATAGCGGTTTCTAAAAATGCCATAATCTCATTATAACCGCCACCATATTTCTTTTTTAAGGTTTTAATTATCTCTAATCTTTGTTCAATATAGTCGTTATCATATTCGTTGTAATCGAAACTCTCTAACATGCTTTCAGTTTCGTTAATAACACCATCTGTAGCATCTATAAGTCCCGATAATTGATTGGCTAGATTTTCATATTCAGGGGCAAAATTACTTATTAGATTGGCATTTTTAATGCTATATAAAACAAGGTCTGATACACCGTTTTCACCGTTTAATGCTTGTTTTATTACGTTAAGAGAATTAATAATCTTTTCTTGGTTTTTTATCTTTTCACGAATTATAAGCAATTCATCTTCTTCGGTCTCGGTAATTCCTGCATTTTCAATTTCATTAATTTGAAAATTAAGAACGTCTAACCTATTTAGTCTATATGATTCATCTCCACCCAACTCGTCTAAAGAATTATTAATTATTTTTAATTCATCATATAAAACCTTTATTTTTTCTTTTAATGAAAAGTTTTCTTCTCCACTAAAATTATCTAAAAGTTTTAACTGATTTCCCACGTTTAATAATTCGAAATGCTCGCTTTGACCATGAACGTCCACAAGGGAACGCGTAAACCTTCTAAGCATCGATACGTTAACGGTATTTCCATTGATTTTAATTGAATTTTTGCCGTTAATATCAAATTTTCTAGATAAAATCAATACGTCGTCACAATCAAAATCAAATTCAGTATAAGCATCTTGAATAGATTTATTATTTGCAACGTCAAATTCGGCGCAAACATAGCAATCGTTTTGGCCTGATCTAATTAACGAACGATCAGCTTTAGCACCCAAAACGAAATTTAAGGACTCAATAATAACAGATTTGCCTGAGCCTGTTTCCCCAGACAAAACGTTGAGTCCTTTTGAAAAATCTATGGTCACACTTTCAATCAAAGCGATATTTTTAATTGTTAATTTATTTAACATTAAATCATCCTTAAACTTTTTGCTACAGTTTGTGCGTCTGAATCATTTTTAGTAATAATAAGTAAAGTATCGTCACCAGCAATAGTTCCTAAAATTTCAGGTATCTTCATTTCATCAACTGCCATACCTGCAGAACCGCCGTTACCATTAAGGGTTTTTAAAACGATTAAATTATTTACAACGTCAATTGAAACTAACGTATGCTTAAATAAATCAATAATTTTAGGAGAAATATCATTTCTCTTAATTGAAGGAAGTGCATATTTATATTTAACGTTTAAACCCCTAACTTTTGTAAGGTTTAATTCGTTAATATCTCTTGATAAGGTTGCTTGAGAAACGTCTACGTTAGAATCTATTAAGATTTGGTTTAAATCTTCTTGAGTACTAACTTCTCTTTCAGTAATAATTGAAATTATAAAATTCTGTCTTTCCTTTTTAGTCATTATAAATCCCCTGCTCTATATTTTAATTTTTCGGTTAATCTTTTGAAAAAGTCTGAATCTTTTTTTCTAAGAAAAATTGTAGGTAATTCTGCTTTATTAATAATTATTTCATCGTTTTCTTTAAGAGATTTAACAAATCTACCATCAACGAATATACCAGCACTAGTTCCCTTTTGATAAACAAGTTTACACGTTTTATCTGAAGAAAAGATTACGGGACGTTGATTAAAAGAATGTGATGCTATTGGCGAAACCGCAAAAGCATTAATACCGGGTGCTAATATTGAACCACCAACCGATAATGAGTATGCCGTTGAACCTGTTGGCGTGTTAACAATAACGCCATCTCCAGTAATATCGTCAATTAAAGTGTTGTCTAAATACACTCTAACCGAAACCAACATTCCTTGTGTGTCAGTGTATATTCTTTGAATAACAACGTCATTTAATGCATAAAAAATTTGGTTATTATCTTCATATTTTAACGTGGCTCTTTCATCTTTAATAAGTTCGTTATTAACAAATAATGAAACGGCTTCTTCAATATTTTCGTATTCAAATTCAGTTAAAAAACCAAGTTTACCTGCATTAATTGAAATAATAGGAATTTTGTTTAAGCTTGAAAATTCAACGTACTGTAAAATAGTACCGTCTCCACCAACAACGAACAACGCACTATAATCATTTGATATGATTTGCTCGTTATTATAAACGATATCAAATTCAAGCGAATATTTAGTAAGAACGTTTACTAATTGATCTTTACACTTACCATCAACGTCCTTACTATTATTTATGCAAACTAAAACCTTCATTATTTATTCCTTAAATAAAGATTATCGAGAAGCGATAAAATAAATTGATTATTGGGTAATTTTGAAACAATCTCAATAGATTTATTATGTAGAGCGGTTAACTTGTCTTTAGCCCCGTCAACGCCGTAAATTTTTATTGACGTAAGTTTATCTTGGGTTAAATCTTTACCTGGAGTTTTACCAATTAAGTCTAAACTACCATAAAAATCCATTAAATCGTCTTTAATTTGAAATGCTAAACCAAGTGAATATCCAAGTTCCTTAAGTTCTGCATAATATTTATCATCTGCCAAAATTGATGCTACTAATATAGGTGCAGTCAACAATTTAGCAGTTTTATTTTCATAAACGTCTAATAGGTCGCTATTAGAAACGTTAGATTTCTTCTCATTTTTTAAATCTAAATATTGCCCAGCAATCATTCCGCTATATCCAGCGTAATCAGCAATGAGTTTTAATGCTTTTTTATCATTTGAAGAAAAACTCTCTTTATTAAGCGCTGTTTCGTATGCTAAATTTAATAACGCATCACCAATCAATATTCCATATGCTTCACCAAATTTTTTATGTGTAGAAAGCTTCCCTCTTCTATAATCATCGTTATCTAATGCGGGCAAATCGTCATGAACTAGTGAATAAGAATGGATTAATTCAATAGATAAGGCAAAATTAAGCGCTTGATTTAAATCAACACCTAAAACGTCTGCAAAAGCAAGACATAAAACGGGTCTAATACGCTTACCACCATCTAAAACAGCGTATTTCATGCCTTCAATAACTTCTTCCGATACGCTGTTTAGACTATTAAAAATATCATCTAAACCACTATTAATTATTGAAAGATATTGACTATACTTTTCTTCAAAAGTCATTTTTCTTGCCTTCTAACCGCACATTCGTATGCGTTTTCCATAAGCATTGCAATAGTCATAGGACCAACACCACCCGGAACAGGTGTAATATAAGATGCTTTATTTGCAACAGCATCATAATCAACGTCGCCCGTAATACCATTTTCCGTTCTATTAATACCAACGTCAATAACAACCGCGCCGTCTTTTACCATATCTTCGGTAACAAATTTAGATCTACCGATAGCGGCAACTAAAATATCAGCACTACGGCAAATTTCTTTTAAGTTAGCAGTTTTGCTATGACAAACGGTAACCGTGCAATTTTCTTGTAATAAAAGTAATGCAGCAGGTTTACCAACAATAT
This sequence comes from Christensenellaceae bacterium, assembly GCA_045644785.1. Lineage (GTDB taxonomy): Bacteria > Bacillota > Clostridia > Christensenellales > Borkfalkiaceae > UBA1259. The sequence continues at coordinate 20,100 of JAZRHN010000100.1, forward strand.
TACTTCTGCCGATTACAACAGCATTTTTACCTGCAAGCTCTATATTGTAGTGATGTAATAGTGCAATAATTCCTTTTGGTGTACAAGAAACAGTTGTTTCCTTACCTAAGGTTAAATTACCAACGTTAACAGCACAAAAACCATCAACGTCCTTTTCTGCAGGAATAAGATTTAAGACCGCGTCTTCATTGAATTTTTTAGGGAGCGGTAATTGAACTAAAATCCCATCAATAGTAGTGTCGTTAACTAATGATAATACTGCTGTTTCAACGTCATTTTGAGAGCAATCTTCAGGTAAATTTAATGAAACAGATTTAATGCCAACGTATTCTGCCGATTTTATCTTATTTTTTACATATATTTGAGATGCAGGATTATCGCCTACCATCACAACGGCAAGAGTAATATCTCTGCCGAACTGTTTGTTAAAGCCTAAAACTTTTTCCTTAAGGTTGTCCTTAATGGTTTGAGATACAAGTTTTCCATCAATAATATTAGCCATTTATCTTACCTCGTTTAAAAATCCTGATAGAATACCGTTAACGTAATCAGGTGACCTATCCCCTGAATATTTAGCGGAAAGTTTAACAGCTTCGTCTATTGCAACTGCGATAGGCGTGCTTTTAATATTATCTAATTCTGCCATTCCGATTAATAGTGCACATTTATCAGTGTTAACAACTCTTGATAATCTAAAGTTTTCTGATAATTCCTCAATTTTATCTAAATATTTTTGCTGATTTTCTTCAACGTTAGATAAAAGAAGATTTGCGAAATCTTTATCTTCGTTATTTAACTCGTTGCATAAATGAGCAAAAAGCCCTTCGTCTTGTTGGTTGAAGAGCTTGGAAAAAATATATTTAAAAACACATTCTCTTGCTAAACTTCTCATTTGCTAGTATCCTTTTCTGCGTTATTAGCAGATTCTGTTTCTACTTCCGTTTCTTTTTCTTTATTTGAAGTTTCAGCCAGTTTTTCGTGCACAGAAACATCATCGAATAACAAACCTTTTACGATAACGTTAATATCAGAAATTTTATAATCGGTCATATTTTCAATATTATGACGGATTGTTTCTTGAATCTTAAACGCCATATCGTTTACTGTTTGAGAGAAATGGATTTTAACGTATATATCAATATGAACCCCTTCTTTATCAAAATGAACGTCTATAGAAGATTTACCTTTTTTAGACGGGGTAATTGAATAAAGTTGGATATAAGGAACGTCGCTTAAAGCGTGGTAAACAATACTATCGATTATACCTGAACCATAAACGATTTTGCCTTCGTTTTTCATTTGCATCTTTTTCTTAAAATGCGCCATAAATATCTCCGTAAAAAAATACTTTTATAGTATTTTACCACAAAATATTCATTTTGCATAGTATATTTTTAAGAAATAGGAATAATTTTTACGTTTTCTGGCGAAATGCTTAACTCTTCACTAATTAAGGTATAGATTGCAATAGCGTCGTCTGACGTTAAATCACTTGATTTAGCGATTACGTTCACATTATCTGAATCTAGACCAATAACAATTACTGCATCTTCAAAGCCATATGCTTTAATTAAAGTTTCTAAAAGCATTTCCCTTTCGGTATTTACAGTAAGTTCAGTTTTTAATTTTAATGCTTCTGCCTTTTCAGTGCTATTTTCTGCTGATTGTGCAATTATAGCGTCTAATTGAAGAATTTCTTCGTTTCTATTGGTTAATCTTTCATTTCTATATTGTGTAAAATAATTTGCCGCAGAAGCAGACGCAGATACGTCGGCACTCAATTCTTGATTGCTAAGTAAGAAATTAAAAATCGCAGTTACTGCTAATAAAGCAATCATACAAGATAAAACGATAATTTTTTTAGTTTTTGACATTTAACACCCTCCGTTAACCCATTGTTAAAATTTCAATTTTATTTACATTTACGTCTAATAACGACGATGTAGCCTGTAAAATTTTATTTTTTACGAGTATCTTATTTGCACCTTCTGCAACAATAATTACTCCTGATATTTCGGGAAAAACCTCTTTAACGACAACCGTTTTACCATTTACAGTTATTGGTGCCGTTACTGTTTCAGTTCCATTTATAGTATCTGTTACAGTAGTTTTCATTGCTAGCACGGTTTCCATACCGCTTTTTAATGAGATAGCAACTTTTACTTTTCCTGCCCCTTCAACGCTAGATAGTAAATCAGATAGATTATTTTCAAGATTTTTTACATATAAAGTTAATTCGCTACCTTCAGTGGTAGTTTTTTTATCATCAAAATTCAGTGTTAACAAGAAAAAACAAAATAAAATCAATACTGCAACAATAAGATAAGTAATTTTCTTGTTTTTTTTAATTTTTTCTATTAAACGCGCGTTATTCATAAAATCTTATTTCTCCTACCGGAACGTTAAGATATGTAGACAATTCAGTTGCAATTTCTTGAACATACGAACATCCATAAACGTTTGCACCGGTATAAACGGCGTTTAATTCGTTAACAGTATATTCTATTTTGACAACAGCGTCATTTATTCCGGTTTTTTTAATTATTTCATTGCAAATTTTTTCATCGTTTATTAACTTTTTTTCGTTAATAAAATTTAACAGGTTTTGGTCGTAATATATTTCGTTATAAGTTTCAAAATTAAAATCTAACCAACCGTTTTTATTGATAAGTGGAGATATTAAAATTATTAGAGAAATAAAAGATAAACAATATTTGATTATGTCTGACATATTCCCTTTTGGAAGTATTAAATCAAACAACGTAAGTATTAAACTTATGGATATAATGCTTAAAATTATTTCTTTCATTACTAAATCACGTTTGCAGAAAAAATCATCAATAAAAATGTTATAAAAAACATCAGCCCTACTACTAAAACAGAAATTGACATATAAGTTATCCCTTTAGAACTGGATAAACAAAGAGTTGATGTTTCATTATCCCCTAACGTCGCACAGAAAGAAGCCGTTAATCTTAATATAAGAGATAGTATTATCATATCTATAACAGGCGATAAAATTTGCCCTATTACCATAAAAATACTCGTTATACCAATTGAATTTTTAATTATAATACTTCCTGCAACAACAATATCAAATCCATCTTTTAACAAACTACCAATTAATGGAATCGAGTTTGATACCGTATATTTAGCAATTTTATACGTAATTCCATCATAAGTTGCACCAACAACCCCCTGCACGGTCATAAATAGGCCGTAAACAGCCAAAATAATACCAATTAACCATTTTATTGTTCCCGAGATAAAATCGGAAAATTTA
>JAZRHN010000101.1:0-11281 GCA_045644785.1 Christensenellaceae bacterium
TTGATGGAAAGATAACTACAATTACCAACAATTCAGGTGGAATAAACGGCGGTATATCAAATGGCGAAAACATAACCCTTTCTGTTGCGTTTAAGCCCACCCCGTCCATTTCAAAAGAACAGGAAAGCGTTGATTTAGTCAATAACAAAAACGTTAAAATTAGTATAAAAGGCAGGCACGATTCTTGCGTGGCAGTTCGCGCCGTTCCTTGTGTAGAAAGCGCGGTAGCAATAGCGTTACTAGATGAAATTTTATAGGATAGATTATGAAAACTGTTGACGAAATAAGAAAAGAAATAGATTGTATAGATGATGAAATTGCTAGTTTATACGTTAAAAGAATGACGGCGGTAAAAGATATTGCAGAGGCTAAAAAGGGCGAAAAAAAGGCTGTAAACGACACTAACCGCGAAGATTCTATCGTTTATAGAATTACAAAGGACACGCCCGAAGAATTAAAGATTTATCTAAAAGAAGTTTATAAATCAATATTTCATACAAGCAAGTCTTATCAAACGGCGTTACTTAATAGTTCATCAATAACCAAGGATAAAATCAATCAAATTTTATCTAATGGATTAAAGCAATTTCCCGTGCAAGCGGAAGTTGCTTGCCAAGGAATTTTAGGCGCATATTCAGGTTCAGTTGCAAAAAAAGTGTTCTCTATTTCAGACGTGACCTATTTTAAGAATTTTGAAGGGGTGTTTTCGGCAGTAGAAAACGGGCTTTGTGAATTCGGCGTTCTCCCTATCGAAAATAGCACGGCAGGTTCTGTTTCAGAAGTGTATGACCTTATGAAAAAGCACAACTTTTATATCGTGCGTTCAGTAAGGGCAAAAATAGAACACGCGTTAGTTTCGGTAAATGGTAGTAAACTTGAAGATATAAAGAAGGTTATCTCTCACCCACAAGCCTTAAAACAATGCGAAAATTATCTTAAAGGCTTAAAGGTAGAAATAGAAAGTGTAGAAAACACCGCTGTTGCTGCCAAAATGGTAAAGGAAATGGGCGACAAGTCCGTTGCAGCACTATGTTCACAAGATTGTGCTGAAATTTACGGCTTAAAGATTTTAGAAAAAAGCGTGCAGGATAACGGCTTAAATTACACTAGGTTTATCTGCATTGCTAAAAACTTACAAATTTACAAAAATGCCGATAGAATTAGCATAATGACTAGCATTTCACATAAACCGGGTAGCCTTAACGGCATTATCAGCAAGTTTTCAGCATTAGGGCTTAACTTACTTAAAATTGAATCACGCCCCCTACCTAACTCCGAGTTTGAATTTATGTTCTACTTTGATTTTGAAGGCGACGTAAGTGATATTAAAGTTCAAAACTTAATAGCAGAATTAGAAAACGGAAGCGATAAATTCGTATTTTTAGGAGCATATAAAGAACTTATATGAAATACGCATTGCTCGGTGCAAAATTAGGGTATAGTTATTCCGCCCTAATACATAATAATTGCGGACTAGATTACTCGTTAATAGAAACGGGAAAGGATAACCTTTTATCATTTTTAAAAAATGATGAATACGGTGGCTTTAACGTTACTATTCCGTATAAGCAAACGGTTATGGAGTATTTAGACTATATAGACGATAGCGCCAAAAAGGTTGGTGCTGTTAATACCGTGCTAAAAAAAGGCGGTAAACTTATCGGTTTTAATACCGACGTTTACGGTATGCAATACGCAATAGACCGAAAGGGTGTAAATTTAAACGGCAAAACCGTGCTTATTTTAGGCTCGGGTGGGACAAGTTTAACGGCACAAGCAGTATGTAAAAATAATAACGCTAAATTCGTGGTGGTAAGCAGAACGGGCAAAGTTAATTATACTAACTGCTACGATATAAACGCCGAGATTATTATAGACACCACGCCAATAGGAACATATCCTAACGTTTACGAAAAGATAATAGATATTTCTAAATTTAAGCGATTAGAGTTTATTTTAGATTGTGTGTATAACCCCTTTTTAACAGAAATATTAAAGGACGCTAAGGCGCTTAATATTAAGTATAGCAACGGGCTACCAATGTTAGTTGCACAAGCCGTAAAAGCACAAGAAATATTTTTAGAAAAAGATATTGATAATAGTTTAATAGAAGAAAATATTTCCTATATAAGCAGAGAAAAGGCAAATATCGTGCTTTGTGGAATGCCGTCTTCTGGTAAAAGTTCGGTAGGAAAACTCGTTGCAAAAGAACTAAATCGTGAGTTTATCGATACCGATGAAGTTATAAAAATAAAAACGGGAAAAAGCCCTAAAGATATTATTTTAGAAAGTGGCGAAAAGGCGTTTAGAGAAATAGAAAGTGAAGTAGTAAAAGAGATTTCTATTAATAGCGGAAAGGTAATTGCGTTAGGCGGTGGTGCGGTAATAGATAGCCAAAACGTTAAAAATTTAAAAACCAACGGCGTTATAGTTTACGTAAAACGAAATTTGCAAGACCTTACTATGATAAATAGACCTATTTTGGCTAAAAAGGGAATAGAGCAACTTTACCGCGAAAGAAAGGAAATTTATAAAAACGCAAGCGATATAGAAGTGTTTAACCAAAATATAGAAAGCACTAAAACGGAGATAATAAAAGGTTATGAAGATTTTAGTAATAAATGGTGTTAACCTAAATATGTTAGGTATTCGTGAGCCTGAACTTTACGGCAAAAGCGATTATAAAGCACTTGTAAAATTTGTAAAGCAAAGTGCTAAAGAATTAAACTTAAAAGTAAAGTGCTTTCAGTCTAATTGTGAGGGCGAAATTTGCACGGCTATACAAAAAGCATATAGAAAATACGATGGTATAGTTATTAATGCTGGGGCTTACACTCATACTTCGGTAGCCATTTTAGATGCTATTAAGGCAGTAGATATTCCTACTGTGGAAGTGCATTTAACCGACGTTGATAACAGAGAAGATTTTAGAAAAATCAGTTACGTTTCGCTAGTTGCTAAAAAAGTTATTAAAGGCAAGGGCATAAACGGATATAAAGAAGCGTTAGAGTTTTTTAGTGCTAACGCTTGACAAAATAGGTTTATAGTTATAAAATATTAACAAATAAAATACGTCCGAAAAAGGGAGTAGAAAGCAAGATTCTTGCGTTGCATATCGTCAATACAGCGTTTCGCTCGGTAGCAACTTAAATTTCAAGACTTTTTCCGTTAGGCTTTTTTGCCATACGGGGAAAGTTTTTTTGTTTTCTAAAGGAGAAATTATGTGGGATAAAATTTTACAACTTAAAGACCCGATTATATTTTTAGTAGTTGGTATGTATCTACTAATTAAGGGTGCAGACTGGTTTGTTGATGGTGCTAGCAATATCGCAAAACTATTAAAAATACCTGCGCTTATTATCGGTTTAACGTTAGTATCAATGGGCACGAGCGCGCCAGAAGCATCGGTATCAATCAACGCATCTCTTGCAGGTGCTAATGATATTAGTATGGGCAACGTTGTAGGCTCTAATATTTTTAACGTGTTAGTTGTTGGCGGTTGTTCAGCAATATTTGCACCTATGGTTATCGATAAGGAAATTAAACTTTACGATATTCCCATTATGATTTTTATTTCGGCATTGCTTGTTGTTTTTTCTTTTGTAACAACGCCGTTAGTGCTTAACTTTATTGAATCATTAATACTTGTTATAGTTTTTGTTTTGTATTTAGTATTCCTAGTAGTTCGCGCAAAAAAGACGGATACAAAGCAAGAAAAGGAAGAAATTAAAGAAGAAAAACCAAGCGCGCTTAAAAGTTTAGCACTTTTAGTTGTAGGGCTTTTAGCCATTATCGTTGGTGGTGACTGGGTAGTAGTTGGTGCTAGCGACGTTGCAAAATTGCTCGGAATGGATGAAGTTTTAATAGGGCTTACCATTGTTGCTATGGGAACTTCTCTCCCAGAACTTGTTACCAGTATCGTTGCCGCTAAAAAAGGCGAAAACGAAATTGCAATCGGTAACATAATCGGCTCTAACGTATTTAATATTCTATTTGTTTTAGGCTTAGCGTCAACCATTAGCAGTATTACCGTTAATGCGGATATGTTAATAGACACCTTATTTATGTTAGGAACTGGTGTAGCGTTAATGATTATTTCCTTTATACGAAAGGATATCGGCAAAAAAATCGGTATTGTATCAATACTACTTTACTTTGCATATCTAGCATATATAATTGCAAGAAACTACGCGTTCTAAAAAATGACAAAATAAAAAAGCGTGTGATAATTCACACGCTTTTCTTTTTTATTCATAATCAATTTTACTTAATTGTTCTATAAATGGCTTACCATCAAATTTAAGGTTTAACAATAAATCATCTATATTTTCAAATTTATTAACAATTTTTCCTAAATGCCAGACTTCAAATCCATTACCACAAGGGTCTATCTGAAAGGAATAATTATTTTCAAAACTTAACGTAACAGACGTTTGAAAGTCAACAATATTATAAATTATATCTTCAAGAAAAACAGACTCATCTTTGGTTAAATTATATTTGCGTAGTTCAATCATTTCCAAAATCTCCTTTTCTTTTTTGCTTTATTTATTTCTATTTGTTCTTTTTTAGTTGGCTCACGGTTAATTATAGAATTAACAACATTATTGTGAATTATCACACGCTTTTTTAAATTTTTATAAGTTTAACAATACTACTGAAACGATACCAAGGAAAAAGCCTACGAATTTTAGGGGCTTAAATTTTTCCTTAAACACAAGGGCGGAAACGGCAAACGAAATGCTCATCGAAACGCCTGATACTACAGGGAAAAGGACAGATGCCTTAATACCTTCTGCTATTGCTAGGATAACGCAAGAGTTAGTTGCGCCGTTGCATAGCCCCCAAAGTGGGGTTAAAATAGAAAGTTGTTTTCTATCTTCCTTAAAAGTTTTTCTATCCGTAAATATTGCAGGGATAAATTGTAAGCAAGCCGATACTGTAAATGCAATTAAAAGCATTTCGTAAGTATATTCGCCGTTAAACGTTTTAGAAAAGTCGGTATTAATACAACACGCAACGCCGTTACCTAAAAAGGCGAGAGAGATAAAAATAACCCAAAGCCAATCTAGTTTAGATTTTTGCTTGTTTTCACTTTTATCAAAATCAAGGTTGATTAAAACGATAGCGACAACCAAAACGGCAAGCCCGATATAGAAAATATTAGAGGGGTTATCGCCTAAAATTATTCCGTAAAAAGCAGGAACGATTAAAGATAGTGCGACTATTAACGCTGAAAACGATAGCGAGCCCCTGCCAAGCGCTTTACAAAAGGTAAAGGTGCACGTTGCCATCATAACGCCAAAGAAGATTGCGTGGAATAAAATTTGTGAATTAAAGTTAAGGTTAAAGCCACTTAAAAATAAAACGGTTAATCCTGCAAACGCCGTGCTAATAGCAGAGAAAAGCGATTTAGAACGCCCATTAAATAACTTCATTAAAATCCCTTGAGAGGGGTCGCCAACACAGCAAAAGGCGAGATAGAACGGACCCATAAAAGTGCTCCTTAAACGCTTAAATAACGTAATCTATTTATAATTATATAGTTTAGTTAAAAAAAGGCAAGCAATTAGTTATAAAAAAAGATATAAAGGGCAAAATGATAAAAAGGAGGAACAAAAATGGCAAATATGTTAACAACTAAGGAAGCAACGCTTCTTTCAGACTTATTGATTTATGAAGAAAGTGCTTCTAAAAAGGCAAAGGTATTTTCAAAAACTTTAACCGATAAGGAACTTGCAGAAAAGTTTTCAGCGTTATCGGAAAAACACGCAAAGCGATTTAACGCTTTGTTAGGATTATTATAAGGAGAGATATGGCAAGAAGTTATAAAGCAGAAATTACGCTTAACGAAAAGGACAGTTTACAAGATATGCTTAACTTAGAAAAGCAGATGGTAAAGGTTTACGGCACGGCAATCACAGAAGGTGCAAGCAAGGGTTTTAGAACGCTTATCAAAACCCATTTAAGCGAAACGGTTAAAGACCAATTCGACGTTTACACAATGATGACCGACCACGGCTACGCTAAAGTTCAAACAGCCCCTGCTGAAATGCTTAACCAACAAAAAGAAAAGTTTAGTAAAGTAAAAGCATCGCTTAACTAAAAAAAGAGAGAACAAAATCGTTCTCTCTTTATTATTTGTTTAAGTTTTAGGTTTATTTGTTTTCTAAGAATCTTGATAAGAATTCTTGTGTTCTCTTTTCTTTAGGATTATAGAAGATTTCTTTGGGGTCGCCTTGTTCAACGATATAACCGTCGTCCATAAACACTACGTTATTAGCAACGTCTCTAGCGAACGCCATTTCGTGTGTTACAACAAGCATTGTAATACCAGATTTTGCTAAATCTTTCATAACGGCTAAAACTTCACCAACCATTTCGGGGTCTAATGCAGAAGTAGGTTCGTCAAAAAGAATAACTTCAGGGTCCATAGCAAGCGCTCTTGCAATAGCAACCCTTTGCTTTTGTCCACCAGATAATTGTGCGGGTTTAGCGTTTACGTATTCAGCCATACCAACCATTTCAAGGTATTTTTTTGCCCTTTCTTCTGCTTCGCTATTAGAAAGTTTTAATACTTTTTTAGGGCCAATCGTGCAGTTTTTAAGAACGGTAAGGTTATTAAAAAGGTTAAACGATTGGAAAACCATAGTAACGTTTCTACGATATTCTTCAACGCTTTTGTATCCTAAAATGCTTTCGCCGTGGTATAAAATGTCGCCACCCGTGGGTTCTTCAAAGAGATTTACACAACGGAGAAGTGTAGATTTACCGCTACCTGATGAACCGATAATGCAAGTAACGTCGCCCTTTTTAACGGTAAAATCAATTTCCTTTAATACTTCGTGGTCGCCAAAAGATTTTTTAAGACCAATTATTTCAACGATATTTTCTCTTTCCATAATTAACCCCTTAAATCATTACTTTTAGCGTAGGTTTCGGCATCAGCGTTACCTGCGCCAACGATTTGGTAGTTAGCCTTACCTTCAAGTTTCTTTTCGATAAAGCGTAAAATACGGGTTACCGTAAAGGTTAAGATAAAGTAAACTAACGCTACAAAAATGTAAGTTTCAAACGTTAAGTAGTTTTGCGAAACGATTGATTTTGCGTAGAAGTAAAGTTCAGTAAAGCCGATAACGTTAAGAACGGAAGTATCTTTAATATTGATAACGAATTCGTTAGCAACGCTAGGTAGAATATTACGGATAACTTGGGGGATAATGATATTAAACATAGTTTGCGTATGCGTCATACCGATTGCTTGTGCCCCTTCGAATTGACCTTTATCGATAGAGATGATACCACCTCTAACGATTTCAGCCATATAAGCGCCCGTGTTGATAGAAACGATAAGTAAGCCAGAGAACGTTACGTCAAGTGTTTTACCACCGTTAAGGAGCGCGAAACCCCAGAAGATAACCATTGCTTGAACCATCATAGGCGTTCCACGGAAGATTTCGATATAAGCAGAAAGTAGCCAATCGCCAATCTTTTTGAACACTCTGCCAACCTTGTTTTTAGGGGTGGGCATTGTGCGGTAAACGCCGATAAGTAAGCCGATTATTAAACCTATTATCGTGCCGATTATAGATACTAAAAGGGTAAAGCCTACACCTTTAAGTATCCAATCTCCATATTTAGAAATGATAGAGATTATTTTTTCAAAAAACATAATAAAACCTAACTAATTATAAACTTATTAAGCAACGTTGTTGCCGGTAGCGTATTCGGTTGCTTGGCTCATTAAAGAGAGTCTTTCTGCTGATGAAATGTTTGCAAGTGCAGCGTCTACTGCAGCCTTTAAATCAGAACCTTTTTGCATACCAACAGCGATTTGAACGTCTTCAGCACTAGCGGTGAAACCGGTAACGTTGTTTACTAATTGAATATAAGTTAAGTCTGAGTTTGCAGCGCAGTCAGCAACAGCACCGGGTTCTTCAGCAACGTAACCATCGATAGCCTTGGTGTTAAGTGCGTTAATCATTAAGGGGAAAGATTCCATAGGAGTTTGACGGATAATACCGAATTCTTCTGCTTGTGCTTCTAATGCTTGGTCGTGGAAAGTTCCGTTTTGTGCAACGATTTTAGCACCGTCAAAATCTTCAAGTGAAGTAGCGTTAGCAAAATTGCCGTCCTTTCTAACAACGATAACTAATTGGCTTTCATAGTATGCTTCAGAGAAGTCGATTGCTTCCATACGTTCTGCCGTGGGGCTCATACCAGCGATAATGAAATCAAGTGAACCAGCAACTACTGCAGGAAGTAAAGCGTCCCATTCATATTTAACAATAACGAGTTCTTTGCCAAGTGCTTCAGCAATTTTTTTAGCAATCATAACGTCGTAGCCGTTAGCGTAGCCTTCTGCGTTAGAAATTTTAACAGCGCCGTTAGCGTCGTCAGTTTGGGTGAAGTTAAAGGGTGCGTATCCACATTCTAAACCAACGGTAAGAGTGTTATCTTCTTCTTCGCCACCACAAGCAACGAGTGAAAGACAGGTGAGCCCTAAAACGAGCGCGAGCACTAAAGTAAGTGCAGTTTTGAAAAGTTTTCTCATAATGATTCTCCTTTGCCCGAAACCATCGGGACTTAAATAAAAGTAATATCAAAAAATCACGGTACTACTAAATACCGTGATTTTGAAAATACAAAAGGATAGGATATTTAATAGCTCAACGCAAATTACTTTGCGACAGTTGCAAACGTATTTCGCTTGCACCCAGATAAATAACCTTGGGAGATTATTCTCTTCGGCGATTTTTCCTTTCCCGCGCAAGGCAAAGCCCCCTTGCGTTTATCATAAAAACCGCGCCTCTATTTGTGATTTAATTGTAAACGTAGTATATTCCAAAAAAAACCTAAAGTCAACTAATTTTACGCACCTTTTTAAAATTTGTTAAAATTTAGTTGATTTTTGCATTTTTAGTCATTATAATATGTTTTAAGAAGGTTTTCGGACAACACTTCTATAAAACAACCGAAAAGAATACGTAGTCTCTTTTCGGTTAAAAGAGGCTTTTTTTATGTTTAAAACTCATTTAATTGCGCGTGCAGGCATAATTTCCGCACTTTATATCGCAGTATCTCTTTTAACCTTACCACTTGCTAGTGGGGTAGTGCAAGTTCGCATTGCCGAAGGTTTAACTTTGCTTCCATTGTTTTTTGTTGAAGCAATTCCCGCCGTTTTCGTTGGGTGTATTATCGTTAACGTTATAACGGCGTGTGCTTTTTGGGACGTAGTTCTGGGTAGTTTAATTACCTTAACGGCGGCAATTTGCACGTATTTTGTGGGCAGAATAATAAAGAACACGCCACTTAAAATCATCGTTGGCGGTATCTTTCCCGTTTTATTAAACGCGTTACTTCTTCCGCTAATTTGGATACTTTTATCAATGGGGATAGAAGAAGTATATTACGTTTCAGCAATATATATTTTTATCGGGCAAGCAATTTCCGTTTACGGTGTGGGTTCGCTTATAGTTTTAGGCACTCGGAAACTAATAAAAAAACAAGAATAAAACCAAAAGAAAGGTCGCTAACTAGTAGCGACCTTACTTTTTCATATATTATTCAAAAATCAAATCCAAACTTGGAGAAGAAGAAAAATTCAATATCTTTTACGATTATATTTTAACATAAAAAAACGGCTTGTCAAGGGGGTTTTTAAAAAAAAGTGGTATTTTTTATCAAAAAACCCTTAAAACCGTGATAAATAAAGGCAAAAATCCCTTTTTAATAAAGGCTTAAACCTGCTTATTGCGTTGACAAATCGTTAAACATCTATTATAATGTTATAGTTAAAATAATATTAAAAGCGGAAGTGCCGCTAGATATAAGGAGATACAAAAATGGCAGAAGAAGTAATTCTTACAAAAGAAGGTAAAAAAGAGTTAGAAAAAAGACTTGAATATCTTAAAATAACCAAACGTGCTGAAATTACCGAAAGAATTAAAACGGCAAGAGAATTTGGTGACCTTTCTGAAAATGCTGAATACGATGCTGCGAAAAACGAGCAAGCAATGGTTGAAGGCGAAATTTTAGAAATTGAAACCAAACTTAAATACGCTGTTATCATTGAAGATACAGGTGCTAAAAAGGGTGTTGTTTCACTCGGTAGCAAAGTTGAATTCGTTGATGAAGACGGTGAAAAATATTGCTATGAAATCGTTGGTACTACCGAATCAGACGTAGAACAAGGCAGAATTTCTAACGAATCTCCTATTGGTAACGCGCTTCTTGGCGGTAAGGCAGGCGACGTTGTGGTTGTTGATGCACCCGCAGGCAAATATACCGTTACTATTAAAAAGGTAGAAAGCGCACACGTAGGCGAATAATAAGGAATAACAATGGAAAATAATCAAAACAACGTAGCGCAAACTGAAGCGCTTGATTTAAACGAAATTTTAAGAGTAAGACGTGAAAAGTTAGCCACATTAAAAGCAGAAGGTAACGACCCTTATCAAAAAGTTCGTTACGATAGAACGGCTTTTTCAACCGATATTAAGGAAAATTACGAAACTTACGAAGGTAAAACGGTTGGTATTGCAGGTAGATTAATTTCTAAAAGAATTATGGGTAAAGCCTCTTTCGCCGTTATTTTAGATGGCAAAGGCACTATTCAATCTTACCTTTCTATAAATGATTTAGGGGACGCATATACTGCGTTTAAAGATTTTGATATCGGCGATATTATCGGTATTACCGGTTTTGTGTTCAAAACCAGAACGGAAGAAATTTCTATTCACGCTCAAAGTGTAGAACTTTTATCAAAATCACTTTTACCCTTACCTGAAAAATATCACGGCTTAAAGGATGAAGATACTAGATACCGTCAAAGAGAAATCGACTTAATCGCTAATCCAGACGTTAAAAAGACTTTCGTTGCACGCTCTAAGATTTTAAGTGAAATTAGAAAGTATTTAGATGGAATTGGATATATCGAAGTTGATACTCCCGTTCTTCAACCGCTTGAAATCGGCGCATCTGCAAGGCCGTTTAAGACTCACCATAACGCACTTGATATCGATATGTATTTACGTATCGAAACCGAACTTTACTTAAAGCGTTTAATAGTAGGTGGTTTTGACCGTGTTTATGAAGTTGGTAGAATTTTCCGTAACGAAGGTATGGATAAATCACACAACCCCGAATTTACTTCGGTAGAAATGTATCAAGCATACAGCGATTATAAAGATATGATGGATGAGATTGAAGATATGTATCGCACCATCACTAAAAACGTTTGTGGAACTGAAAAAATCACCTACCAAGGCGTAGAAATCGA
>JAZRHN010000102.1:0-6788 GCA_045644785.1 Christensenellaceae bacterium
GCTGGTATTATTGGTGCAGCATCTTTAATAGTTTAAAAATTAAAAACTCCCTTTTGGGAGTTTTTTTGTTAAAATTTCTTATCTTCCAATGCCTTTTCAGTTTTCTTGATACAATTCTTTGCTGTTTTAGAGTGACATAGTATATATGAATACAACGTATCTATTATTGCAAGTTGTGCTATTCTTGAATTTAAGCCTAAAATTGTATGGTTAACTTCATCTGAAACGGTGTGTAATATATAATCGCAAACTTTATCAATAGGGGATTTGCCATAATTGGTTATTGCCATTGTGGTTGCACCGCAATCTTTAGCACACTTAAGCGCTTCTACAATATCTCTTGAAGAGCCAGAGTGCGATATACCGATTACAACGTCACCCGTCTTTGTGTGAGATGAAATAATGCTTTGTAAGTGGTTATCCGAACAAGAGAAAGCGGGAAGACCTATTCTTAAAAACTTATGCGCACAGTCAAGTGCAATCGGTGCGGAGTTGCCTAAACCAAAAATATAAATTCGGTTCGCATTAAGTATGCTTTCGCAACAAGCCTGTAGGTGTTCTTTGTTTAATGCGTTTTTAGTTTTTTGTAAAGATGAATATATATCGTTTGTAACCTTATCAAATATATCTATAGCAGAATCTGACCTACAAACGTCTTCAACGTTAGATTTTATTGCTTCTTCTTGCGCTATAAGTATTTTTAATTGTTGATAGCCAGAACAGCCGATTTTTCTTGAAAATCTAACTATCGTTGCTTCACTACATCCGCATTTTTCCGCAACTTCCGTAATAGAGTAGGGTAAAATCTTTTGCGGATTTTCAATTAAAAAATCTGCAATCTTTTTTTCGGCTTTACCCAAGCCGGAATATATTCCTTTTATATTTAAAAGTGTCTTTCCCATACTCGCACCCATAAATTTATTAGTTGTATTGTATATGATTTTATTTCGTTTGTCAATGATGATAAGAAAATAAGTAAAAAAAGATAAAAATTATTTTCATATTTTATGAAAAACTCTTGAAAAAAATTTTCACAAGTAGTATAATAAAGAAAATGAATAAAAATAGGAGCAAAGTAATGAACGAATTTTTGTTTACACAAATTTTAACTGAACTTGAAGATGCCGTTGGCAAAGAAAATTGTTCGGTTAAGGAAATTGATAAGGTAACCCATAGTGCAGACTTTTTCTGGCTTTCACGTATGTGGGTTGATAGGGGATGCAGAATGCCTGAAGCAGATTTTATTGTAGCACCTAAAGATGCTCAAGAAACTTCTAAGGTATTAAAGATTGCTAACTACTATAAAATTCCCGTAACTACTTGGGGTGGCGGTGCTGGTTCTCAAGGTGGTGCAATTCCCGTTGCTGGTGGTATTCTTCTTGATACCAAGAGAATGAATAAAATTTATGAAGTTAACACCGAATCTATGTATATTGAATGTGGTACCGGTGCTATCTATAAACATATCGAATGGGCAGCAAATGAAAAGGGTTATGCTACTATGCACTATCCTTCATCACTCACTTGTTCAACCGTTGGTGGCTTCTTAGCACACCGTGGTATCGGCGTTGTTTCTACCAAGTATGGTAAGATTGACGATATGGTTCTTCAAATGGAAGTTGTTCTTCCTAACGGCGATATCATTTATACTTCAGCAACACCTAAACACGCTGCTGGTCCTGACCTTAACCAAATCTTTATTGGTAGTGAAGGTACTCTTGGTGTTATCACCAAGGCTCAAATCAGAATTTACGAACAACCTGAAGTTCGCCGTTTCAGAGGTTTCTTGTTTAAGGATATGACTTCTGCATTTAAGGCAAGTAAGGAAGTTTTACAAAAATTCAAACCTTCAGTTATGCGTTTATATGACAATGCAGAAACTGCATGTTTAATTAAAAAGATTGTTGGCGTTGCTAAACCTGGTGCGTTTATGAATATCGCTTATGAAGGCGTTAAGGAATTAGTTGACGTTGAAGAAAAAATCTTACTTGAAACTTTTGCTAAATATGGTGCAGAAGACTTAGGTAGTGAATATGGCGAAAAGTGGTGGAACGAAAAGATTACGTTCTTCTATCCTGGTCATATGATGGATATTCCTCAAATGTTTGGTACAATGGACACTATTGCTCCTTATGATAAAATGGAAAAGATTTATTGGGCAATGAAAGAAGCAATTGAAACCAAATATCCTTTTGCTAAATTTATTGCACACTTCTCTCACTGGTATGAATGGGGTTGTATGATGTACGATAGATTTATTATCGATGGTGAATACGTTCCCAAAGACCCTGTTGAAGCTATGCGTTTACACAACGAAATTTGGACGCTAGGTATCAGAACGGCACTTGCAAACGGTGGTGTAGTAAACGATCACCACGGTGTAGGCTTTAAACTTGGCAGAATGATGAAAGAACAATATGGTCCTGCAATGCAAGTGTTTGAAGGCATTAAAAAGCAATTAGACCCCAACGGTATTATGAATCCGTATAAGCTTGGTTTATAATAGGAGGCAAATTATGAATATTACTGAAAAAGCAAAAAATATCATTGATAATTGTAGATTCTGCTGGATGTGCAGACACGTTTGCCCCATTGGTAACGCAACGGGTTTAGAAAGAAATACCGCACGTGCACGTGCAATGGGCGCAAGCCTTGTTGTTCGTGGTGCTACCGAACTTAAAGAAATTGCTGATAACATTTTTGAATGTTGTCTTTGTGGTGCTTGCACCAACAACTGTATGACTGGTTTTGACCCTAAAGTATTCGTTCAAGAAATTAAAACCGAAATTGCTCTTAATGGATTATTACCTGACTACATACTTAAACTTTTAAATAATTACACTGAAAGTGGCAACGTTTACGGCGCACAAAAGTGTTCTTGTTTAGATGATTTATACGCAGATAAAAAGGCAGACGTTCTCTTTATCGCTGGTCAAGATGCGTTATACAAATCTCCTGAAAGCGTTAAAAATGCTTGCGCATTATTATCAGCTGCTAAAGTTGATTTCGCTATGAACGAAAAGGCAGATGCTACTGGTTCAGCATTATGGTATTTACTCGGCAAAACCGAAGAAACCAAAAAGGCTGCTGAAGCGTGTGCTAATATCATGAACAACTATAAAACAGTAGTTGTATATGACCCAGTTGACTTAAAACTTATGCTCCACGAATACAAAGAATGGGGTATTGACGTTAAGGCTAACGTTGTTGGATTTAATCAATATATTTTAGATTTAATTGAAAGTGGTAAGATTTGCGTTAAAAATAACGGCAAAGAATACACTATTCAAGACAACTATGCTTACTCAAGAGATTTAGACGATAGCACTACCGCTAGAAAGATTGTTGAAAAAGTAGGCGTAAATAAAGAAGTTCTTCTTATTGGTAAGGAAGCAGATAATGCTGGTAGCCTTATTATGGCAGAATATATGCCAGACGTTATGCAAAAAGTTGCTGAAAGAAGATGGAGTCAAGCACTAAACGTGGACTGCAAAACTTTTGTTACTGAAAATCCTGCAGAATACGAATTATTAAAGGCAAATGCTCCTGCAGGTTGCAGAGTTATTACCGTTGAACAAATGGTATTAGAAAACTTATAAAAAGGAGTTTATTTATGAATTTAAAGAAAACTTACGTTGAAAAATACGGATATGAAAGAGTTATTACCGATAGAAACAGCGTATTAACCTTTGAAGAATTAGATTTCTTAAAATTAGCAGATGGTCAAAGTTATACTATTACTGAAAAAGGTAAAGAATTTGCTCTTTGCGTTCTTTACGGAACTTGTTCAGTTAAGGGTGCTGACTTTGAATTTCCCAAAGTTGGTAAAAGAAAGAACGTGTTTGAAGGCGTTGCAGAAGTAGTTTATGTAGGTAAAGATACTGAATTTACCGTAACCGGTGTTGGTGGTGACGTTAAAATTGCAGTAGCAAAAGCACCTGCTGAAAAATACTTTAAGCCTGCTTACGTTTCTACTGATGACGTAAAAACTAAAGATTTAGGCAAGGGAGCATATACTAGAGTTGCATCATTTATTCTTCCCGAAACAGTTGAAGCTAACCTTTTATATATTGGCGAATTCTGGGTAGAAGATGGTAAATGGGCAAGTTTCCCTCCGCATAAACACGACCTTGATAATATGCCTACCGAAGGTTTCCTTGATGAAATTTATTATTATGAATTTGATCAACCCCAAGGCTTTGGTGTTCAAATGGTTTATAGTAAAGAAGGCGATATTGACGAAGCTTATAAAGTTAAGTCAGGTGATATGGTAGAAGTTCCTAAAGGATACCACCCATTCAGCGTTGCGCCTTATTATAAAAACTATTGTTTATGGATTATGGCAGGCAAAAACCGTGGTATTTTCTGCACGACTGAAGAAGAACATAAGTGGATGAATAAATAATGTACGTATTAGGTGTCGATTTTGGCGGTGGCGCAAGTAAAGCTACGCTTATAGATAATAATGGCAAAGTTATTGCCACTGCTAAAAGTGAATATCAAACGATTACTCTTGCTGACGGAGGAAGGGAACAACGCCCTGACGACTGGATTGATGCGACAGTAATCAATATTAAAGAAGTAATGAAACAGTCAGGAGTAGATGCAAAGGATATTCTTTGCATCTGCTTTGATGCTGCTACGCATACTGCTGTTCTTATGGACGAGAATTTTAAGCCCGTCCGTGATTCGGTATATTGGACTGATACTCGCTCAGTAGGTCAAAAGAAATTTTTAGAAGAAAATTTTGGCGATGATATCTTCAATAAGTTCTATCATAGGGTAGATACTATTTGGACTTTGCCTGAATTATTATACGTTAAAGAAACCGAGCCAGAAGTTTGGAAAAAGGTAAAAAAAATAACCTTTTCAAAAGACTACGTGCGTCATTTCTTTACAGGTGATTTTGTAACCGACTTTATTGAAGCAGAAGGAAGTTTATTCTTTGATTTTAATGAAAGACAATGGTCAAAGCCATACCTTGATATTTTAGGTATTGATGAAAGTTATCTTCCTAAAATAGTTAATCCATTAGATAAGGTAGGCGTGGTATCTAGTGAAGCCGCTAAAATATCAGGTTTAATAGAAGGAACACCTGTAATTTGTGGTTCAACTGATACTGCTATGGAAGTTTTTGCTGCAGGTGCTTGCAATAAAGGACAAATGACCATTAAACTTGCAACAGCAGGTAGAATGTGTATTGTAACGGATAAATTGGCACCCGATAAGAATTTGGTTTCTTATTCGCACCTAGTTGAAGGGTTGTATTATCCCGGAACAGCCACTAAAGCGTGTGCTTCATCACTTCGTTGGTTTAGAGATAATTTTGGTGGCGATTTTAGAAGTTTTACTGAAATTGCAAAGGATGTTCCCGTAGGTTCAGATGGTTTAATTTTTAGCCCGTATCTTAACGGAGAATTAACTCCTTTCGCTAACCCAAAACTTAAAGGAAGCTTTTTCGGCTTAACCTTTATGCACACTAAAGCACACTTTATTAGAAGTGTTATGGAAGGAACGGGGTTTTCATTAAAAGATTGTTATGAATATTTACGCTCTATAGGACAGGAACTTCCCAAAGAGGCATTTATTATCGGTGGCGGTGCAAATAGTTCGGTTTGGAAACAAATCGTTGCAGACTGCTTAAACATTAAATTATATAAAACGTTAAACGATGATAGTTCTATGGGTTCAGCAATGTGTGCAGGTATTGCCATTGGTATGTTTAAGGACTATAACGACGCTGTTAAAAAGTGTCAGATTGTTGTTGACGTTACAGAACCTATAAAGGAAAACGTTGAAAAATACGACGAGATATTTAAGCAATACAAAAAAATAGGTGAATTTTTATCATTAATATATAATGAATAGTAAAAACATTTTGGTAACCGCAAAAATTTGTGGTGGGGAACTTAATCCGTTTGACGCTGCGGCTTTAGAATACGCATTAGGACTAGGAGATAATAATGTTACAGTATTAACTTTAGGTCCGCTTTCTAACGTTGCCGTTTTAGAAAATTTAACGAGATTAGGTGCAAAATGTATTCTTATTTCTGACAAATCTTTCGCTGGTTCAGATACGCTTGTTACAGCAAAAGCACTTGCAAACGTTATTAAAAAACTTCAGCCAGATGCTATTTTTGCAGGCAGACAAAGTGTAGATGGAGATACAGCACAAGTTCCGCCTATGATTGCGGAAATGATAGGCTATAATTATTTTTCAAACGTAATAGGTATTGTTAATGATAAGTTTATTACGCTTAATTGTGAGTTTGATTTTATCGATAAATCTATTTATACGTTTAAAAAACTTAAACCATTAAGATTTCCTTCTATTTTCTCTAAAAAGGGAATAGTTGAAATTGTTGATAGAGGATACGTTGGGCTTGAAGAAAGTGAATGCGGTTTTGCAGGCTCTCCAACAAAAGTTATTAAGTCTTATGAAAGTAGTTCTGGTAGAAGATTTTGTGAATTTACGCAGTTTAGTGATTTAGAAATTATAATTGAAAATGCACTAAAAACTGATAAACAAGCGAAAAATACTGAAGAAATTGAAAAATTAAAAACACTTTATTATTTTGGTGGTATTAGTGACTTTGCCGAAAGCGTTGCCGATAACTCTATTCAAATAAAGGGTAAAAATTTAGAAGAAGTTTATAACGAAATTATAAATAATAATATTCAAAACGTTATTTTTGCCGATGATGAGTATTCTAAAGAATTATCTGCACGCCTTGCTGTTAAACTTAATGCAGGGCTCTGCGCAGATTGTATTAAAATACGTTCTTTAG
>JAZRHN010000103.1:0-6672 GCA_045644785.1 Christensenellaceae bacterium
GTTAAAATGTCCGCACCCGAAAAAGCCGTTATACGCAGATAAAGGCGATGGGTGTGCACACTCTAATATTAAATGTTTACTACCATCAATAAGTTGTTTTTTAGAACGAGCATTTGCGCCCCATAACATAAAAACAACACCACTACTTAAAGAAGAAATCTTTTTTATAACCCCGTCGGTAAACTGTTCCCAACCCTTATTTTTATGCGAGTTGGCCTGGTGTGCCCTTACTGTAAGCACGGTGTTAAGAAGTAGAACGCCTTGATTAGCCCAACCCGTTAAATCACCGTGAGTTGGCATAACTGCACCCGTTTCACTTGTAATTTCCTTATATATATTTACTAATGACGGCGGTTTAATAGTCCCCTTTTTTACCGAAAAGGAAAGCCCCATTGCTTGCCCTTCCTCGTGATAAGGGTCTTGACCTAAGATAACCACCTTAACGTTTTCGAGTTCCACCTTTTTTATTGCGTTAAAAATATCGAACATAGGCGGATAAATTGTGCGCGTGCTATATTCTTCTTTTAAAAACTCTCTTAAACTTAAATAGGTGGGCGAATTAAATTCTTCACTTAATATTTCGTCCCATTTTTCCGAAATCTTTATCATATCATCTTAAGTTTATCATTTTATTTTGACAAAATCAATATATTTTAATATAATAGTGTGAGTTATGAGTATTTGGGAAATTATTTTAATAGGCATAAGTCTTGCAATGGATGCTTTTGCGCTTACCATAGCAAACTGCTCTACTTATAAAAAATCATTAACAAAATCAAAAGAATGGTCTATGCCCGTTTGTTTTGCAATCTTTCAGTTTTTAATGCCCGTTATCGGCTATTATTTAGGAAAGATTTTTGCAAAACTTTTGGTAACGCTTATCGGCAACGGGTTAGAAAACCTTATCAGTTCTATCGGCGGGTATCTTGCCTTTGCAGTTTTCCTTGCATTATCCATTAAGATAGTAATTGATAACCTTAAAGAGTGTGATGGAGAAGTTTGCCCCGTAAACGCTCCCTTTAAAACGAGTGTTCTTATTGTTCAAGCAGTTGCTACGAGTATAGATGCTTTAATAATCGGTATCGTTTATTCGCTTAACCCTGAATTTTTAGCAATTCCGTATTCGTTTATTATAGGTAGCGTAACGTTTATAATTGTTGTAGGAGCGCTTTATATAGGAAAGTCTTTAGGAAAAGCACTTGGTAAATATGCAACGTGGGCGGGGGCGATTATACTTTTTGCCTTGGCAATTAAAAATTTAATTTTCGCTATTATTTAAAAAAAATTTTAATAAAAAAAGAGAACTTGGAATCTCCAAGTTCTCTTTTTTCTATGTTTAGTTATTAAGCGATAACAGTTGCGTTTGCAACGTTGCTGATAACTAATTCTGCAAGATTATCGGCAGTGATGGGAGCGCCGTTAAACGTGCAGTTTTCGAAGGTAATTGTTGCAGCGGCATCAATTTCATAACCTGCTTCAAAGTTGCAGTTTACGTATTCAGTAGGAGCGTAAGGACGGCTAAAACTATAGCCTGCACCATAACCAAAACTACAACCTATAAATTTAGCGTTGCCAAGAGTGTCAGCATAACTGGTCCAACCGTTGAACGTACTGTTAACTGCTTCTAAACCGCTATTAGTACCTTGGTCGCAACTGATGGTATAGATAGTGCCGTCAATGATAACGTTTTCTAAATAAACTTTACCTTGAGTAGCATTATTGTGGTTAATGAAAATACCACGGAAGCCTGAGGTAATTTTAACGTTTTTAATAGCGCCTTTGGTGATATTGATTGCAGAGTCCCAAGTGCCACCGGCATTGGTTACTCTAAGGGTTTTGCCGTTCATATCAAACGTACCACCATAGATGTTTAAGCCAGTTGCACCGTAAGCGTTTGATAATCCAGCGTTGATAGTTAAGTTAGCGTTAACGTTAACGTCTTCACCGTTAGCAAGAGCGCTTAAAATATCTGCAACGATAACTTTAGCAAAACCAACTCTATCGTTAACTGATTCATTTTCAATCGTTACGATTTCATATATAGCACCATCTTTATCCTTAATGGTAGCGTTAAAGTTTTCCATAGTAACGTTATTAGCGTTTCTCATAACAAGGTATTGAGAATAAGTAGCATCAAGAGAGATATTTCCGCTAACGTTCTTAAGAATTACTTGAGTTGACGCATTGTTGCTAATAATAGCGCCTGCGTTAGTTTTGAAAGTATTAATCCAAAGTGCGGTATCTTCAATTACAACGGTAGTAGCACCTGAAATAAGTGAAGTGCCTAAGAAAGAAACGTTAAATTCAGCATTTTTAACAGTTAAGTTGCCCTTTTGCATTTTAATAGTTTGGTAACTAGATGATTTAATTTCACCAACAACTATTTCTACGTTTTCAATTACAACGTCAGCATAAGCAAGAACGAGTGCATTACCACCAACGTTAATTCTAGCGTACGGCTTAGAAGAAGTGATGGTTAAAGCGTTGCATGTTTTATCTTGAAGTTCAAATAATACTGAACTAGAAAGGTTAGCATCAATATCATAACCATTAAGGTCAATAGTTAATTTAATGCCCTTTTGGAGTTCTAATTTTTTAGTAAAAGCGATGTCGCTATCAAGAACGATAGTGATATCTCTCTTAGCCTTTTCTGCTTTTGCTAAAACGGCTTTAAATTCTTCGTAATCATCAACTTTAATAGTATCAGATAAAACGTCGGTAGAAACGGTTACTTCACAGAAGTGAGTCGTTTCGTAAGTAATATTGTAGTCTGTATCTACTACGCAAGTAGCGATATGTTCATTGTCGTGATATACGTAAACTTCGTCGCCAACGTTAAGTGAACTACCCTTAACAGAGAAGGTTACCTTAAATTTGCCGGTATTACCACTTAAATCCATAACTTCGCCATCGGCGTTAACAATTTCCATAGTTCTGAAAGAAACGGTGTTACCTTCAATAACGGGTTCGCTGTGCATTAATGCGATACCGCCGTTAGCATCAGGTGCTACGAAATTTAAAGCATCTGCAGATGCTTCAACAACCGGAGAATCAGGACCGTTAGTTGCTAAAGTTGCTGATTGGGTTGCATTTCCATCAACAGCAACGGTGCTTGAAACGTTTTCAGTTTTAGCGTTGCCTTGGTATGCTTCAACGAAATATACGATTTTGCAAGTTTTGCTTTGATATTGGTTTTGGGGAATATCTAAACCGGGAAGTTCAATAGATACGGGTACAACGATATCGTCTGATTCAACTTGAAGTGTTTGCCAGTTGGTAACGTATTTGTTGCCATTGTAGTTTTGTCTGTCGGCAATATTTACGTTAAGACCAGCGAATAATCCGTCGTCATCTTGACAAGAAATAACCGTGCGATATTTTATTGCTACGCTACTATCGTTCTTAACAACGATATTAAATTTAACACCGTCGCCAGGTACGAAGTTTTTAAGCGTTAATCCTTCTTGGTCGAAAGATGCAACGCCACCGAACATATTGTTATCGCCAGCGGTATAGTCTTCGTATAACTTCTTGGTTTCTACTGAGGTTTCATCAATAGCAGCGGTTATGCTTACTTTACCAGAAGTAATAGTCATATCAACGTTACTTTCACTTGTAAAGAGTGCGAAAGTTCCGCCAACTATTAGGCTTAAACACATAATCATTGTCAAAATCGATGTAAGTAATGTTTTCTTTTTCATAGTTTTCTCCTTATTAAATTTTTATATAGCCATTATTTTGGCTAAATTTTTTACAAACCTGTTTTTTGCGTGCATGCAATAGAAAGGTTTACCTTTGCGCCAGCGTTCATAACGGCGTTGTTGTTTGCAAGGTCCCTAAATTCTAATACAACTTTAAAAATAAACGTATTGTTAGTGCCTGCATAAACAGTTCCACTTGTTAACTGATTTCCATTTTGGTTGTATAATTTAACAATCAATTGTTCGGAAAGTTTTACGTTTGCATCATCATCTTTTACTTGAAGATTTGCTGTAAAATCAAAAGCAACGGTGCCCGTGTTAGTTAAACGCATAGTTGCAACGTATTTGCTACCGGGAACAATTACGGCTGAATCAGATAAGCCAAAAACGTTTGCACGTGAGTTGGTAAAATCTTTTGCAGGGCTATCTACAACCGTGTTCCCTTCAACTAAAACACCCACGTCGTCTAGATAGGTAGATTGCAAAGATATTCTCTCCAACTTAACGCCTAAAGAACCTGCTTGTAAAACAGTATTAGACACGTTTATGTTTGCAGAGAACAATGCTAACGTTCCGCCAACTAATGACGCAAGACACAAAATAGCCGCTATACAAGCCGTAATAATTGTAATTCTTTTAGATTTTTTTACGTTGTTTTCCACTACTCCCTCCTCCTTTAAATTTTTTATTATCTATTTATCTTGCGATTGAACTTGAACGGTCTGTTTTAGTTCCGCAAGTTGTTTTTTTAATTCTTCTATTTCCTTTTGTTGTTTTGCTTTTTCTTCTTTTTGTTTTTGTCTTTTTTCCGCAGTTAAAGCACCAACGATTTTAATAATCTCGAAGGTTAAAATAATTAAACTTGGAACAATAATTATTAAAGCGATACAAATGGGCTGTTTAAGTGCGTGAATAATAACGCCTAAAATTCTACTTTGCCCCGTTACCTTTCCAATTATGTAATTTGCACTTTCAAGTGAAGTATCTATCGTTTGTGTTCCCGTTTCAGCAATGGACGCGTTTGGGTTGTTTTGTAGGGCTTTATTATCCCCCCTTAACTTAAACGTGTACCAGCCGGTAGGATTCCCGTCACTATCTTTATTCTCGATTTTTTCGATAATTCTGTGAGTAATAGTCACTTGCGCGTCGTATTTATACCTAAACGTTACTACGTCGCCTACGGCAAGATTTTTATACCACTCTTTTGCAATCTCTTCGTCTTCGGGAACTAAATCGATAAAAACCATCGACCTGAGCGGAATATCCTTAACGTCATATCCACTTACGTCCGTTTCTTCACACCTCTCCATCGATTCGGATAAAACTAGCCTTGCTTGATAACCAAAAACGTTTACCGCCCCATCAGTTTTTTTGGACGTTATCGTAAATATAACTAACGTTAAACATAACGCTATAAATACGTAGGTTAGCACGTTTAACCCAATTTTAAATATTTTGTTTTTCACTAATCCCCCTTAGTGCTATCAACCTCTTTGTATAGTAAACTCAATATTAAAACTAGTCCTTGTGTTCATAGCATCGTTACCCGATTCTATCGGCATTAAATATTTTATATCTAAAACGTAATCTTCGTTTGCTTTAATATCACACTCAAAAACTACGTCATCTCCCGATAATGCTTCATCTAGCCCTTTATTGTAAACGAGCGTTTCTCCGTCTTTTATGCTTATTATTATAAAGTTTTTAAGTCCACCATCTTCAATCTCGTCAAAATCTATCGTGACACTATACCCACCAGAAACTTTTGATTTAAGTATAACTTTATAATCTACGCTATCACCAGGGTGTAAACATAACCTTTCAATTTGCATATTATCGACGGTTACGCCTTCACTTTCTATTACAATTTGTTTTTTAAAACAGTCGGTAGTACAATGAATTATCATTGACGTTATAAAAAATATTACACATACTACCGTTACTATCATTAAGGTTATAGTAAACCTTCTATTATATTGAATGCCTTCTTGTCGTTCGCTCAATTTTAATCTAGTCCTTAACATTTATATTTTACTTATCTTTTATTGTATTAAAAGTTTTTGTGATTTATAACGCCTTTATCAATACCTTTTCTCTATTCTAAAAAATACGACATATCCCTTTTAAAACCCATTAAAAAGAAAGGTAAAATTTTTATTATTATACATCACTTTGTGATGTAAAGTCAAACGTTTACTAAAGGTAATCAAAAGATGATTTTAAAATAAAAACTCGGACTATTGTTTAAAAAGTCCGAGTATTGTTTTGTTAAAAAATATTTTTAGTTTGCCGTCATTTTTGTCCTTAATATTTTTTCGTCTTTACGCATTACGTATTCACCAGTAGCGAAGTGAACGATTGAAGCGAGCGCCCACGATATAGGATACGAAAGATATATTATTTCTAGCGTGGGGAAAGATGCAAAAGCCGTATATATCCACACTACCCTAAGTAAGCACACGCCTACAAGTGATATTATAGTAGATATTAATGAATAGTTTTGACCACGCAGAACGCCCGAGCCTACTTCCATAACGGCAAGTAAGAAATAGAACGGGAACATATACCACATTCTCAGCATAGCCGTATCGTATGCAATCATTTCTAATTCGTTAGTAGAATATCCATTTACGCCGTATAGACTTAATAAAGGTTTACTTAAAAGCATCATTACAACGCAAACAATAACTGCTATCATAACGGTAATAGCATAGCAACATCTACGAGATTCTCTAATTCTCTTATAATCTTTAGCACCGTAGTTTTGACCTACGAAAGACGTAGTTGCTTGATATACCGCATTAGTTGCATTGTATATTAAGCCTTCTAGACTTAACGTTGCAGCATTGCCTTTTACAATAGGTTGGAAATCTGCATTAGGCGGGCAGGTTGCATTGTTAACTTGTAATACTGAAGATTGAATAATCATATTAGAAAGGGAGAACAACGCACCTTGAACAGCCGCAGGAAG
>JAZRHN010000104.1:0-4050 GCA_045644785.1 Christensenellaceae bacterium
AACTTGCAACAACGGCGCTTATAATATAGACGTTAGTAAGCGTTATAGTGGTATAGATGCTGAAGAGTTAACCCAAATGGTTATAGATAGCCACGCATCTACTTATAATCACTTTATTAGTGATGGTAAACTTTCGGATAATCACACGCTTAACACTATTGCAACTATTCCACAGGTTAGAATGTCAAGGCAAATAGTAGGCAAAAAACAAGCCGAAAAAGTGGATAGAAAAAGATTTTCCGATAGTGTAGGCGTTTATCCTGACTGGATAGAATTAGGGCCAGTTTATGAATTGCCTATGGGTGCACTTACAAGTAAAACTTATACCAACTTATTCTCTGCAGGTAGAAATATTTCTGCAACAGACG
The DNA here is from genome assembly GCA_045644785.1 of Christensenellaceae bacterium. GTDB lineage: Bacteria > Bacillota > Clostridia > Christensenellales > Borkfalkiaceae > UBA1259. The sequence continues at coordinate 369 of JAZRHN010000104.1, forward strand.
ATGCTTGGAATATAACGAGGGTTATTCCCGTTTGTGCCGTTAGTGGAGAGGCATCTGGTATTATGGCAACCCTATATGCAAAAGATAAAAAGGTTAGCCAAAGAAAAGTTCAAGCAATTTTAAGAGAAAGAAAGGTTAAACTTCATTTTTAATATGTATATAGACGTTCATTGTCATTTAGACGACCCTAAAATTAAAGACCGCATAGAAGAAGTCGTTAACTCGTTTACTCAAGTAAACGTAAATAAAGTTATCAACGTTGGTTGCGATTTAGATACTTCTATCTTGGTAAAAGAGCAAGCGGAAAAGTTTGCGCCCGTATATTTTGCAGCAGGGTTTCACCCAATGGACGTAGATAGGGCAAGTGAACAATCGTTATTAGAAATTGAAAAGTTATTAACGCACGAAAAGTGTGTTTGTGTTGGCGAGATAGGGCTTGATTATTATTGGCGACAAGATACTAAAGAACGCCAAAAAGAATATTTTATTCGCCAATTAGAAATGGCTAAAGCGTATAAACTCCCCGTAAACGTTCACGTAAGAGATGCTACGCAAGATGCGTTAATACTATTAAAAGAAAATAAAGATAAACTAACCTATGGCGGTGTAATGCACTGCTATGCGGGCAGTAAAGAAACGGCGGCGGAATTATTAAAGTTAGGACTTTATTTCTCGTTTGGTGGCACTTTAACCTTCAAAAACGCAAGAAATATTCCCGAAGTAATGGCGTATTTACCAGAAGATAGAATCTTATCTGAAACGGATAGTCCGTATTTGTCGCCAGAGCCGTTACGTGGCAGATGTAACGAGCCGAAGAATATTCCGATTATTGTAGAAAAAATGGCACAACTTCGCGGAGTAGAAGTAGAGTATTTAGCAGATAGAATATTAAAGAACGCGAAAACGCTGTTTTATAAACTTTAAAAACAAAACGAAATCGGAATAGTTCCGATTTCGTTTCGTCATTAGTGAAAGTGTTTTTTTCGGAGAATTATTCTCCGTAATTATAATTTGTGTAGTAAAAGAAAAAATATACGCGTATGGAAAAAGAATTAAAAAATCTCCTATATCAACATAAGGTAACCCTTAAAAAAGCATACGGGCAAAACTTTTTGACCGATGAAAATTTATTAGATGAAATTGTAGAAAAAGCAGGCGTTACTGAAAACGACACCGTTTTAGAAATTGGTTGCGGTGCAGGTGCGCTTACTCGCGCACTTGCTAAAAAGGCAAAGAAAGTTGTAGGATACGAAATAGATACAACTCTTCGCCCCGTGCTCGACCAAACCTTAAGCGGACTTAAGAACGTAAATATCGTTTTTAAGGACGTTATGAAGGAAAAATTAGAAGACCTAGAAAATCGTTTGGGTGAAGATTATATTATGGTAGCAAATCTACCTTATTATATAACAACCCCTATCGTTATGGAGTTTATTGAAAAGGCAAAAAAACTCCGTGGTATGGCAATAATGGTGCAAGAAGAAGTTGCTGAAAGATTTTCAGCAAAAGCAGGTTCTTCTGATTACGGCGCAATAACGGTTGCCATTAATTTAAGGGGAAGTGCAAGCGTAGTAATACGTGTTCCGCGTGAAAAGTTTACCCCCGTTCCTAACGTAGATTCAGCCGTAGTTAAAATTGATATAGATAAAACCAAAAATGCTGACGTAGATTTTGATAAGGTAAGAAACGTAGTAAGGTGTGCGTTCTCATCAAGGCGCAAAATGTTAGTTAATAATCTTATGAACGTGTTTAAATTAAGCCGTCAAGAAGCTGAAAAGGTTTTAATTGGTGCTGACGTTTCTTTAACGGCACGTGGAGAACAGTTAGATGAAAATGCCTTTATAAGGCTTGCAAAGGAGATTTATAAAAATGGATAAAATAGTTGTAGCAAGCGGTAATAAAGGAAAACTTCGTGAAATTGCACAGATTTTAGATGGAAACGAAATAGTAGGATATAAAGAATTTTTAGATATTGAGATAGAAGAAAACGGAAATTCTTTTTATGAAAATGCTTTAATAAAGGCAAAAACCGTATCGGAAGCGTTAAGTCTTCCTGCTTTATCAGATGACTCGGGAATATGTGTAGAAGCGCTAAATGGTGCACCTGGCATTTATAGCGCAAGATATGCAGGCGATGGAGATGATGAACACAATAACCAAAAGTTATTGAAAGAATTAGAAGGCAAAGAAAATCGTAACGCTAAATTCGTAAGTTGCGTAGTAATGTATTATCCAGATGGAACTATACTTTCGGCAATAGGCGAAACAGAGGGTGTTATATTAGAAAAAGCCGAGGGTGAACACGGATTTGGATATGACCCAATATTCTTTAGTAAGGACTTAAATAAGAGTTTTGGTATTGCAACTGAAGAAGAAAAGAATTCAGTATCACATAGGGCGCGTGCATTGTGGGCGCTTAAAAAGCAGTTAAAATGAAAAGAATACTCGTAATATCCGACTCGCACGGAAATACGTCTGCACTAGACAAATTAAAAGGCGAAATGCAAAAAGCCGATTATATCTTTCATTTGGGCGACCATTGGTATGATATGAAACCATATTTAGGCGAATACGATAAAAAGATATATACGGTATTTGGTAATTGTGACGGCGGTGGAGAAGATTACGAAATAGTAATAGAAGGCGTAAAAATACTTTTAACACACGGCGATAGATACCACGTTAAAAGTTCGCTTTTTAGGCTATATTTAAAAGCGTTAGAAATAGATGCTAAATTAGTGTTTTTCGGGCATACCCACACGGCAGTAAATACTATGGAAAACGGCGTGTATTTAGTAAACCCAGGGGCGTTATCTAACGCACTTAAACTAACCTATTGCATAGCCGAATTAGATGACGGAAGAATATATATAAATCATTACGAATTGGAGTGATTATGAAAGTTTACGATAACGTAGAACAATTGATAGGTAATACGCCGTTAGTGCGTGCGTTAAAACTAGAAAAAGACCAAAATACGTTAGGGAAAATTTTTCTTAAAATAGAAGGTGTTAATCCTGCGGGAAGTATTAAGGATAGGGTTGCACTTTCAATGATAAAAGATGCTGAAGAAAAAGGTGCTATTAAAAGTGGTGCAACGATAATAGAACCCACTTCGGGAAACACGGGGATAGGTATTGCTTTAATATGTTCTCAAAGGGGATATAAAGCAATTTTGGTTATGCCCGATACTATGAGTCAAGAAAGGATAGATACCCTTATATCTTATGGGGCTGAAGTTGTTTTGACTGATGGCGCATTAGGTATGCAAGGTAGTATTGAAAAGGCTAATCAATTAAATAAGGAAATAGAAAACAGCGTAATACTAGGGCAGTTTGAAAATCCAGCAAATCCCAAAGCACATTATGAAGGTACGGGCAAAGAAATTTATAAAGATACCGATGGTAAAATTGACGTGCTAGTGGCAGGTATAGGCACTGGTGGTACTATTAGTGGAACGGGTAAATATTTAAAAGAAAAAAACCCCAACGTAGAAGTTGTGGGTGTTGAACCTTTTGATTCGCCGTTAATCACTAAAGGATATAGCGGCAAGCACGGAATACAGGGTATTGGTGCAAACTTTATACCTAAAAACCTAGATTTAAGTGTTATTGATAAAGTGGTTACTGCAACCATAGAAGATAGTTTTAAGTATGCAAAACTCCTTGCTAAAACAGAAGAA
>JAZRHN010000105.1:0-7942 GCA_045644785.1 Christensenellaceae bacterium
CCGTTTTTAGCGGTTGCAGCAATACTTCTTGCATCCATAAGTGCAACTACTGCAAGTTGACCTTCTTTAGGTTTACTACCTTCACGGCTTTCAAAGTTACGTGTGGTATGTCTTATAGAAAGTCCATTGTTTTGCGGAACGTCGCCTGCACCAAAGCAAGGACCACAGAACGCCGTTTTTACAACGGCACCATCTTCCATAAGTTTGCCGATATATCCGTTATCTACTAAACCTTTATAAACAGGTTGGCTTGACGGATAAACGTCTAAAGTAAATTCTGCATTGTTTACGGGGGTATCGCCAATAATGTTAGATGCTAATGCAATATTTTCATACATACCGCCTGCACAACCAGCGATAACGCCTTGGGTTGCGTAAACTTTTCCATCTACAATTTTATCAGTTAAACGGAAATTGCATTTATCGGCAGGTAAAAGTTTTTTACCCTTTTCTTCACATTCTTTTAATAATTCTTCAGGACGAGATAAGAAGTCCTTAATAGTGTAAGCGTTAGATGGATGGAAAGGAAGTGCAATCATAGGTTCTACTTTACTTAAGTTGATAACGATTGCCCTATCGTAATATGCACCATCTTCTGCTTTTAAGCATTTATACGCTTCTTCTCTACCGTGAAGTTTATAATATTCACGAGTTTTATCATCAGTTTCCCAAACAGATGAAAGACAGGTGGTTTCAGTTGTCATAACGTCTATCCCGTGTCTTGTTTCCATTGAAAGATTAGAAATACCGTTGCCGATAAATTCTAAAATCTTATTTTTTACAAAGCCTTTTTTGAACGTTTCTTTAACTAAAAGTAAAGCAACGTCCATCGGACCAACGCCTTTACGGAGTTTACCTTTAAGTTGAACGGCTACGATTTCGGGAAAATCAACGTCATAAGTTTTATCTAATAATTGTTTAACAAGTTCGGGGCCACCCTCGCCTATTGCCATAGTGCCTAATGCACCGTATCTCGTATGAGAGTCAGAACCTAAAATCATACCGCCTGCAAAAGCGCGCATTTCACGCATATATTGGTGAATAACCGCAATGTGTGGGGGCACGTAAGCACCGCCGTATTTTTTTGCAGCAGATAAGCCGAAAACGTGGTCGTCTTCATTAATCGTGCCGCCAACAGCACAAAGTGAGTTGTGACAGTTGGTTAAGGTGTAAGGAAGCGGAAACTTTGTAAGCCCAGATGCCTTTGCCGTTTGAATAATACCAACGTAAGTTATATCGTGTGAAGTAATTTCATCAAATTTTAATCTTAACTTATTTTCATCTTCACTGTGATTGTGTGCTTTAATGATATTGTAAGCGATAGTTTTTTGTCTTGCATCTTTATCAACGCAGTTTGCTTTTACTAATTTTCCGCCTTGATAATATACGCCGTAATTTTTAAGTTTTAACATTTGGCTCTCCTATCGAATTTTGTAAAAATTATAAATAAATAATAACACAATTTTATTTTATTTGCAACAATATCGGTTGACGCGATACTAAAATACTTGCTTTTTTGCTTGTAATTTTTATGCGTTAGTAGTAAAATATAATTATGGATAAAGTAGTTAGAATTAAAATGAAATTAAAGCCGTTAATCATTGTATTAATGATTATCGCATCTTTTGTTGCTATCATAGGAATTACGCTTGCAGTTATTGCTCTTTCTGATAGTGATTGGTTAAATTCACCCAACTTTTGGGAGAGATTTTTTAATATTGCATTTTGCACTTCCGTTTTAGTTGAAGCAATTATGACGCTTCTACTCCCTCGTTATAAAATCAACGATAGTAAGTTTAGTTGCGTTGTAGGTTTTATTAGATTATTTTCAGTAGATTCTGATAAACTAACCGCACTTAGATTCTATAAGACTGGTGAAGTTGTTATTTATACAGATGCCGAACATTACGTATTATCAATAACCATCAATGATTATGAAACACTTAAAACTTCTGTTAAAAAGTTCTGCAAAAATGCACTTATAAGCGTTGATGAAGAATAAAATTACGTGTTCAGTGTAAAAAATATTCTAAAAATTGTTGACATACAATAAAAATAAGAGTAGACTAAAAATACAATTAAATGTTATCCGGTAGGTAAGGCTACCATAGGGATACGGACTGCTGCCGTAACCAAGTGGAGACACTTGATTTTTGGTTAACAGATTACGTCGAAGCCAAGGCGTAATCCAACGTAGTTACACGCCCTATTGAGCTAAAGCCAGCATGGTAAGATTTCCTTAATTTTTTAAGGTTAGTTTTTATTCCGCCGGATTGGCGGATTTTTTATTTTCTATAAGGAGGTTAGGTATATGAGTGAAGAAATTGAAAGATTATATGAAGAACTTGCGCATTTTTTCGAAAACCGTAAGTTTGCCGATTTAAGAATGAGATTGCTTGATACCGAGCCTGCCGATATCGCGTACTTTATGGAAGACAATTTAAGCGATAAAGACCAACTCGTTTTCTTTAGATTATTACCTAAAGAACTCGCGTCGGACGTTTTTGTTGAGATTGATTCCGATACGCAAATGCAACTTATTAAAGCGTTTACCGATAAGGAACTTAAAGCCGTTATCGACGATATGTTTATTGACGATACCGTTGATATTATCGATGAAATGCCGGCTAACGTTGTAAAAAGAATTTTAAGAAACTCTGACCCCGAAGACAGAAAGCAGATAAACACGCTTCTTGAATACCCTGATGATTCTGCCGGCTCAATAATGACTACAGAGTTTGTTTCGTTTAATACGGAAACCACGGTAGAACAAGCGTTTGATAAGATTAGAAGAACGGGGCTTAATAAAGAAACTATTTACACCTGTTACGTGACCGATAAGAAAAAGAGATTAGTTGGTGTTATTACCGCTAAAACCTTACTTTTATCTGAAAAAACGGCGCTTATTTCCGAAATTATGGACGATAACGTTATTACCGTTTCTACTTTCGACGATAAGGAAGACGTTGCGTTAAAACTTTCTAAATACGACTTTTTAGCGCTACCCGTAGTTGATAAAGAAGGTTGTATTGTAGGTATAGTTACCGTTGACGACGCGGTGGACGTTATTCAAGAAGAAGCCACCGAAGATATTCAAATGTTAGCGGCAGTGTTGCCTAACGAAAAGCCTTACTTAAAGCAATCGATTTTCAGTATTTGGATGGCAAGAATGCCTTGGCTAATTCTACTTTTAGTGACTTCTACTTTTACTAGTATGATTTTAGCCGGTTACGAATCTCGACTAGAGCCTATTTTATACGCGTTCGTACCTATGCTTATGGGAACGGCGGGTAATGCGGGCGGGCAAACTTCAGTTACCATTATACGTGCTATTGCCGTTGGCGACGTTGATTTTAGGGATATATTTAAGGTTATCCTAAAAGAACTTGCCGTTTCGCTAGTGTTAGGTATTACCATTGCTATCGTTTGTTTCGGCAAGATTATGCTAATCGATAGACTATATAACGAAATTTTATTATCACAAGCAATAGTTATTTCAAGCGTATGTTTAATAAGTATCGTTATGGCAAAGTTGGTTGGTTGTATCCTTCCCCTATTTGCTAAAAAGATTAGATTAGACCCAGCAGTAGTTGCAAGCCCGTTAATGACTACCATTGTAGATGCACTTTCACTCTTAATCTTCTGTGCAATCTCAATCGCAATTCTATAAAATTTAAAAATATAAACCCCACCAACTCGGTGGGGTTTTTGTTTTATTGTTTGTTTTCTAAAAGTGCTTTTATTTGTTTTAGTACTTCTAATTCGGTGGGGTTTGCTTCTTTTTCAAGCCTTGCCTTTTCTTCTGCTTCGGCTTTTTCTTTTGCTTCCTTTTCAGCGAAATACACTGCAACCGCCTTTTTATCTTTGATATTTACGCCTGCTTCTTTAAGTTCTTTTCTTTCATCCTTATCTAAATGTAATTTAGAAAGTTCACTTCTCATTCTTTCGTTATTTTCTTTCATTTTGTTAATAACCTTAACGATAACGAAAAGCACGATAGCAATTAATAAGAAATTAATAATTGCATTGATTAATGAGCCCCAATCGATATAGAAAGAATTTGCCAAATCAACCGTAACACCGTCTTCAAGATAAGTTGGCGTGCCTAAAAAAGTGTAAAGTTCATTTAAAGAACCTTTGCCTAAAATTAACGCGAGAAGCCAATTAATAATAGGTTTTAACACAAAGTTAGATAATCCGTTTACGATTGCGGTAAACGCACTACCGATAATAACGCCGACTGCTAGGTCAACTACGTTACCACGAGATATAAACTTTTTAAATTCGCCAAAAAATTTTCTCATTTATTTTCTTCTCCCTTCTTAAATAAATTAAGTACGTCAAAACTTAAACACCAAGTTAAGAATTTGCTTTTAGAGTTTTCAGCCCACTTATATATAACGTTTATTAGCCAACAAGCAATTAAACCTGCAATACCACCGACAATGATGCCCGCTATAACGTCGGTAGGATAATGAACTACTAAATATATCCTATCAATCGCCATTATAATGGTAAAGATAAATCCTACGAAAGACCATTTTTTATTGCATACGATAAACAATGCCGTTGAAGCCGCCATAACTGACGTTGCGTGCCCTGACGGGAAAGAAAATTCCCCTTCGTTTTGGCTACCAACTAGTTGCCATAAATCGCGATATTCTGGGATTGTATAAGGTCTTTCTCTCATTACTACGTTCTTTAACGCTACGTTAGTAAAGATTGCACCGACTAGCACGGCTAATATTATTGCACCACCAAGTTTTCTTGTTTTTTTGAAAAGTGCTAAAACTAGTGCAGTAAAAATAATTAATATACCCTTATCAAAAAGCACGGAAAGAGCAACAAAAATAGACGTGAAAAAATCATTTGCACATGATGCAATTCCATTGATAATTACGTTATCAAAAGAATAAAAAAACGTATTTAACCACTCTGCCATTTTACTTCTCCTTTTAGCCTTATTTGCCTACACAGAATTTTGAAAAGATATTATCTATAATTTCTTCTGTGGCAGTTTTTCCAGTAATTTCGCCTAAACTTGACCAACCGTCCTTAACGTCTATAGCCAAAATATCAAGTGAAACGGTATTTAATGCGTTAAGCGCTGACTGCAACTTTTCTTTTGCCGACAACAATGCTTCATAATGTCTTTCTTCTACAAGCATTTCGCCGTTAAGGTCTATACTATCGCCAAACACCTTTTTATAAAGCGCTTCTTTTACTTCTTCTATTCCGTCGCCATTAAGGGCTGAAATGTATAAATCGGCATTTTCCGTTCTATCGTTATGTAAATCTGCTTTATTTGCGATTACAATTAAATTCTTATCTTTTACAAGTTCAAAAATTTCTTTATCTTCTTCGGTTACGTTGTCTAGTGCTTTTACGAATAAAATTACGTCACTACCCATAACCGTTTTCTTTGAAAGGCTTACGCCAATTTCTTCTATTTCGTCATCGGCGTTTCTTATACCTGCCGTATCGAAGAAATTAAATCTTACACCCTTATAATCTATGCTACCTTCTACAATATCACGGGTTGTGCCTGCGATAGATGAAACGATTGCTTTATCATAGTTAAGGAGTGCGTTAAGCAACGAACTTTTACCTGTATTAGGCTTGCCTACAATACCTACTTTTACGCCGTTTTTTACCACTCTGCCTGTGTTAAACGTAGATAAAAGCACGTTTATTTGGGCTAAAACTTCCTTTAACGCACTTTCTGCTTTATATGCTGACTCTGTTTGTAAATCTTCTTCAGGGAAATCCATATCCGCATCAATTTCTGAAAGAGCGTCTAATAATTTATCTTGAAGAATTTCTACCTTTTTAGAAAGTTTTTCACGGTATAACGAATAGCCTGCTTTTACACCGCCTATCCACTCGCTATTTATCATATCGATAAGCCCTTCGGCAGATGCAAGTGAGAGTTTTCCGTTAATAAAAGCACGCTTGGTAAATTCGCCGTTGTTTGCAAGTCTTGCACCTGAATTTAACACCTTTTGAAGTATTCCGCGAGTAATTGCCGTGCCACCATGGGTGTGAAATTCTATAGTGTTTTCGCCTGTAAAACTGTTGGGTGCTTTAAAATACACGCACATTCCATAATCGGAAAAGCCGTCGGCAATTATTTCGCCGACGTACATTTTTGCGTGCTCAAAATCTTGCACTTTTAACTTTCCGTTTGGCTTAAACATCTTTTCAGCAACGGAAAGCGCGGTATCTCCGCTAATTCGTATAACGGCAACACCTGCAGCGCCAAGCGCCGTGGATATTGCCGCAATATTATCGTTTTTCATATTAATCTTTTTTATCCCAGAAATCGGCAAACGGGTCGCCGGGGTCTTGATTATTTTTTGGTTTTTCTTTACTGAATTCCTTAAAGGGGTCTTCAGTATTATTGTTAAAGTTATTAAAGTCTGGGTCTATACGAACTACCCTAACAAGTCTTGCAGGTGGGTTCTTTCTAATTATGAATATAAAGATACTGAACATCGGGTCGATAAAGATTGATAAAAGTGTTCCTAATATCACGTGTTCTACCCAATACTTTCTAAATATTGCACTATACACGAAGCACATAGCAAGAATCTTAAATATCTGAGTGTAGTTAACCACGTTTACACATACGTTGTATATTCTAGTAAATAAATATCTATTAGCATACGGGAAGAAATAACGTTCACCTGTAGTTAACGTTGATACTAATTCGGGGTTTACCCTAACGTAAATGTCGTTATATGGAGAGAAATACTTAACGAATTCCGTCGTTAAAGAAGTGCTTGAAATAACCACTTCTCCACCTTGTAAATAGTAGATAACAAGCGGAGCGTAGTATATTGCGTTATAAATAACGTATGCAATACCGAAAGCAGAGAATAGACATAATCCTACTATTGCAAGAGTTTTAAACGATATACCAAATAAACGCATATCGCCAACTATTCTGCACGCTATATAAATCCATAAAAACGGCACCCAAACAGTCCAAATTCCGCCTTTTACTCCATTTCTTTTAGCAATAGTTCTTAAACCGATTGCACGAAGAACGTAGAGAGCAACAGTTACTAATAGTATTGATAATACGTAAAAATAAACTAACGCTCTTGGAATTTCTACGGGGTTTACCATCCCTTCTAAAGCTAATATCATCTTTCACCTTTATTAATATGCACGGGCAAACACAACCTTGTATTTAGCGGGTTTACCGCAAACGGCACAAACTTCTGCACTTTCACCGTCAACGATAACTCTTGACGTTGCACCCGTCATTTCTTTTATTTTATCTTCACATTCTCTACAGCCACACCAGCCTGCTTTAACGAAATTATGCCCATCAACGCCCTTTAAAATACCATCTATACTATCTGCTTCCACAATTCTTGCATCTCTTCTTGCTCTAGAAGCTTCAAGCATATCTTTTTGGATAGTGGGAAGTAATCCGTTAATAATTTGAGGTAAGTCGCTTAAAGAAACGAATTCTTTTTCTAACTTATCACGTCTTACTAATACTGCTTGGTTATTTTCAATATCACGTGGGCCAACTTCAATTCTGATAGGAACGCCTTTCATTTCCCATTCATTGAACTTCCAACCGGGACTTGCATCACGCATGTCGGCTTTTGCCCTAATACCCATTGCTTTTAAGGTACTTTCAATTTCAAGAACCTTTTCGTTTACGCCACCCTTATGTGCTGCAACGGGAACGATAATTACTTGGATAGGAGCAACCTTCGGGGGAAGGATTAAACCTCTCTTATCGCCGTGTGCCATAATAACAGCACCGATAAGTCTAGTAGAAACACCCCAACTGGTGGTATAAGCATATTTAAGAGCGCTGTCCTTATCTAAATATTTTATGTCGAACGCTTTAGAGAAATTCTGACCTAAGTAGTGAGAAGTGCCTGCTTGTAAACTCTTTCCGTCAAGCATCATTGCTTCC
>JAZRHN010000106.1:0-5740 GCA_045644785.1 Christensenellaceae bacterium
AGTTGCAATCGCTTCAGGCGTTCCTAATACGGTAGCGCAAGGCGAAAATACGCTTGACTTATCTAACGTAAAAGTAGAAATTACCTATTCAAACGGCGTTTCACTTATCGTTAATTACGATGCTGAAAAGATGACCGCTACGTTTAACGGCACAGTTTTAGGTAAACAAAAATTAGTTATAACCTGTGAAGGTAAAACGGCTGAAAAAGAAGTTACTGTTTTAAGAGATTTGGTTTCTGTAACGGTAAAAACCAATCCTAACCTTTCAGTAAAATATGGTTCAGAAATAGAAGATATTGACGTTTCAGGTATAGAATTTTATCTAAACTTTGCTTATGGCGACCCCGTTGTTATTTCAGCAAGCGAACTTGATTTAATTTATAATGCAAACACAACTAGACCTATTAGTTTAGTTAACCATAAAGCAAACGTTAATTTAACCTTTGCAGTTAACACCGAAAATTATTACGATGCAGACGTAAACGTAGCAAGCATTAGCATTGAAGTTTACGAAGAATTAGAGAGTATTGCAATTTCAGGTGTAAGCGAAAAAGTAGATTGCAGTCAAACGGAAGATTATGACGTTAGTGGTTTAGTTTTAAGAGAAGTTTATACTTCAGGTGCAACCGTTAAGGTAGATTTACCCGTAAATTATATTACCGCTACCATTAATAGAAAGTTATGTGAAACTCAAACCTTTAAGGTAGAATATAAGGGAATGGTTGCAACCCTTTTAGTAAGAGTTTTAGACGTTGTTAAAACCTACCAAGTTGTAGTTGATGACAGCAAAACCATTTACCTTGGCGATAACGCAGAAACTATTAAAGGATACGTCACTTTAATTCCTACTTTTGAATCGGGTAGAGAAGTGACTGAAGAAGATTACGTTAAGGCAGGCTTTACGGTAGAAATTGATACAACGATTGCAGGAGACGACGTATTGTTAGACGTTTCATATAACGGCAAAAAGTATTCTACAACGGTAAAAGTTGTGAACGATTACACCGTTTTAGGCGTAAACGACCCCACTTTTGTGGCAACTTATAATACGGCTAAAGCAAGCATTGGCGATATTGATACTACCTATAAAGTAGGAACGGAAAATCCGTTTAAGTATGATATCCAAGTATCAGTTCAATACAAGAAAGATAACTCAATCGGTATGCTTTCAACCTTTAATATGAACGTGGTTGTAAAGATGTTAGACGGCGAAAATTACGTAGAACTTACCGATTACGATAAATACGTTGAAATTGATAAGGCAAAACATACTATTAAATTTAAGGACGACGCAATTGGTAAATTATTTGAAATTACCGCTTCAGTTGAAGGCGACACCGATCCTGATAGAGATAGTTCTTTCTGTTTTGAAGTTGTTAAAGGCTACAACGTATATAACGCTTATGAACTTTCCGTTGTAGATAATCTTAACGCTAGTGGTAAGTGGGATGATATTAAGTCTGCTCACGGTTTAACTAATGTAAATACCGATAGGGTAATTCTTCATAACAATATCACCGTTAAACCCGAACACGTGCCAGACGTTCACTTCTATAAAGAAAGCGAAGTAAATGCTAATGATAAGGACGTTTTATGGGGCGACCCAATAGTAGGCTCTTTAAAAGACCATAGAAGTGATCCAACTATAGGTTTTGTATATTTTAGAAAAGTGGAAGATAAACAAACCTTTGATTTTACCGGTAACTGTTTCCAAGTTGACGTTTCAGAAATGCCTTTAATTTATAGACAAGAAGTCGGTGGCGTAGCACTTCCTAGAGATACTAAGGAAACGGCAATTACCGTTCACACGGCGATGTTCTATATTGGACAAGGAAACGACGGTTCTAAAACAAGAGAAGATAATCCTAACGTTCCTGTTGTTAACATTAGCGAATTACAATTCTTCGGTAACGCTAAAAAGAGTGCCAACACAACGCTTTCTGGTGGCGTAATCGGATTTAAATTAGGTTGTGCTAAAGTAAATTTAACCAACAATATTGTAAAAAGCACGTATATTGCCTATATGTTAGAAGGTTCTCGTGATAGCAATTACCAAAACTACGAATTTAAACTTAAAAATTGTAGTATAACGGATGCTTTCCAAACTTTATTATACGCTTGGGGTTGTAAGGCAGTTTATATTGACTCTTGCACGATATCTGGTGCTGGTGGTCCTGTAATTATTGCCGACCACGTAGATAATGAACCGGGTGAAGACCCCAACGGCGGTTTCCCGTCAAACATCTACGTTGATACCTTAAAAGAAGAAGATGAGCCGAAGTCTGTTATTGAGTCTTTCGTAACAGGTGAAGAAGGCTGGTTTAATACCTACACGGGTAGTTCGGCAATAATCGGTAACCTTAAAGCATTAGACCCATTATTTAATCCTTATAATAAAACGGTGCTAAAAGAGGGAACTAAAATTAATTTAGTTGCCGTATTCAAGTCTGGTAGTGCAGAAGGTTTAACCACTAGCGTTATTCAGGGTTCGTTTAACTATGGCGGACATACTTCAATGTCGTTTGAAGATCCTACGCTTCAATATATGCTTTCTGGACTTATGGCAAGCGGACAACAAGGTATGATAATAGGTACTTGCAATAAGGGCGAAAATAATACTTTATGTATGCCTGGTCAAGCAGGTTGGCTACAAGCACCTGATGCCAACTTGTTTAAGCAGTCAGAAGATTACCTTTATATCTATCTCTTTAACGGTATGGTTGCGGTAGTTGGATTAAACGATATACCTAAAGCATAACAAAAAATAAATAAAACGGGTAGTTTTACTACCCGTTTTTTAATTTTATTTTGACAACTATGTTGGTATTTGATATACTATAATGGAAAATAAATTGGAGCAAAAAGATGACGGCTAAAGATATTGATGTAAAACACTATTTATTCGATTTTGACGGAACGTTAGTTGATTCTATGGGGCACTGGGCAGGTGCAATGCTAGAACTTTTGGATAAATATGGTATTAAATATCCTAAAGATATAATCAGCATAATCACACCACTAGGAACGGTTAAGACTTGTGAGTATATGATAGGATTAGGGCTTCCGCTAACTTCTGATGAATTTAAGATAGAAGTCAACAACATTTTAATGCCTAAATATCATAAACAAATTAACTTAAAACCATTTGTAAAAGAAAAACTTATTGAACTTAAAAATAGTGGCAAGCGTTTACACGTTTTAACGGCAAGCCCACACATTTGGCTAGACGAGTGCTTAAAAAGAAACGGCATATACGATTTGTTTGATAACGTTTGGTCTGGCGATGATTTTCCGACTAACAAAAGCGACCCAGAGATATATCGTATGGTAGCACAAAAAATTGGTGCTAACGTAGAAGAGATCGCCTTTTTAGATGATAACGTTAATGCTGATAAGGCTGCAAAAACAGCAGGCGTTTACACTATTGGTGTTTACGATAAAACAAGTGAAAAAGATAGAGAGTTGTTTGACCAAATTTGCCACGCCTTTATAAATGATTTTTCGGAGTTATAAAATATGAAGTTTGTTCTTGCAATAGATTCGTTTAAGGGTAGTTTAACCAATACCCAAATGAACGAAATTTTAGAAAAAGTAATAAAAAGCAAAATGCCTAGCGCAACTGTAGTTCCCCTTTTAATAGCAGACGGCGGAGATGGCACGTTAGATGCAATAATTACGGGCAAAAACGGTGAAATTATCCCCGTAGAAGTATGTGACCCCTTATTTAATAAGGCAAATTCGCGTTATGGCGTTTTTGGCGATAATGCGGTTATTTCTATGTGTGAAAGTTCAGGGCTTACTATGATACCCGTAGAAAAGCGCAACCCCCTTAACACTACAACTTTTGGCACGGGCGAACTCATTAAACACGCCGTTTTAGCGGGCAAAAAGACCATTTACATAACGCTTGGCGGTAGTGCTACTAATGACGGCGGACTTGGAACTTTAACCGCACTCGGCTATAAAATGATTAAAAAGGACGGC
Organism: Christensenellaceae bacterium; assembly: GCA_045644785.1. Lineage (GTDB taxonomy): Bacteria > Bacillota > Clostridia > Christensenellales > Borkfalkiaceae > UBA1259. The sequence continues at coordinate 3,985 of JAZRHN010000106.1, forward strand.
ACTATTGCAAAAGGCGTAGGTGCTGAACTTGGAGAAATAGTTAGCATAGACGATACTAACGCTATTGATATTTCTGGCGTTAAATTTGTTATTTTAAGTGACGTTACTAACCCCTTAACGGGCGAAAAGGGAGCAACTAGGGTGTTTGCTAAACAAAAGGGCGCAACCCCCGAAATGATAGAATTTTTAGAAAGTGGTATGCTTTCTTGGCAAGCCGTTTTAGCAGGCTATACCAAAAAGGATATTGCTGGTATTGTAGGCGGTGGTGCAGCAGGTGGTATGGGTGCATCACTTTGTTCAGTATTAAATGCTGAAATTAAGTCTGGCGTAGATGAAATTTTAAATATAGTAGATTTTAACGAAGAGTTGCAAGATGCCGACTACGTTATTACAGGCGAAGGCAGAATAGACGAGCAGTCTATAGACGGCAAGGTGGTTTCAGGCGTTATTTCACGTGCTAAAAAGGCAAACGTTCCCGTTATTGCAATCGTTGGCACTATTAAAGGCGATTTAACCCCGTTATTTAATGCGGGGCTTACGGCAGTATTTTCAATAATAGATAAGCCTACCGATTTAGATGATATTTTAGCACGTTCTCCCGCGCTTTACGAAAGGATAGCAGATAGCGTTATAAATTTAATTTGCACAAGGTAAGTATGAAAGCCCAAAGAAATAAAACCATAGATTATTCAACTAAAGAATTAAAAGAACACTTAGCACGTTGCATTAAGTTAAAAAGCACGGCAAGTGTAGAAGATATCACCGATAAAACTATTATTGGCGATACTTTTAGTGCTTTACAATATTTACCTGATAATTTTGTGGATTTATTGATAGTTGATCCGCCGTATAACTTAGATAAGCAGTTCGGCAAAAACAAGTTCAGTAAAATGAGCCAAGAAGACTATGCCGATTATACCGAAAAATGGCTTAAAGCCGTGCTTCCTAAACTTAAGGAAAATGCAAGCGTTTACGTTTGTTGTGATTGGAAATCGGCAATCGTTATTGCGCCCGTTCTTCAAAAGTATTTAGATATTAAAAATCGCATTACTTGGCAACGTGAAAAGGGTAGGGGTGCAAAGGAAAACTGGAAAAACGGTATGGAAGATATTTTCTTCTGCACCAAGTCAAGCGAGTTTACCTTTAACGTAAACGCCGTTAAACTTCGCCGTAAGGTAAACGCACCTTACACCGAAAACGGTATGCCGAAAGATTGGGTAGATACTGAAAATGGAAAGTATAGAGATACCTATCCATCAAACTTTTGGGATGATATTTCTATTCCCTATTGGTCTATGCCCGAAAACACCGCACACCCCACGCAAAAACCCGAAAAATTACTTGCTAAAATCATACTTGCAAGTTCTAATGAAGGCGATATGGTGTTAGACCCGTTTGCAGGCTCTGGCTCAACGCTTGTTACCGCAAAAAAACTTAACAGGCACTTCGTTGGTATAGAGAAAAACGAGCAGTATTGCGCGTGGACGGAATACCGCCTAGATAAAGCCGAAAGCGATAAAACCATACAAGGTTACGTTGGCGGTGTATTCTGGGAAAGAAACACTAAACCCTTAAAAACAAAATAATAATTAACCCCGAAAGTTTTCGGGGTTTTATTTTTTTCGATTATAAATTTTATAAACGGCAATAATTACACTATAACCTTTTTTGGCGAAATTGCATACGCTAAAAAAGGAATTAAAAAAAGGAGAATAGAGTATGAATCCGTTTAATGAAAAACCAAGGTCGATAGAAA
>JAZRHN010000107.1:0-7596 GCA_045644785.1 Christensenellaceae bacterium
ACTTGGCAATCTTTAAGCCCGTCGGCAATACCTTTAAAAAATTGTGAAAGAATAACGCCCGAATTGCCCCTAGCACCGAATACTGCAGATTGCGCAAACTGACCAGCAACGTCGCCTAAACTTGCTTGCTCTTTTTTGCAATTATCTAAACCATATTTAAGCGTCATAAACATATTCGTGCCCGTATCTCCATCGGGAACGGGGAACACGTTTAAGTCGTTTAGTTTATTCTTGTTTTTCTTTACGTTACAAATACCGCTATTTAGTATTTCGTAAAACGTTAAAGAATCAATAGTTTTTATCATCTGTTTTTTCCTTAATTAACATTGACTTAATGCGTTTAATAACGCCTGTTTTTCATAACTAGCATCTTCCGACACCGCTTTACCTAAAAAGTTAACCCCTATCATACCTGGGCCGATATTAGTTCCACAAGAACCGAATACGTCGGTGATAAATATCTTTTTACATTTAACTACTTTTTCTATTTCTTCTTTTAATTCTTGCGCTAACTCTTCTCTATCACTATGCGCGATTAAAAGATATTGATTTTCGATATCTTCTGCTAATTCTTTAACGTATAACGCCGTTGCCTTAAACGCCTTTTTAATACCCTTTGCCTTTGCTAAAACGGTTACGTAACCATCTGCATTAGAATCGCCCATAGGTTTAATACCTACTAAGTTTGCCATTATCGCCTTACCGTTTGAAATTTTACCACGACGGGCAATAAACGTTAAGTCGTCAATAGGTCCCATTTGATGAACGCGGGTTTTGTTGTTTTCTAACCAATCGATAACTTCTTGATAACTTTTGCCTTCCTTTTGAAGACCTAATGCAAGCATTACTAAAAGCCCGAACGAGCCAGACATTCTTAAAGTATCTACACAGTAAACTTTAGCGTTAGGATTTTCGTTTAATAATCTATCCTTTGCAGTTACGGTTATGCCGTAAGTTGCACTTATTTTAGATGATAATGACATACTTATAACAGCATATCCATCTTCTACGTATTTTTTGAAAATTTGATAGTATTCTTCAGGACTAGAAGCCGAACTAGATACGCTTATCTTTTTATTCATTAAAGTTTTGTAAAACTTTTCTCTCGTTAAACTTTTCCAATCTAAATCTGTTTGAATACTTTCATCCCCTATATGAACGTACCCTTTAACGTAATCGGTAAGTCCAAAAAAATCTCTTACTTCTTTACTTAAATCACACGTAACGTCTGGCAAAATGATATATTTTTCCATACCCTTCTCCTATGTGTAAAATATATTATATATTTTACCATAAATTACCACTCGTGTAAATAGTTTTTTCACGATTTTCATTATGCCCACCTTTTACGAAAAAGTTTGCTTTATTTGCTGAATTAATCGCTGATTAGGCTGACTATAAAGGTAGTTGTTTACTCCGCTAAAATATTGTTTTTTATACTTATAATCTCTATTTTTTAGGGCTTTTTTATAAAACTTATACCCTTTATCCACTTTCTTTTTATATTCTACCGCCCTTTTAGAATGCCACACGCTAGAATGCCCGCCGTTTAGCCCTTCCGTTTTAATAAAGCGCACGTTAGGGTTAACTATTTCATTTTTATGCGAAAGTACGGATACCTTGCCTATAGATATCACTTTATCGTTATCCCCTTGCACCACCAAAACGGGAGTTTCCACCGAATTTATGCCGTTTATGGCATTGTAGTTAACGTATTTACCAAACTTTACTTTTTGAACAATATCAAAAAAAGGCTTACTAATATTTACGTAATTCCCCACTTTGGCTTTTGCCGTTTCCACCATTAAAGTATATGCGTTATTTACGGGTGCTATTGCAACGCAACCACATATATCCTTGTGTAGATTTAATACCGAAAGCACGGCGTATCCACCTAAACTGTGCCCTATTAAATACAACTTAAAGTGGCTAAATTGTTTAGAGTTTTTTAGGTATTTTAACGTGTTATCTAAATCGACAAGCCATTGGCACATTCCTATAAGTGATTTTCCTTTGGAATCATACGTTGCCGTCACGTCAAAAGAAAACACGTTAAAATCTAACTTATTTAAGTCCTTAATAAGTGGCAAAAAATCATCTGCACCAGAACGAAATCCGTGACAGATAACTATTAATTTTTTACTTTTATCGTTAGCATAAAAATAACCTTTTAAAACGGACTGCCCTGCACTATAATAGAACTCTTTTCGAACGAGAGGCTCTTTTAATTTATCTAGCGAATATTCACCTGCTAAAAGCGAATAGTCGGGGCGTTTTACGGGGCGAAAAGTAAGTGCGTAAACTATACTAAAAACTATACCCATAACACCGTAGAAAAATAGAGTAATTAAACAACAAAAAAATAATAAGGATATGATAAATTTCATACCCTTATTTATTGCATTTTTATTAGTTTTTTACACTTGATTATTAAAAATCTATTCGTTCAAAATATCTAATATTTTTATTAAATTCAGAACAGATATTAAGCGTATACAAATCGCCATTTACTTCCACCGTTTTTTGTGCAAAATCATACTTAAAAGTATTAATTTTAGATGGCAAGAATTTACCCTTTACCATACGCTTAAACGCGCTTTCTTTTTTAGACCAAACTGACAAAAGATACTCGGTTTTTTTCGTCGGCTCTATCGACTTTAACGCCTTTTTTTCAGCCCTACTTAACACCCTTTCAATAGCACCCGTTTTAGGCTCACGGATAATTTCACAATCTACACCGATAGGCTTTTTAGATACTGCTACCGCAACTAAATTATTACTATGTGAAATGGAAAAATAACACTTATTAGATAACCACTTCCCGTCTTCAGTTTTTGTAAACTCTAAATCAGATAATTTATATCCAAAAGTACGCATTAGTGCGTATTCTAAAAGTTTCCACGCACAGTATTTTTCCTTTTTTACTTTTTCGTTTGTTATAGAAGAAATTTCTTCTTGCCTTAAACTAGGATAAACTTCTAAATACTCTACACTTTCAGGGATAATTGCTGTATAAACGTCGGCTATAGGAAGATTTGCAAAAAAATCTCTTACAGTATCCGTTTGCTCGCTCTTTTTTTGCCCGAACACACACTCGTATACAAAATGCTCGCAATTATTTCTTAAAATATGATATCCACCACGACCTGCTTGACTTATTGCGTATTCTACTACTTCATTAGGCTTACGCTTTTTGCCATCCTTTTTTTCGGGTATTCCCCTTTCTAAAAAGCCACCTTGCAAAAAGGTTTGCACGTTTGATGAACACACTTTTATATCTTGAGCGTTAAGTTCTTGCCTTGTGTTAGGTGGAAGCCCAAACTGAACTATCTCATCTTCGCCAACTAGTATTCCGTAATGGTAAATCCCACCAAGTTTTACGCGAACAGCATCACCTAATCGTGGTTCTTTTAAATCCCACTTCATTAGTTAACCTTTTTTTCGATATAATCTATAACGTCTTTTACGGTAGCAAAATCGCCAAACGCAACGTCGTCAAAACGAAGATTAAAATATTCTTCAATAGCGATTACCATATATAACATACCAACTGAATTAATACCTAAATCGGTAGTTAGGTTAGCATCTTCAGAAATTTCTTGCCCTTTTTTTTCGCCAACTAACGTTAACTTAAAAATATCGTCTAATTTTTGTTTTATATCTTCTCTTTTCATTGTTTTTTTCTCACTATTTTCATACTTGGCGAACGCACAAAGTCTTCTTTTCTTACGATTATTTTACTAATTCTCATAAAAGACGGCAATTTTGCATTAACAGCCAAAATTTGTTCTTTTAAGTATTGTTCTTTATCTTCGGCTTCTACTTTGCCTAAAACAACCGCTCTTGGCAACACTTCTAGCGTAAGCACGTTATCATCATCTAAATAGATTAAACTATCTTGAACAACGTCTAACTCGTTAAACTTGCACTCAACTTCTGCAGGAGAAACCTTTTCGCCAGAAGCAAGAACAATAACTTCCTTTATTCTGCCAACGATATAAAGCATGTTATCTTCGTCCATACGAACTAAATCGCCCGTTTTAAACCACCCGCCATTATAAGCAAGCGCGTTTTCTTCGGGCTCTCCAACGTAGCCATCCATCATATTTATACCTTTAAGCCATAACTCGCCGTCCACTATTTTATAGTCTATACCATCGTAAATATATCCTACTGATTCGGGCTTTTTAAGGCTTTCGGGGTTACCGCTAACAAGGTTTGCACTTTCAGTTAAGCCATAGCCTGCAAGCAAGGTTACGCCAAACTTTTCGTATTCTTTTACAAGATACGGGTTAACGGTTGCAGCACCACAAATTATAGTCTTTAAGTCTTCGCCAAGCATATTTCTACCAAATTGCTTTGAAAGATTTAACGCCATTTCGGCAAGTGCGGGAACTAATACCATTATGTTAGGCTTAAACGTAGCAATATCACGGAACATATCTTTATTATTTTTACAGATAAATAGCGTGCTACCCGTGTAAAGGCTAGTCATTAAGTTTCTTATTAACCCGAACACGTGAGTTAATGGTAAAACTAGTAAATATCTTAAGCCAAACACGTCTTTCGTGCCGTAACAACCGTTTTTAACGCCACGCATAAGCGCTTGGTTAGAAAGTAATGCACCTTTATTTTTACCGGTAGTTCCACCCGTAAAAATAACCGCACAAGGCGCTTTACCTAACACGTCGTTATCTTCTACTAATTCATCACTTTTAGCCGTTTCATCCATAAGTAAAACAGCAGGATTTTTTTGGCGGAGTATTTCGATTTTTTGGCTTATCGTAGAATGATATATAAGTGCTTTTAAGCCATACTTAAACGAACAGCCAAAAACTGCCGTTTCATCTAAATGCGGTGGCAATAACACGGCTACCGCACCAAGGGTGGTAATGGCTAAAAAAGAAATGGCAAACTCAACGGAATTGGGCATTAAAATACCAACCCTATCCCCTTCCTTTACGCCGTTTAAGGATAAATATGCCCTAACCTTTTTTACTTCATCATCAATAGCGTTAAAAGTATAAGGAACTACGTCTATAATCGCTGTATTTTCTCCGTAATTTTTTACGCACTCGCGCCACATACGCGTTACGCTAGGATAATCTACGATTTTATTCCACGTTTCTTCCGTGGTGTATTTTCTAAATGCTGATTGTTTATTCATTTGTTTTCCCCTTTTTCTTATCTCTATAACTAGTCAACATTTCTTGCTCTTTTTCTTGTAAAATTTTACTAACGTTATTCATTTCTTCCATAGTCGGAATAGGGCTACACAATTTTGAAACGTCTATCGGTTCGCCTATTACGATTTTTATTCTTTGATACCAACGTTCTCTTTTAATAATGCAAACGGGAAGTATGGGCTTTTTACTTAAAAGTGCCATCAATACAAATCCACTTTTATATTTTTGAACTTCTTCCCCATGATTTACCGAACTTTCGGGGAAAATAACTACGGCTTTTTCTTGCTTTAACACGTCCACAATCTTATGTAAACTTGCCATAGAAAACTTTTCCCTATCTATGATAATGCAGTTACCCGTTTTGAATAAAAATTCACGAATTTTATTACCACACACTTCCTTTGTGGCTATACTGTAAAGTCTTCTTTTAACGAAAGCACAATGCAAAATAATAGGGTCGATAAAGGTTACGTGATTAGATGCAATAAGCACCCCACCTTTAAGTTTTTTAGAATTTTTACCTAACCTAATCAGTTTTGGTCTAACCCAAATTAGTGCGGGAATAATACCCGTCACCTTTAAAAAATCGTAAAGAAAATTATATTTAACTTTGTTAGGAATTTTTCTTTTGTTTTTCATACTTTTATTTAAGTTCTTCCATAATTTCGTTTGCAAACTGCTTAACCGTAGAAAGCCCCTTGCCTTCGAACGCGTTTTGTTTTAAACTAAATCTATCTTTAATTATAGAAACAAGTTCAAAATAATCTAAACTACTACCATTTAACACCGTAAAGAAATCGTCTTCAGTATTAACGACAACGTCTTCACCTAAAACTTCCTTAAAAATACTAATAAGTTCGTTCTCTAGTTCAGTGTTTTCAGTTTCAGCAGTTTTTTTGCTAATTTCTAAAGGTTCTAACTTATTTAACGCTAACTTTTTAGCAATTTTAGTTCTGCTTACCTTAAACTCGTTTTTGTCAATTAGTTTAGTCCTTGTAAAGAATACCTTTTTAACTTCACTAATAAAACCAGCGTGTTTTAAGCATTCGTAAACTTTTTCTTCTACCGCTTTAAGTTTGTTAAAAGGTAGCCAGCCACTTAACTCTAACACTAAAACCGCACCACTATCAGATTTAACTAAACATTTAGCGGAAATTTCATCTATCTTAATAGCATCTTCCACCATTTGTGGATTAATATTTTCGCCACTGCTAGAAATAATTAAATCGTCTTTTCTTCCTGTTAAATAATATCTTCCATCCTTAATATAAGCCATATCACAAGTATTAAACCACTCGTCAGGATTGGTTACTTCAACACTATTATTAACGATTATTTTAGCAGCCCTAGCCTTGCTTTTAACTAACAGTTCGCCCGTTTCAGAAATCTTGTATTCGGCAGAGCCAAACGGCAAACCGATAGAACAAAGATTACGTTCTTGGCGTTTTTTAGACATTTCAACCGAAGTAATCGCAATTTCCGTCATACCATATCCGTTTACGGCAAAATACCCGATTGCGTTTAAAAACTCAAGCGTTTCAGTTGAAATTGCACTACCACCTGAAATTAAAAATCTTATGCTATCGCCAAAAATCTTTTCACGTATTTCCTTAAAAGCCATCTTGCTTAAAAGGCTACCTATTTTTTGTTTTTTATTTATAATGCTCTGTGCTTTTAAGAACTTGTTATACGTTTTATCGCCCCTAGCACGTATGGTTTTTAAGGCTTGCTTATAAATGGTTTCCCATACCATAGGCACGGCAAAAATGTGCGTTACCTTATGTTTTTTTACGGTGTTTAATAACGTTTGCGGATTAAGGTCACGTAAAAAAACAAACGTCCTTGAAAAGAACCCAAACCAAATATATACCGCAATAAATCCGAAAACGTGATATAACGGCAAAAGAGCAAGTAATTTTATATAGCCTTCACAATTACCTTTAATTTGCGGACATTTTTTAACTATATCTAAACTGTTTGCTACTTGAAAGTAAAAGTTTTCAGGCGTGTAAGCACAAAGTTTAACGTTTTCGGTCGTCCCTGAAGACATAAAGTATATCTCCGTTCCCCAACTATCTAACTCTAAAACTTCCGTTGCTTCACTAAACCCAGCGTAGTTAATGGTAGGCACGCTAAACTCTTTACCATCTGATATAACGGCTTTTACGTTAGCATCTACTAAAACTTTTTCTAACTGTTCATTTGGTAATCTTGTATTCATAAGTAACGGATTATATCCGCACATTAATATAGCCCAAAACGCCTGTATCCAATCAAGACTGTTATCCATATAAAGCCCAACAATTTCGTTAGGTTTAACGCCAACAAGTAAATATTTTAATTTTTTTGCTAAAAGTATGGTTTTTTCTTTACATTCGCCATAAGTGGTTTTGCTTATTCTAAACCCGTT
>JAZRHN010000108.1:0-20185 GCA_045644785.1 Christensenellaceae bacterium
GAAAAGGAATACGGGGTTAAATATCTAGCATCTGACTTTAAAAAAGGCGGTGGATATTTATTATCCATTGAAATGTCTAAAGAATACGGGTTATATAGACAAAATTATTGTGGCTGTGTATTCTCAAAAAATAAAAATCCATAAAAAGAAAACCACCAACGACGTTGGTGGCTTTTTTATTTTTGTTATTTTAGGGAGTTACACGGTTAATATCTCTCGGGAACATCGTGCTTTCTCTTACGTTCTTAAATCCTAATAAGTGCATGGTAATTCTTTCTAAACCTAAACCTAAACCGCCGTGAGGGGGTGCACCGTATTTATGAAGCATAAGATAGGTATCAAATTGTTCGGGGTCCATACCGAGTTTCTTCATTTTTTCTACTTGTTCATTGTAGTCGTGAATACGTTGACCGCCAGAAGTAATTTCAAGCCCTCTAAATAAAAGGTCAAATGATAAGGTGTATTCAGGGTCTTCAGGGTCATCCATAGTATAGAAAGGACGTTTTTTGCTGGGGTAGTGAGTAATAAAGATAAAGTCGCTATTTAATTCCTTTTTAGCGTATTTACCTAAAAGTTCTTCTTCAGCAGGGTCAAAGTCCTTCATGTCGCTAGGCTTATAATTAAACTTTTCCATAAGAAGTTTTTTAGCGTCCATAAACTTCATAACGGGGATTTCATTGATTTCGGGAATGTCTGCGTGTAAAAGTTCGCATTCTTCCTTATATTCCGTTTTAAGCAAGTTCATAACGTATTTAAGCATACCCGTTTCCATATTCATAATGTCATAGAAACTGTCGATAAAGCCCATTTCAAAGTCCATAGAAGTGTATTCGTTAAGGTGGCGAGAAGTATCGTGATGTTCTGCACGGAATACGGGTGCGATTTCAAATACTCTTTGGAACACGCCAACTAATGCTTGCTTGTAAAGTTGTGGGCTTTGTGCAAGATAAACGGTTTTACCGAAATAATCTAACTTGAATATATTAGTTCCGCCTTCAGCACCTGCAAAGTTGATTTTGGGTGAACGAATTTCAGTAAAACTATTTTGCATAAGGTAATCTCTAAAGCCTTTAGCAATACCTTCTTGAATTTTAAAGATAGCACGTTCTTTAGGATTACGCATAGAGATAGGGCGAAGGTCTAATACAGTGCTGAGGCCTATACCATCTAATTGTTTTTTATTGATAACGATAGGAAGACCTTCTGCAGGAAGAGCAAGAATTTTAATGTCGTGAATTTGTAATTCATATCTATCGTTGCCTGCTTTATCTTTGCTACCAACAACCTTGCCAGTAACTTTAACGCACGCTTCTTCACAAAGTTTTTCATCCCATCTATAGTCTGAAAATTCAGGTGCGTAAACACATTGAATAAGGTCGCGTTCAGTACGTAAAATAACAAACGCAAAACCGGTCATTTCACGTATTCTGTGAACGTAGCCCGCTACAGAGATAACTTCACCGTCGTGTTCTTTAAATTCACTAAAAGCAACGGTGTTTCTTTTAATTTCGCCATTTATTTTGTCCATAAATAACTCCAAAGTATAAATTGATTATAAATATAATAACACTTTTACCTATTATAAATCAAGTAAAACGCACTTTTTCTTTTACAACTTTTAACAAAAAAAGACTTGAAGAAAAACTTAAAATGTGTTAAACTATATAAAGTAAAAACGACTAGCAAGTAGGAGGAAAAAAATGAAGATTGCAGTTTCAGTTGAATCTACTAATGATTTATCAAAAGAATTAATTGAAAAATACGATATTAAAGTTATTCCTTATCAAATCACGTTAGGTGATGAAACGTTTAGTGACGGAAAGTATTCTGCCGAGCAAATGTTTGAAATAGTTGATAAAATTAACGTTTTACCTAAAACTACCGCTCTTAATGAGTTTGAATATACAGAATTTTTTGAAGGTTTAAGAAAAGATTACGATGCAGTAATTCACGTTTGTTTATCAAGTGGATTATCTTCTTCTTGCAATAATGCTATTAGGGCAAGCAAGAACGTAGAAAACGTTTTCGTTATCGATAGTTTATCTTTATCTACGGGTATAGGCTTATTAGCAATTAACGCAAGGGAACTTGCAGACCAAGGTAAAGAAGCAAAGGAAATTGCTGAAATTTTAGAAAAGAGATTACAAAAATTACAAGTAAGTTTCGTAATTGAACGTTTAGATTATTTATATAAAGGTGGTAGATGTAATAGTTTACAACTTTTAGGTGCAAATCTTTTAAAACTTCGCCCCAGAATCGTGGTTAAAGATGGTAAAATGGGTAGCGATAAAAAGTATCGTGGCAGAATGGAAAACGTTGTATCATCTTATTGTGCAGACGTTCTTAACGAGTTTAATACGCCCGATTTAAGCAGAGTATTTATAACCTATACAACCGCAACGGAAGGTATGGTGCTAGAGGCAAAAAAAGCATGTGAAAATGCAGGTTTTAAGGAAATTTTAGAAACGCGTGCGGGTGGCACAATTGCTAGCCACTGTGGTGCAAATACGCTAGGTATTTTGTATTTTAACGACGCTGAATAAAAGATAATAAAAACAAACTCCCGAAAGGTATTCGGGAGTTTTTGTTTTTAAATTTTAAGTTGATTATTGTAGTTGTGTAATAGAGTTTTCAATAGATGCACGTAAACCGTTCTTTTCCATATTATACGCTTGCTTTATGCACACGTAAACTGATTTAGATTTGCTAGAACCGTGACCTTTAACAATGGTTTTTTTAGTGCCTAAAACTACTGCGCCACCATAGTTATTATAGTCCATAAAGTCTTTCATTTTGTAAAGGTCTTTTTTAAGTAAAAGTGCACCGATTTTATTAAAGAAACCTTTTTTAAGTGTTTTCTTTAACATCTTCATTACTTCCATACACGCGCCTTCGTGTGATTTTAATAATACGTTACCTGAAAAACCATCGCATACTACTAAATCGCAAACACCTTTAAGTAAATCCCTTGCTTCCATATTGCCTACAAAGTTAAGCCCTTCAACGTTTTTAAGGTTAGCATAAACGGTTTTTCTTAAAGTATCGCCTTTTTCCTCTTCAACACCAACGTTTAAGAGTGCAACTCTTGGGTTTTCAATACCGTAAGCGGTTTTAAGATAAAGGTTACCCATAATGGCAAATTGTGTTAATTGTTGTTCATCACTTTCAGCGTTTGCACCACTATCGCAAATGCCCACGATTCCACCAGAAATGGTAGGTAGGATAGGGCAGAACGCGGGGCGTTTAACACCTGCTTGTCTGCCGATTTTAAGAACGGCACCCGCTAGTATTGCACCGGTAGAACCCGTGCTTACCATTGCGTTTGCATCTTCAACGGTTTTTAGAATTTCAAACGATTTATAAAGTGAACTTTCCTTTTTAACCCTAATAGCCTCAGTGGGTTTATCGTTACAAGAAATTTCATCGGGTGCATGCTCGATAGAAATACGAGCGTCACTAACGCCAAGTTCAGTTAACTTACTTTCAATAACGCTTTTATCGCCAACTAAAATTACTTCAAGGTCAGAAATTTCCTTAATTGCCCTAACAGCACCCTCTATACAAGTAGCAGGACCGTTATCTCCACCTAAAGTATCAACAACAACTTTTATCATAATTTAACCTCATTACCTAAAATATTTTATCAAAATTACAAAAAAAGGTCAATCATTTAAATAAAATTGAAAGATAATGCGAGAAATTTGTTAAAACGTTTCTCTTATTTTAAAATATAATGTATAATATAAGAGTTAAGATGGGAGAGAATAGGTATGCACCAACGATTATACAATGAATGGATAGAAAGTAGCGTATTAAGTGAAAGCGATAAAGCTGAACTTTTAAGTATAAAAGACGACAAAAAAAATATCGAATATAGGTTTGGTAAAAACCTAGAATTTGGAACGGCAGGTATGCGTGGGCTCATCGGTATGGGCACTAATATGATGAACGTTTATACTGTTCGTCAAGCAACGCAAGGTTTAGCCGAATATATTAAAAGCCTTGGCAAAAAAGCCGTAAAACGTGGGGTAGTAATTTCTTACGATACTAGAAGATTTTCGCAAGAATTTGCTTATTCAACGGCGGTAGTATTAACTTCTAATGGAATTAAAGCATATTTGTTTCCTGAAGTTCATCCTGTGCCAATGCTTTCATATGCGGTAAGAGAGTTAAAAACAATAGCGGGCGTAATGATAACTGCAAGCCATAACCCCAAAGAATACAACGGTTATAAAGTTTATGGGGAAGACGGGGCACAAATGAGCCCTGAAGCAACGGCTAAAGTAGTTGATTACATATCTAAAACTGAAAGCCCACTTTCTGATAGCATATTATTTGATGAAAATACCGCACGTAAAATTTCTTACGTAAGCAAAAAGATAGATAGAAAATATTACAGAACTCTTTTAAAACTTTCTCTTTCACCAAAGGAAGTTAAAAAAGAAGGTAAATTAGTTAAATTAGTTTACACACCCGTTCACGGCAGTGGATATGTTCCCGTAACCACCGTGCTAAAAAAGATGGGTATTAACGCTTTCGTAGTTCCCGAACAAAGAAAGCCCGATACTGAATTTTCTACTGTAGAAGTTCCTAATCCCGAATACAAAGAAACGCTTACTCGTGCAATCAAAATGGCTGACCTAAAAGATTGTAACGTAGTATTTGGCACTGACCCAGACTGTGATAGACTTGGCGTTGCACTTAGAAACGACCAAGGTGAGTTCGTAGCGTTATCAGGCAATCAATCGGGTGTGCTTTTATTAGATTACGTGCTTTTACGCTTAAAAGAAAGTGGAAAACTCGATAAAAACAGTTTTGTAGTAAAGAGTTTCGTAACAACTAGTTTAGCAAAACTTATTGCTGACGATTATGGTGTTACCCTTTACGACGTGCCTGTTGGTTTTAAGTTTATCGGTGAAAAGATTAAAGATTTAGACGATACGGGTGTTAGTAAATTCCAATTCGGGTTTGAAGAAAGTTGTGGCTACTTACGTGGCACGCACGCAAGGGATAAAGATGCGGTTGTCGCTTCTATGCTCTTTGCCGAAATGGTTTGCTACTATAATTCAATTGGCAAAACTATTTTTGAAAGACTTCAAGAAATATATGCAAAATACGGCTACGTTTACGATTTAAGTGAAAGTACTTTTTATGAAGGGCTTAATGCTATGCGTGATATGAACGCTGTTGTAGATAAATTAAAAACCGAAAAGATAACTGAAATCGGTGGAATAAAAGTAGAAGCAACAAGAGATTATTCTTCACTTAAAAGAACGGATGCCGATGGCAATATCACCGAAATTAAATCTGCAAAGGTAAACGCAGTTTACTATGAATTAGCAGGTGGCGGATTCTTATGCGTTCGCCCGTCAGGCACAGAACCTAAATTAAAAATATACTATTCTGTTCCTGCCGAAAACGAAAATAAGGCAAAAATGCTTTATAAAAAGTTAAAATCATCTTTTTCTGGATATATCAACTAATTAAGGTAAGGGTATGCCCAAGTATAAAATAGCAGACGTAGTTTTTACTACCGAACACAAATACGGATACGTGCAAAAAGTGTGTGCCGATTATATATGTGAGGGCGAGGACGCCGAATGTAATCTAGTCGTTACCGACGAAGATATTTTATACGAGCGTTCTAAATGCAACGAGCAATTATCAGATGCTTATCTTGAAAGTTTAGTTTTATGCCGAAAGTTATGCGATTATGCGTTAGAAAATAAAGATGCTTTTTTCTTACATAGCAGTGCGATAATGGTAGATGGACAGGCGTATTTGTTTGCCGCAAAAAGTGGAACGGGCAAATCAACCCACACCAGATTATGGCGAGAACTATTAGGCGATAGAGCCGTAATGGTAAACGATGATAAACCCATTATAAGGTTAATTGACGGAACGTTTTACGCTTACGGAACTCCGTGGAACGGCAAACATCGTTTAAGCACGGATATAAAAGCGCCAATTAAGGCAGTATGTATATTAGACCGTGGCGAAGAAAACCGTATAGAAAAAATAGCGCCTAAAGACGCGTTAGTGAAAATTTTAGACCAAACGTTAAGACCTACTGAACCTGCGCTTTTAGATAAAGAGTTAGATTTGATAGGCAAATTTTTAAAGAGTGTGAATTTATATAAACTTTGGTGTAACGTGTCTTTAGACGCAGCAAAATTATCTTACGGGGTTATGAGCAAAGGGGAATAAGATGAAAATAAAAGAAGGTTACGTTTTAAAAGAAGTTGCCGATAGTTATTTGGTTGTAGCCGTTGGCAACGCAGTAAAAGATTTTAAGGGAATTATAACCTTAAACGAAACGGGCGCATTTTTATGGAAAGCACTTGAAAAGGACGCAGAAGAAGAAAGTTTAGTTGCTAATCTTTTAGATGCTTATGAAGTAGAAGAAAGCCAAGCAAAAAAAGACGTATCTACATTTATAGAAAAATTAAAGGGTGCAAACCTTATAAAATAAACGGGTGAAGAATATGTATAAAATAGGTTTCGACAACGATAAATATCTTGAAATGCAGTCGGCAAAGATTCTAGAACGAATTGCAATGTTTGGTGGAAAACTCTACCTTGAATTCGGCGGAAAATTATTTGATGATTTCCACGCTTCTAGAGTATTACCGGGTTTTGAGCCTGATAGTAAAATCAAGATGCTTTCTCAATTAAAGGATAAAGCCGAAATTCTTTTTGTAATCAATGCAAACGACATTGAAAAGAATAAGGTTAGAAGTGACCTTGGTATTACTTACGACGTAGACGTATTACGTTTAATTGATATTCTTCGTGGTATTGGTTTTTATATTGGTAGCGTAGTTTTAACCCGTTTTGCTGAACAACCCCTTGCTATCGCATTCCAAAAACGTTTAGAAAATTTAGGCGTAAAAGTATATCGCCACTATCCTATCGCAGGCTATCCTGCAGACGTTGAAAAAATCGTTTCTGAAGAAGGATATGGTAAAAACGAATATATAGCGACTTCAAGACCATTAGTAGTTGTAACAGCACCCGGTCCTGGTAGTGGTAAAATGGCAACTTGTCTTTCACAACTCTATCACGAAATTAAGCGTGGTGTAAAAGCAGGTTACGCTAAATACGAAACTTTCCCTGTATGGAATCTTCCGTTAAATCACCCTGTAAACGCAGCGTATGAATCAGCAACTGCAGATTTAGACGACGTTAATATGATAGACCCATTTCATATGGATGCTTACGGAGTAATGGCGGTAAATTATAATAGAGACGTTGATATTTTCCCCGTATTATCAGGAATGCTTAAGAGAATTATGGGCGAATCTCCCTATAAATCTCCTACCGATATGGGCGTTAATATGGCGGGATATTGCATAATTGATAATGAAGCAGTAAATTATGCTTCTAAACAAGAAATTATAAGACGTTATTATAACGCTAGTTTAGATTATAAAAAGGG
Source organism: Christensenellaceae bacterium (assembly GCA_045644785.1). Lineage (GTDB taxonomy): Bacteria > Bacillota > Clostridia > Christensenellales > Borkfalkiaceae > UBA1259. The sequence goes on from JAZRHN010000108.1 coordinate 7,439, forward strand.
TTTAGTAAGTCAATCAACGGTAGAAAAAATTGAAAGACTTATGCAAAAAATGTCTATTACGATTAACGATAGAGCAGTGGTTGCGCCTGCCCTTGAAAAGGAAACATTAACAGGCAAGCCCTGTGCTGCAATGGAACTTCCTGACGGCAGAATAGTAACGGGTAAGACTAGTGATTTACTAGGTGCTTCTGCAGCAGTTTTATTAAACGCATTAAAAGTTTTAGGCGATATTGACGATAATATGGATATTATTTCATCAGCGGTTATAGAGCCTATTCAACAATTAAAAGTAGACCATATGGGTAGTAAAAACCCAAGACTACATACAGACGAAGTATTGTTATCACTCGCCGTTAGTGCTGTAACTAACCCCGTTGCAAAACACGCGGCAGACCAAATTTCTAAACTTCGCGGTTCACAATTCCACTCGTCTGTAAACCTTTCTCACGTGGACGTTAAAACACTTAAAAAATTAGGCGTAAACGTAACTTGTGAATCAAAGAAAGATACTAATAATTTATATCTTCTTTATTAAAAAGAAATTTACTAAAAAGTCATAAAACCGTTGACAAACGGAATAAAAAGTATATAATAGAATTTAGCACTTAAAGCAAGAGAGTGCTAAAAACTGGAGGTAATAGTAATGATAGTAAAACCTTTATTTGACAAAGTAGTGGTTGAAAGCATCGAAACGGAAGAAAGAACCAACAGCGGATTTATCTTACCGTCAGCATCACAAGAAAAGCAACAAATGGCTAAAATCGTTGCAGTAGGTCCTGGTGGAATTATTGATGGTAAAGAAATCGTTATGCAAGTAAAAGTTGGCGATAAAATTTTATATTCAAAATACGCAGGTAGCGAATTTAAGGTAGATGGCAAAGAACTTACTATAATTCGCCAAAGTGATATTTTAGCAATCGTAGAATAATTAAGGAGGCTTAAAAATGGCTAAACAATTAAAGTACGGTGAAGATGCTAGAAAGGCACTTCAAAGGGGTGTAGATACATTAGCAGATACCGTAAAAATTACGTTAGGACCTAAAGGTAGAAACGTAGTATTAGACAGAAAATTTGGTTCACCGCTTATCACTAACGACGGTGTAACTATTGCAAAAGAAATAGAATTAGAAGACGCGTTTGAAAATATGGGCGCAGGTCTTGTTAAGGAAGTATCAACCAAAACTAACGACGTTGCAGGTGATGGTACTACCACCGCAGTTATTTTAGCACAAGCAATAATTGGCGAAGGCTTAAAGAACGTTGCTGCAGGTGCAAACCCCGTAATCTTAAAGAAGGGTATCCAAGGCGCAGTTAACGTTGCAGTTGAAGAACTTAAAAAGATTTCTAAACCCGTTAAGGATAAGAACGCAATTAAACAAGTCGCATCAATTTCTGCTGGCGATGAAACCGTAGGTACTCTTATTTCAGACGCTATGGAAAAAGTTGGTAAGGACGGCGTTATTACCATTGAAGAAAGCAAGACTATGAAAACTGAACTTTCTACTGTAGAAGGTATGCAGTTCGATAGAGGTTATGCTTCAGCATATATGGTAACTAATACCGATAAAATGGAAGCAGTTTTAGATGCACCCGTTATTTTAATTACCGATAAAAAGATTTCTTCTATTCAAGAAATTTTACCTGTAATTGAACCTATTGCTCAACAAGGTCAAAGACTTTTAATTATTGCTGAAGAAGTTGAAGGTGATGCCTTAGCGGCACTTGTTGTAAACAAATTAAAGGGCGTATTTAACTGCGTAGCAGTAAAGGCACCTGGATTTGGCGATAGAAGAAAGGCAATGCTTGAAGATATTGCTATCTTAACTGGTGGTACTGTAATTTCTAGCGAATTAGGTTATGAATTTAAGGACGTTACGTTTGATATGTTAGGTCGTGCTGGTTCTGTTAAGGTTGATAAAGATAACACAACTATTATCAACGGCGCTGGCGACCCCGCTTTAATTGAAGCAAGAAAGCAAGCAATTAAAGCACAAATAGACGTTACTACTTCTGAATACGATAAAGAAAAATTACACGAACGTCTTGCAAAACTTGCAGGTGGTGTAGCAGTAATTAACGTTGGTGCAGCAACCGAAGTTGAAATGAAAGAAAAGAAACTTCGTATTGAAGATGCTCTCAATGCGACCAAGGCAGCCGTTCAAGAAGGTATTGTTCCTGGTGGTGGAATTGCACTTATCGAAACTATTGCATCTATCGAAAAATATGCAGAAACTCTTTCTGGCGATGAAAAGACTGGTGCAACCATTATCTTAAAGGCTGTAGAAGCGCCCTTAAAGCAAATCGCAGCAAATGCAGGACTTGATGGTTCAGTAATCTTAAACGAAGTTAAAAAGTCAGATAAAGCAAATTTCGGCTTTAACGCACTTAATAACGAATATACCGATATGGTAGAAAGCGGAATTATCGACCCGACAAAAGTTACTCGTTCAGCATTAGAAAACGCAGCATCTGTAGCAAGCGTATTCTTAACTACTGAAGCAGTTATCGCTGATTCAAAAGAAAAAGATATGCCTCAAATGCCTGCAGGCGGAATGGGCGGAATGTACTAAGATTAAATAAAAAATTAAGGCTGTTGCAAATTTGCAACAGCCTTTTTGTTTTAGTAATCTATATTTTTAATTGTGGCAACTATTGAGTTGGCGATTTGTTTATTAAGCGCATCGTCGTTACTCTCTACCATAACTCTAATCTTAGGTTCGGTGCCTGATGCCCTTATCATCAACCTGCCTTTATTAGATAAAAGGGCGGTATATTTGGCAACTTCCTTGCCTAATTCTTCACTGTTTATTACACGGAATTTATCTTTAACGGTTACGTTTTGATTTTCCTGCGGGAAAAGTTTTACGTCAAGTATAGAAGACGCCTTTATTTTTTGACGTATGAGCATACTTGATAGCGTTAATGCGGTAAGAATACCGTCACCCGTAGTGGCGTAGTCGCTTAGTATTACGTGTCCGCTTTGTTCTCCGCCAAGTGATAAGTTTTTTTCTAAAAGTTTAGCCAAAACGTATTTATCGCCTATATCCGTTCTAATAAAGTTTATGCCGTTATCAAAAAGATGTTTTTCAATCGCCATATTGGTATGGCTCGTTCCAACTGCCGTGCTATCTTTTAATAGTCCATTTTTATTAAAATATTTTGCTAAGGCGCATATAATCATATCTCCGTCAATAATTGAGCCGTTTTCGTCAACGGCAATTACTCTGTCGGCGTCTCCGTCAAAAGCAAAGCCAACGTCGGCATTATAGCGTTTAATACGCCCTTTAAGATTTTGCGGATAAAGTGCCCCGCAGTTATGGTTGATTTTTAATCCGTTTTCTGTTGCGTTACTTGCAACTACTTTTGCCCCGAGTTTCTTAAACACTTCTGGAGCGATACGATAGGCTGCCCCGTAAGCACAGTCTAAAATAATGGTAAGTCCGTCTAAACGCTCGCTAGATTTGATTAAAAAATCTCTATACTTTTTGATTAGGGTAAAATCTTGAACGTATGTTCCTATGTTAGGAAAATCGTTTACTTTTTCGTGTATAAAGCAACGCTCTATTCGTTCTTCTTCCTTATCGCCAAGTTTATATCCGTTTTTATTAAAAACTTTTACGCCGTTGTATTCTCCGCTATTATGAGACGCACTTATAACAACGCCGTAATCAGCCTTAAGTAATCTCGTTAAATAAGCGATACCGGCGGTTGGTATAACGCCAACATCAATAACTTTTCCACCGCCACTCATAACGCCGTTTGCAAGCGGAAGGGTTAAATAAGATGCCGACGTTCTAGTATCGCTACCAACCAATACGGTGGGGTTTTCGGTTAAAATAGATAAAGCGTTACCTATTTTATAGGCAATACTTTGCGTTAAGTCTTCGTTAACTTTTCCACGAAGTCCGTCCGTTCCAAAAAATAATCCCATAACTTCCTCACTTTTTATAATTTTTCATATATTCGTGTGCACGCTTTTGTTTAACTTCTTGGCGCACTCTTCCTATAACGAAATCGTCTTCATTAACGTTTTGAGTAACGGTTGTGCCCGCACATATATACGAGTTTTTTTCTATCGTGACGGGCGCTATTACGTTGCAGTTACTACCTATAAAGCAGTTGTCTTTAACAATAGTTTTTTGTTTAATTTTTCCGTTATAGTTAACAAAAATTGCACCGCAACCGATATTGCAATCTTCTCCAATCTCTGCATCGCCCACGTATGCTAAGTGGCTAACTTTACTGCCTTTTCCAATGGTAGCGTTTTTAATCTCCACAAAGTTCCCTATTTTAGCACCGCTTTCTATAACGGAGTGGGGGCGAAGCCTACTAAAAGGCCCAACGTTAACGTTGTTTTTTACTATACTATTGTCAATTTGAGAATAGTTTATTAGGGAGTTTTCACCAATCACGCTATCTACTATATAGTTGTTAGGTAGAAGTGTAACTCCGTCTAAAATTTCCGTTTTACCTTCAAGGCGGTTATTTTCATAAATGGTTACGTTGTTTCCTATAACCACGTCCTTGCCGATAAAAATAGATTTTTTATCCTTTAGTATTAGGTTTTTTCCCTTTTTAAACTTCATAAAATCTCCTTTATACAAGTTTTCAATATTATGCCGTATTTTTTCACTGTTGTCAAGCACTAAAAGGTCAAAAAACGCATTAAATTAGCGGTTTTTATATAAAAATCGTGCAAAAAGTGCTGTTTTTTTGAAAAACACGATTTTAAAATTTGGGGTTAAAATACTACAAAAACTAGGGTATTTTTTATTTCTTACCCCAAAAATTAAAAACGCGAACGATTGTGTTTTGTATTTTTCGGTAAAAAGTATATTCAAAAAAAATTTTTTTTATTACTCTATAAAAAAAGAATATAGACGAATAAAACGGCATAAGTTAGTGGTATGGAATTAACGTTTAAGGATTTAAGTAAAAAGGACGTTGTAAACGTAGTAGATGGCAAAAATTTAGGGCGACCTAACGATATAAAACTATCTTTTCCTAAAGGTGTTATGGTAGGTATTTTTGTTCCTGGTAAAAAAACTAATTTTATAACTTCGCTATTTTGTAAAAGCCAAATATATATTGATAGAAGTTATATAATCAAGATAGGTGGAGATGCAATTTTAGTAAAATTAGACGGTGCAGGAGTGCCAAATGAGATAGAAAAACCACCTAAACGTAATAATAGTTCGCCATGTTTACCATGCGGAAATCCTTTTGAAAATAAAGGCGATTGCGAGTGTGACGGGTTTGATTTGTAAGTTTTCCTAAAAAGAAAAATTTTAAAACCCCCTTGAAATGCAAAAAAAAGTATTATATAATGTAGTTAGATATGAGTGGCGCTAGGCCACAGGGGGATAAAAATTATGGAAAAAATATTGGCAGACAAAATTAGGAATATTGCAATAATAGGCCATAGTGGAGAAGGTAAAACTTCACTTGCAGAAGCCATTTTATTTAATGGTAAAACCATAGATAGATTAGGCACTACTCCCGATAAAAACACGGTAATGGACTTTGATGAACAAGAACTTTCTAGGGGCATATCAATATCTTTAGCGTGTGCTAATACTTATTGGGAAGGTGTAAAAATAAACGTTGTAGACGTTCCAGGATTTTACGATTTCCAAGGTGAATTTGAACAAGCAATGCGTGCGGTAGGCTCAGCAGTATTAGTTGCTGAAGCAAACGGCCAAGTATCTGTTGGCGCAGAAAAAGGTATTGAATATTGCTTAAAAAATCGTATTCCGTTAATGATTTTTATTAACGGCGTTGATAAAGAAAATGCTAACTACGTAAATACAGTAGATGCTTTCCGTGCAAAATATGGCAAAAAGATTGCTACTATGCACGAACCTATTATCGTTGATGGTAAAATGAAAGGTTACGTTTCAGTAATTTCAGGTAAAGCATATGAATTTACTAAAGGCGGAAGAAACGAAATTCAAGTTCCCGCAGGTATGCAAGCCGAAGTTAATACCTTAAAAGAAGGTTTAATGGAAGCGGCTGCAGAAACTTCTGAAGAATTCCTTAATAAATATTTAGAGGGCGGTTGGCTTTCTAACGATGAAATTATAGTAGGCGTAAAGCAAGGTTTATTTAACGGCGATACCATTCCCGTATTAGGCGGTTCTGCTCTTCAAAACCTTGGCGTAATCAATTTAATGAACGAAATTGTGGCAATTCTTCCTTCTCCTGAAGAAAGAAAGCCCACTCCTGCAACACTTTTAGCAGACGGTTCTGAATTAAAGATTACTTGTGACGTTAACGCGCCTTTCTCTGCACAAGTATTTAAAACTGTTGCAGACCCGTTCGTTGGTAAACTTAATATGATAAGAGTATTTACAGGCACACTTAAGAGCGGTATGACCGTTTATAACGCAACGACGGGTGAAGATGAAAGAATTAACACCGTTTACGTTATGAAAGGCAAAAAACAAGAAGTTGTTGACGAGTTAGTTGCAGGAGATATCGGTGCTGTAAATAAACTTGCAAAAACCAACACGGGCGATACGCTTTGTGATGGTTCTAAAAAGATTAAATTTGCCGATATACCTTTCCCAAAACCCGTATTAACAATGGCGATTTCAGCCGCTAAAACGGGCGAAGAAGATAAGGTTTTCCAAGGTCTTAATAGACTTGCTGAAGAAGATTTAACCTTTAAGGTAGAAAAAGATAAAGAAACGGGCGAAACTGTAATTCGTGGTCAAGGCGATACGCAGTTAGACGTTTTATGTAAAAAGTTAAAATCAAAATTCGGTTGTGAAGCCGTTTTAGCAGAGCCGAGAGTTGCGTTTAGAGAAACGATAACAAAGTCAGCAGAAGCCGAAGGTAAACATAAAAAGCAAACGGGTGGTGCAGGACAATTCGGTGTAGCAAATATCCGTTTTGAACCGGGTGCTGCTGATGGTGAATTTGAATTTGTCGATGCGGTAGTTGGTGGCGCTGTTCCTAAACAATTTATTCCTGCCGTTGAAAAGGGATTAAGAGAGGCAATACAAAAAGGCGTTTTAGCAGGTTACCCAATGGTAAACTTAAAGTGTACGCTATTTGACGGTAAATATCACCCAGTAGATAGTAAGGAAGTTGCGTTTATATCTGCAGCAAAACAAGCGTATGAAGAAGGTGTTAAAAACGCCCGTCCCGTAATACTAGAACCTATTTATTCGTATAAGATTTACGTTCCTGATAATTATACGGGCGACATATTAGGCGATATGAATAAGCGTCGTGGTAGAATATTAGGTATGGAACCTGTTGATGGAAAGCAAGTAGTTTCAGCCGAAGCACCGCTTATCGAAATGCTTAAATACGCTATTGATTTAAGAAGTATGACGCAAGGTCGTGGTAGTTTTGAAGCAGAGTTCGTTAGATATGAAGAAGTGCCTGCAAATGCACAAGAAAAAATAATTGCAGACGCAAAAGCAAGAGAATAAAAAACTTTGCCGTTTCCTTAAATAAGAAGGAAACGGCAAAAGTATGTAAAAAAGAAGGTATGATATGATTTTATCAATATGCCCCAACCCGAGTATTGATTGCACCATAGAAGTAGATAGTTTAAATGTTGGGAAACTAAATAGAATAGAAAATAAGGTGGAAACGTATTCAGGTAAAGCAATGAACGTTGCTATCGGCGTAGCAAGGCTCAACGGGAACTGTGTTGCAACAGGCTTTATGTTTGAAAACCATAAGCGTATGTTTGATGCTGTTTTAGATAGAGAAGGTGTTTTTCACGAATTCGTGGTAAATAGTGGCTCTACAAGAGTTAATTATAAAATAATTGACAAAAAGGCAATGTTAACCGAGATAAACGATAGGGGTGAAGAAGTTTCTAAGGATAAGCAAAAGGAACTTCTTGAAATGGTTAAAAGAATTTCACGTAATTGTGAAATAGCCGTAATTAGTGGAAGTTTACCAAAAGGTGTTGATAGCGATTTTTACGCAAAACTAATAAATGCTATTCCAGAAGGTGTTAAGATAATCGTTGATACTGAAAAGGATAATATGATATCGGCAATTTCTACCGGTAGAGTATTTATGGCAAAGCCTAACCTAAAAGAGTTAGAAGATTTTTCTAACATGGCGGTATGGACCAAAAAAGATATGATAGAAGCATCTAAAAAGTATTTAGATATGGGTGCTAAAAACGTTCTTTTATCGCTTGGTGCCGATGGTGCTGTGTTAACCGACGGGGTGGATAGTTATTATTGTAAAAGTGCATCGGTAGCCGTTAATTCAACGGTTGGTGCAGGCGATAGTATGATATCTGCAGTATGCGTTGGTTTAGAACAAGGCGTTGGTATGACAGAACTATTAAAGCGTGCTGTAGCAGCGGGCACGGCAGCGGTAACCACTAGCGGAACAAACCTATTCTATAAAGAAAAATACGATGAAATTTATACCAAACTTTCAGTTGAAAAAGTAAACTAAAAAAGATAATAAAAAAAGCGTTCTACGAAAAGTAGAACGCTTTTAGTTTTATTTAGAAATATTATTTTCTTAAATCGATTTGTGAAGAAGCATCACAGGTCATTGCGCCGAGATATTTGGTTGCAAAGAAATCTGAAACTGCTTTAGAAAGCATAGCATCGGTTAAAGCATCGATTTTTGCTTTGTAGGTTGCATCGTTAGCATAATCAGCAGCTCTTGCAGCGATGATGTTTGCTTTAGCAGCAACTTGTGCAGGGTCGTCTTCAACAGCAGCACGCTTAGAAGAATCTACGTTTCCAGTGTAAGCAGTGTTGCAGGGGAGACAAGCGAAATCGTAGTCACCAAGTGAACTTACTAAAAGGTTTTCAGCAACTAATGTAACGGTTAAAGTACCAGCAGCATTGGTCCAAGATTTAGAAGTTTCGCCAATGTTTAAGGTTTCGCCGTCAGCATTTACTGGATAGTTGTCGCCTTCAGCTTCTACACTGATAACGCCTTTAGCGGTTAAAAGTTGGAATGCTCTGATAGCGTTAGAAACGTCATCGCAGATTTCGATAGAAGTAGCATCGGTTACAGCAGTACCAACAGCAGCTTTGCCGTAGTAGATACCTAAAGGTTCATAGTGAACTTTGCAAGATGCGAAAAGTTCAACTGAGCCTTCGTATGTTTCAAGATAAGGAACGTGTTGGAAGTAGTTAGCGTCGTAGTCGCCGTTAGCAACTGCATCGTTTTGGATAGTCCAGTCAAGGATATCTACTTCTAATGTGTAGCCTTTTTCTTCGAGAACGCTTTTTACAACGCCGTTTAATACTTCTGCGTGGGGAACGTCTGATGCACAAACCTTAATAGTTTTGTCGTCGTTACCACCGCAAGCACCGAAAATACCGCAAGTTGCGATAAGACAAGCTGATAAAAGTAAAGTTGTTACAAGTTTGATGAATTTTTTCATTGTTTTTTCTCCTTATTTATTAATGAAAAGATTATAATTTTTATATTTAATTACCTTTTGGTATTATTTTAAGATTTTTCGTTTATCAATCTTTTTAGCGATAAACAAACCTAATTCTTGGATACCTTGAACGATTAATATAACGATAACTATAAGCACCCAGAAAAGTAAAGAGCCAAGATAGTCGCCAGTGTGTCTAGTATAGAAAGTATAGATACCAGAGATAAGTCCGCCTGCGCCGATATTGTAAGCAAATGAAGTATAACCTAAAATGCTAACTGCAACTACTGCAACGCCAGTTACTAAAGAAACTCTTGCTTCGGGTAAAAGCACTTTCATAATGATTTGGAAGTTAGAACCGCCAAGTGACCTAATGGCTTCAATTTCGCCTGCAGGAACTTCTGCTAAAGATTGTTCAACCATACGAGATACGAAACCGAAAGCGCACACCGTCATAGGGATTAGTATTGAATACCAGTCACCCGTACCTTTGCCGAACCAACTTCTAGTTATTGGAATACATAAAACGATGATGATAAGGCAGGGAACTGAACGGAGCACGTTTACTATAAATCCTACAATCGTGTTAAGCCACTTGTTTGGCTTAAGTCCGTTTTTAGCGGTTACGTTAAGTAAAACACCACACGGAAGACCAAGGATATAAGCAAATAGGGTAGAGATAAGCGTCATAGCGAGCGTTTCGCCCGTCATAATTAAAATATCAGTAAAGGGCATCGCTATCCACCTCCTCGAAAGGCACTCCTTCTTTGGTTAAGAATGCTTTAAGATTTTCAATATCTTCATCGTAATAAGGAAGTCTAAAAATGATTTGACCGTAAAGTTTGTCGTTAAGCATTTTTGATTCCGCATACATAATAGATACTAAAATGTTGCACTTTTGAATAATGTCGGTAATAATAGGCTTATCAACCTCGCCAGTAAACATAAGTTTAACGAACTTTTCGCCCTTAATACCCGTGTTAACGTGTCCTGAATAGATAAGTTTTTTAGCAACGTCGTTAGTAGGTGATAAGAACACGTCTTGAAGATAACCGTTAGAAACTATTTCAGATTTGTCGATAATTGCAACTTTATTACAAATGGCTTCTATAACCGACATTTGATGTGAAATGATTACTATGGTTAAGCCTAACTCTTTGTTAAGTGACTTTAGAAGTTCTAAAATCGAGTGGGTAGTTTCGGGGTCTAATGCCGAAGTAGCTTCGTCACAAAGAAGAACTTTGGGGTCAGACATAAGTGCACGTGCTATAGCAACTCTTTGTTGTTGTCCGCCAGAAAGTTGTGCGGGATAAGAATCTAACTTATCGCCAAGCCCTACTAATTCCAAAAGGTGAATAGCCTTATTAGTAATGTCTGTTTGTCCAGAAATTTCGCCAGCGAGTTCAACGTTTTTAAGAACGCTTCTTTGTTGTAAAAGGTTGAATTGTTGGAATATCATTGCAACCTTTCTGCGAATTTCACGAAGTCTTTGCGGTGTTACCGTTCCTAAACCCTCTCCGTCAATATAAACGTCGCCATCGGTGGGTTTTTCTAAATAGTTAATACAACGAACGAGTGTTGATTTACCTGCACCCGACAACCCGATTATGCCGTAAATATCACCATCTTCAATCGTTAGGTTGATATTTTTAAGCGCAACCGTTTCACCAGATTTTGATGCAAACGTTTTTCCTAAATTTTTAATTTCTATCATTTTTTGCTCCAAGATAATTTTATGAAAAAAGCCCGAGACTGAAAATCCCGAGCATATATACGACCACTTTTACCGAAGATTAAAAACAAACGGCAATAAGCCTGGGCGTATTTGCTCGGCTGATTGACATTCGCATCATTTTGTTTACGGTAAAATTCTTTCTCATAAAAGTACCGACGAAACGTCGTCTCCAAAAAATTATAGATTAATGATAAAGGATTTTGGAAAATTTGTCAAACGATTTAATACGTTTTTTTTAATATATGCAAAAAATATATTATATTAATTAATGTTTATGAATAATTATGCAAAAACAATGAATAATTATTCAAAACTATAAATAAAAAAGAACTTAAACCATATTTAGTTTAAGTTCTTTTTTGCTTAAATTATAGTATAACTTCTTTTACGTGGTTGAATAAAAAGGTGGGTTTTTCTACGCCTTCGGCTATTTCAACTTCGTTTAGGGTTACTTCGCCACTTAATACACAAACGGTATCAACGCCCGCGTTATTACCAGAAGCAATGTCTGTATAAAGTCTATCGCCAAAGACTACCGTTTCTTCGGGCTTAACGTTAAACTTCTTCATTGTTTCAAGTATCATAGTGGGGTTGGGTTTACCTATAAATATAGGTTTTTTACCCGTTGCCTTTTCATAGCCAAAGCACATAGAACCACAGTCAGGAACGTATCCAAAATCTACGGGGCAAACCCAGTCGGGGTTAGTTGCATAGTAGGGGATATCGTTTAATGTTAGCATTTTAGAAGTGGTGTTTAACTTTTCAGTAGTAAGTTCGGTGTCAAACGCTACAACGATTGCGCCAGCGTTATCTGTGTATTCGGTAGTAATGTTAAGACCACTTTCTTTGTATTCTTTGGTAAGTGAAGAAGTTGCTTGAACGTAAATTAAATCGTTAGCGTGTTTTTCTTTAAGTAACATAAGCATTGCTTGTGCAGACGTAAAGAAGTTTTCTTCCGTAACAAAGGTAAGTCCAAGTCTATGTAATTTTGCAACGTAGTCGTTTACTGATTTTGAAGCGTTGTTGGTAATAAAGATATATCTACCACCTTTTTCTTCAATCTTTTTTAAAAGTTCAGGCACGCCTTCAAATAAAGTATTATCTAAATAAATAGTTCCGTCCATATCAAACAGGAATAACTTTTTATCTTTTAACCTACTTGCGTCCTTTCCGTAAAAATCTTTCATTTTATCTCCTAAATACCTGTTACGATTAAGTGTGCGTCTTCGCAAATATTTTCTACGATAACGTCGCCTAAATTTACGTTATCTTCGCACGTGGTTTGATTTATCTTTTTCATTATATCAAAAATTAAATCTTTTGGCACGGGTTTATCAGTTTTTACTGCAATAATTTTCCCATTTTTTGTGCGAACGGTAGTAGTTATTACTCTTTTGGGGCAGATAACTTCTGCTTCGGCATAAGCCTTACCGCGTGGGCAAGTGTTACCTTTAACTGATACAACTTTATCATTTTCTATGGTTACCGATATTTCACACCCGATAGGACATTCTATACAAATCAAATTCTTTTCCATATTACACCTCTAACGAAATTTCAATATCGCCATCAATACTATTAAGTTGTGCACGTTTAAGCGTAAGAGTTTCCATCTCTCCCGGAACGG
>JAZRHN010000109.1:0-27278 GCA_045644785.1 Christensenellaceae bacterium
CGAAGTGTTTGTTCCATATTTTCAATGTTTTTATCGGTAGAATCTTTAGGGTGGATTCCCGTTTTAATTGCATAGTTTTCTGCAGGAAGACCAAAAGCGTCAAATCCCATAGGTTGGAAAACTTCATAACCCTTCATTTTCTTATAACGAACAAAACTGTCGGTAGGGGCGTAGTTGTACCAGTGACCTAAATGGAGTTTTGCTGCTGACGGGTAAGAGAACATTTCCAAGCAATAATACTTTTTATCAGCATTTTTATGATTAAAAACGCCAAGTTTTTCTTTTTCCCATCTTTCTTGCCACTTTTTTTCTATTTTGCGAAAGTCCATACATTTCCTCCAATGTTAACTATCTTAAAAATCTAGATAATTATATAATAATACAAACAATTAGTCAAGCGTAATGTATGCTAAAAATAATTAAAAAAACCTTAATAAGTAGAGATATAATAGCGTTTTTGCTTTTACTTTTAATTAAAAAAATGATATACTATTGATATAAAGGAGATAAGATATGTCAAACTTGAAAAAACCTTATTTTGATTTAACGTCTGTTGAAGAAAAGTTTAACCTTTTATATGGCGAAAAAACCGATTTTCAAAAGAAAAGATACGCATCGTCTTTTGAAAAATTTAAGACTTTATATTCGGCTGATTGTGCCTATATTGCATCTTCAAGCGGAAGGGTAGAAGTTATCGGAAATCACGTTGACCACAACGGCGGTAGCGTTTTATCGTGTGCAATTAGCCTTGATTCGCTCTGTTTCTTTTTACCAACTGATGATGGTAAAATAACATTATACAGTGAAGGCTATGGTCAAATGGTGGTAGATATAAACGCTTTAGACGATGAAAAACGTTCTTCTCGTGCACTTATTATGGGTGTTATTAAAGGCTTAAAAGATAAAGGTTATAACGTTGGTGGTTTTAATGCATACGTGACTAGTAACGTTGTTGGCGGTGCAGGTATTTCAAGTTCGGCATCATTTGAAGTTTTAATTGCTGAAATTGAAAACTTCTTATATAACGAAGGTAAGGTTACGCAAGAAGAAAAGGCAGTTATTTCACAATATTCTGAAAATGTTTATTTTGAAAAACCCTGCGGGCTTCTTGACCAAACTGCAATCTCTTATGGTGGCTTAAAAAAATTAGATTTTTCTGATAAATCACATATTAAGGTAACCGATATTAAAAATGATTTGGCTGAATACACGCTTATTCTAGTAAATACAGGTGGTAGCCATGAAAATTTAACTGATGAATATGCTTCTATTCCTAAAGAAATGTTTGACGTTGCTAAAGCATATGGTAAAGATAGGCTTATAGAATTAGATGAACAAACGTTCTATGATAAACTTCCTAAAAAACATACAGAATTTTCTGATAGGGCAGTATTAAGAACAAACCATTTCTTTGAAGAAAATAAGAGAGTGGATACCGCTGTTAATGCTCTTAATGATGGTATGATGGAAATTTTCTTGGACTGTGTAAGAAAGTCTGGTGCAAGTTCTTTATCAAAACTTCAAAACTGCTACGTTGCAGGGGCTAAAGAACAACCTATTCCTAAAGCATTATGTATTTGTGAAAGAATGCTTAAGGGTGGGGCAAACCGCGTTCACGGTGGCGGCTTTGCTGGCAGTATATTAAATATAGTTTCTAACTTCTTTGCAAAGGACTTTGTTAAAGATGCTTCTAAAATTTATGGAGAAGAAAACGTTATTCCGCTCCATGTTCGTTCAGTTGGCACTATTGTATTGTAAAATAAAGCGATTTTGACGCTTATTATGTCACACATAATATATATTTTAAGGTGAAAATATGGATAAAGTTATTCCTGTTGTTGTAATTAAAAATGTTGAAGATACTATTCCTACTCTCAATAAATTAATCGAGGGTGGAATTAATTGTGCAGAGATTACTTTTAGAACTGCTTGCGCTGGAGAGGCTATTGAAATTGCTTGTAAAAACTTTCCTAATATGAACGTTGGCGCTGGCACGGTTATTAATCTAGAACAATGTAAAAAGGCGCTTGCTTGCGGTGCGAAATTTATAGTATCTCCAGGGCTTTCAGTTGATGTTGCTAAATATTGTAAAAAGAAAAATATTCCTTATTATCCCGGCTGTGTAACTCCTACTGAGATAATGCAAGCTATTTCACTTGGTATTAATATCGTTAAATTTTTCCCTGCTAACGTATATGGTGGATTGTCTGCACTTAAAGCATTATCTGCACCATTCCCGCAAATTAAGTTTATTCCTACTGGTGGGGTTGATTTATCTAATATTCAAGAATTTTTTAATTTCGAAAAGGTTTACGCCGTTGGCGGAAGTTTTATGATGAAAGGCGACATTGTTGCTAATTGTGTTGAGATTTGTAAGTTATGTGGAACGGAAAATTAAAAGCTATAACATTTAGTTTTGACGATGGCGTTACTCAAGATATTAGGGCGATTGAAATTTTAGATAAATATGGTTTAAAAGCAACCTTTAACTTAAATTCTTCGCTTCTCGGGCTAGATGGACAACTTGAAAGAAATGATAGAATAGTTGACCATAATAAGATCGGTATCAGTAAGGTCAGGGAAGTTTATAAAAATCACGAAGTTGCTTCTCATACTTTAGTTCATCCCTTGCTTACCAAACAAAACGATGAATCGGTTATTTATCAAGTCAGAGAAGACGTTAAAACTTTGTCAAAGATTTTTGACAGGGAAATAGTTGGTTTTGCTTACCCTGGTGGCGGAGTTAATTTCGATGAACGTGTTGCTAAACTTATCAAGGAAAATACTTCCTTAAAGTATGCAAGAACTACTGTTTCATCTAATAATTTTGATATTCAAGAAGATTTATTTACCTTTAAGCCAACCATCTATTATATAGATGAAAACTTGTTTGATGTTTGTAGAGATTTTATTAATCTTAAAACGGATAAACCCCAATTACTTTATATTTGGGGACATACCTATGAAATGGATGCTGATTATATTTCATGGGAAAAGTTTGAAGAATTGTGCAAGATGATTTCAAGCAAAGACGATATTTTTTATGGAACTAATGCAGAGGTGTTATTATGAATAAAATAGTTACTTTTGGTGAATTAATGCTTAGACTTGCGCCTAACGGCTACTTAAGATTTGTTCAAAGTGAACAGTTAGAGGCAACTTTTGGTGGTGCAGAAGCAAACGTGGCTGTTTCTCTCGCAAATTATGGCGAAGAAGTTGCTTTTGTAAGTAAATTACCTGACCATGAAATAGGGCAAAGTGCAATCAATTCATTACGTAAGTTTGGCGTTGATACATCACTTGTTGTTCGTGGTGGGGATAGAGTTGGTATTTATTATTGTGAAAAGGGTGCTAGCCAAAGACCAAGTAAAGTTATTTACGATAGAGCATATTCTTCTATCTCTCAAGCAAAACCCTCTGATTTTAACTGGGCAAAGATTTTTAAGGGTGTAAAATGGTTCCATTTTACTGGTATTACACCTGCGTTATCTGATAACGTTGCAAAAATAACACTTAAGGCACTTACCGAGGCTAAAAAACGTGGCATCACTGTTTCTTGCGACTTAAATTTTAGAAAGAAATTATGGAGTAAAGAAAAAGCGGGCAACGTTATGGGTGAACTTTGCAAATACGTTGACTACTGTATTGCAAATGAAGAAGATGCTAAAGACGTTTTTGGTATAGAGGCTGATAATACCGATATTGATAGCGGAAAACTTAACCATGAAGGTTATATTTCAGTTGCTAAAAAGTTAACTGATAGATTTGGCTTTAAAGGTGTTGCAATCACTTTAAGAGAAAGTTTATCTGCAAACGATAATAATTGGTCTGCTATGTTATACACGAATAACGTTGCTTACTTTTCAAGAAAATATTCAATGCATATTGTTGATAGAGTAGGCGGTGGAGATTCATTCGGCGCAGGACTTATTTATTCTATCGTAAATGGATTTGATGCTCAAAAGACTATCGAGTTTGCCGTTGCAGCATCTTGTTTAAAGCACTCTATTGAAGGAGACTATAACTTGGTTTCACTAAAGGAAGTTGAAACTTTGGTTGGTGGAAACGCTTCTGGTAGAGTTCAACGATAAAAAACAAAGGAATTTTGTGTAAAATAATGCAAAATTCCTTTTTTTATTTGACATATTAACTCAAAAGTGATTTAATATTATTAAGGTAATAATATGAATAATTTTTCACGCGCATATTACGGATATTTTTATTTTAGAAACTCTTATTATTTTGGGTTTCAGTTTTAGTGTGCGCGGTTTTATTAATTATTAATTGACTTGATTTTTAACACCGCCAAAAGTTTGGCGGTGTTTTTAATAGGAGAAAGAGATGTTTTTAGATTACTTAATTTTAGCGTTGTTTGCGGCTAGCATGGTATGGATAGCCTTATATACTCGTAAGAAAGCAAATTCTGTGGATGATTTTTTGTTGGCGGGTAAAAAAGGATTGAATGGTTGGATGAGCGCTTTTTCTTATGGAACCACTTATTTCTCCGCAGTAATTTTTATCGGTTACGCAGGTAAATTTGGTTGGAATTTCGGTCTGGGTGCTGTATGGATTGGCGTTGCTAACGCTATTTTTGGTGGATTTTTAGCATGGCTTATCATGGCTAAAAGAACTAAAAATATGACCCAACGCTTATCTGCTAAAACTATGCCTGACTTTTTTGAAAAAAGATATGGTTCAACTTTCTTAAAGAAATTATCTGCAGTTATAATTTTTATCTTCCTAATTCCTTATGCTGCATCTGTATATAACGGGTTAGGCAACTTATTTGAAATTATGTTTGGTATTGACGGAACCGTTGTTACCATTTGTCTAGCGTTATTAACTGCATTGTATTTAGTTTTTGGTGGTTACTTTGCAACTTCTTTATCAGACTTTGTTCAAGGCATAATAATGCTTGCAGGCGTTATTGTAATGGTTGTGTGCTTTATGATTAGCGATAACGTTGGTGGATTTGAAGGTTTTAAGGAACTTACTGATAAGGGCTTTGGCATCTTTACTGAATATGGAAACGTTGGCTTCTTTGATTCACCCTTGTTTAGTTTATTATCACTTATCCTTTTAACTTCTATGGGCGTTTATGGACTTCCTCAAACCGTTCATAAATACTATTCGGTTAGAGATAAAAAAGCAATAAAGCAAGGTATGATTGTTAGCACGATTTTTGCTTTTATAGTTGGCTTTTCAGCATATCTTATCGGTTCGTTTGGTAGATTATTCTTTAGCGAACTTCCTAGCGGTGGATATGATAACATTATTCCCACTATGCTTAATAACGTTATTCCATCAGGACTTAAAGGGCTTATTGCGGTTCTTGTTTTATCTGCAAGTATGTCAACGTTAGCATCAGTTGCACTTTCTGCATCTTCAGTTCTTTCTATTGACTTATGTAAAGACGGATTTAAGAAAAAATTATCAGATAAAACAACAACTTTAATTATGCGTATAGCATGCTTTACATTTGTTGCTATTTCTGTTGCTATCGCTTTGCTTAATAAAAAGTTTAACCTAACGGCAATCGCATACTTAATGGCATTAAGTTGGGGTACGCTTTCCGGTTGTTTCTTTGGTCCGTTTGTTTTAGGGCTCTACAACAAGAAACTTACCAAAGCCGCTGCAATAACTTCAGTTGTTGGCGGATTAGTTTTAACGGTAGTGCTTATTGTGGTTTTAGGCGGAGTATCAGTTGGCTTTAACGCTGGCTTTGGTGCAATAATACAAAAAGGCGTAGGTTTATCGCCAATCATCGGTGTAATTTGCATGATTTTCTCAATACTTATTACCATCGTTGTTAGCGCGTTTACTAAAGCACCTGAAGATAAAATTATTGAAAACGCATTTTGCAAACCTATTGAAAACGAAATAAAATAGTAGTATAATATTTTTTGGTGAAAATATGATTTGGTCTAAAGAAGAAACACTTAGTAGAAGCGAGATTGAGAAAATTCAACTCGAACGATTAAAAGAAACGGTCGAAAGGGTATATAACACCGTTCCTGCATATCGTAAAAAGATGGACGATAAAGGTATTAAACCTGAAGACGTTAAGTCACTTAGCGATTTAAGTAAATTACCGTTCGTTACCAAGCAAGATATGAGGGACAACTATCCTTTCGGTCTTTTTGCCGTTGATAAAAAGGAGCTTGTTAGAATACACGCTTCAAGCGGTACTACGGGTAAGCCTACAGTTGTTGGCTATACTAGAAACGACTTGAATATGTGGACGGAATGTGTTTCACGTATTGCGTGTATGGGAGGAGCAACTCCTGATGATTTTGCACAGATTTGTTTTGGTTATGGAATGTTTACTGGTGCTTTAGGTCTTCATTATGGTTTAGAAAATATCGGTGCAACGATTATTCCGTCATCTACAGGAAACTCTGAAAAACAAATAATGTATATGCAAGATTTTGGAACTACGTTGCTTGTTGCAACTCCTTCATACGCATTAAGACTTGCTGAAGTTGCTAAAGAGATGGGAATTAATCCAGCAACTGACCTTAACGTAAAAATCGGGTTGTTTGGTAGTGAACTTTTAACCGATGCAATGCGTGAAGAAATTCATAAGGTTTGGGGTAAGGATATGTTAATTACTTCAAACTATGGTATGAGCGAACTTATCGGCCCTGGTGTTTCAGGTGAATGTGAATACTTATGCGGTATGCACATTAATGAAGACTACTTTATACCTGAAATAATTAATCCTGAAACGGAAGAAGTTTTACCTGCAGGCGAAAAAGGAGAATTAGTTATAACCTGTATTAAAAAGGAAGGCATTCCGCTTATTAGATACAGAACTAAAGATATAACAAGACTTTTCTACGAACCCTGTAAGTGCGGTAGAACGTTCTGTAGAATGGAAAATCTTTCAGGTAGATCGGACGATATGCTTAAGGTTCGTGGCGTAAACGTTTTCCCAAGCCAGATTGAAGAAGTTATTTTTAGTTTTGCTGAACTTGGCCCGCACTACGAAATTATCGTTGAAAGAGAAGGTTATTCAGATAAATTAACAATAAGGGTAGAATTATTAAAAACTACGGATAGTTTCTCTGAATTAGATTATCTTTCTAATGCAATAAAGTCAAAATTAAAGGTAATTTTAGGTTTAGATGCTAAAATAAAGTTAGAATCTCCTAATACGCTTCAAAGATTTGAAGGTAAGGCAAAAAGAATTAAGGATTTGAGGAATTTATAATGAACAAGAAGACGATTATGTTAGGCAACGAAGCGATTGCTAGGGGCGTGTATGAAGCTGGTGTAAAAGTTTCAAGTGCATATCCCGGAACTCCTTCTACCGAAATTAGTGAATATTTAGCAAAATATCAGGAAGTTTATACCGAATGGGCACCTAACGAAAAAGTTGCTTTAGAAGTTGCTATTGGTGCATCTTATTCAGGTGTAAGAAGTTTATCGTGTATGAAACACGTTGGTTTAAACGTTGCAAGCGACCCCTTATATACCTTTTCTTACACGGGCGTAAAAGGTGGTTCAGTAATCGTTGTAGCAGACGACCCAGGTCTAGCAAGTTCACAAAACGAACAAGATACTCGCATGATTGCAAGAAGTGCACACGTGCCTGTGTTAGAACCTTCTGATAGTAATGAAGCAAAAAACTTTGTTAAGTTAGCTTACGAAATTTCTGAAAAATACGATACTCCCGTAATTTTACGTTCAACCACCAAACTTTCACATTCACAAGGTGTTGTAGAATTGGCGGATAGGGTTGAAGTAGAAGACGTTGAATATCAAAGAGACGTTAAAAAACACGTTATGATGCCTGCTTCTGCAATAGGCAGACATTTAGTTGTTGAAGATAGAGAAAATAGATTAGCAGAAGATAGCAATACTTTAAGTGTAAACGTTGCAACTTATGACGATAAGGAGATTGGTTTTATTACAAGTGGTATTTGTTACCAATACGTAAAAGAAGCATTCCCAAATGCAAGTGTTTTAAAGCTTGGTTTAGTAAATCCGCTACCAAAAACTTTAATTTCAGAATTTGTTAACAGTGTTAAAAAAGTTTACGTAGTAGAAGAACTAGAACCTGTTATTGAAGAACAAGTAAAATCTTGGGGATTAAACGTTTTAGGTAAAGAATTATTTACAAAACAAGGCGAATATAGTGCTAACTTATTAAGACGTGTTATTTTAGGTAATGACGGCAAGGTTTTTGAAACCGAAAAAGTTCCCGCAAGACCGCCTATTTTATGTTCAGGTTGTCCACATAGAAGTGTTTTTTCTGTCTTAAATAAATTAAAAATACACGCTGCAGGCGATATTGGTTGTTATACTTTAGGTGCAGTTGCTCCTTTATCTGTTATCGATACCACCGTTTGTATGGGTGCTAGTATTTCTGTTCTTCACGGAATAGAAAAGGCAAGAGGTAAAGATTTTGTAAAGAATTGGGTAGCAGTAATTGGCGACTCTACTTTCTTACATACAGGCGTAAATTCTTTGATTAATATGGTTTATAATAAATCAACTGCAACCGTTATGATTCTAGATAATCGCACAACGGGTATGACAGGTCATCAAGAACACGCCGCAACGGGTAAAACTCTTAAATGTGAAGAAACGTATGCTATTAATTTAGCAGATTTATGTAAGTCAATTGGCGTTTCTAACGTAATTGAAATTAATGCGTTTGACGTTAGCGGTTTGGAAAAAACTATTAAAGAAAGTGTTGCAAGTGACGTGCTTACGGTTATTATTGCAAAAGCACCTTGTGCATTATTAAAAGGTCAAGTATTTAATTATAAATGTCAAGCCGATACCGAAAAATGTAAAAAGTGCGGTATGTGTATGAAAATAGGTTGTCCTTCAATTACTAAAAACGCCGACGGAACAATCAACATTGACCCTGCTTCTTGTAACGGTTGTGGTTTGTGTATTAACTATTGTAAATTTAACGCTATAAATAAGGTGGAAAGATAATGAAAGAATTAAACATTATGGTAGTTGGCGTTGGTGGACAAGGCACGCTTTTAACAAGTAGAATAATAGGTAAAACCGCATTAAAAATGGGGCTTGACGTAAAACTTTCAGAAGTTCATGGCATGGCACAACGTGGCGGTAGCGTTGTAACTTTCGTTAGAATGGGCGAAAAAATTGCAGAACCTGTAGTTGAAGAAGGTTATGCTGATATTTTAATATCTTTTGAAAAGTTAGAAGCAAAAAGATATGCGCATTTTTTAAAGAAAGACGGCATTATAATTGTTAATGATTGTGAAATTAAACCTATGCCTGTGGTTATTGGTTTAGATACTTATCCCGATGGTATTATAGATAAATTAAGTGCCGAACATAAAGTTTACGTTATAGATGGTGCTAAAAAATCTAGTGAATTAGGCAATCCTAAGGTACTTAATTCAGTTGTTTTAGGTTTGGCTGCAAAGTATATTGGATTTGAAAAAGAGGAATGGTTAAAAGTTGTTGAAGAAACCGTTCCGCCAAAAACGATTGAAATTAACAAGAAAGCATTTAACATTGGATATGGTGATTAAGTATGATTTGGAATAAAGCAAAAGAATGTATGAGCCGTGACGAAATGTCGGCTTTACAAAGCAAAAGACTTGTAAAATTAGTAGATTACGTTTACCATAACGTAGAATTTTATAGAAATAAGATGCAAAATATCGGTCTTTTGCCATCTGATATTAAAAGTATTGAAGATATTTCTAAACTTCCTTTTACTACTAAAGATGATTTAAGAGACAATTATCCGTTCGGCTTATTTGCTGTTCCACAAAGTGAAATTGTTCGTGTTCACGCTTCTAGCGGAACTACCGGAAAGGCGACCGTTGTAGGCTATACAAGACGCGACCTTGATATTTGGTCTGAATGCGTTGCAAGATGTTTTTCAATGTCCGGTGTTGGCAAAAGTGATATTATCCAAATAGCATACGGATATGGCTTATTTACAGGTGGTTTGGGTGCGCATAATGGTGCTGAAAAAATAGGGGCAATGGTTGTTCCAATGAGCACGGGTAACTCACAAAAACTTATTACTATGATGCTTGACTTTGGCGCAACTGCTATTGCTTGCACGCCTTCTTATTTATTACATATCGCAGAAGTTTTAGAAGAAAAAGGTTTAGTTGACCAAATTAAACTTAAAACTGCTATTTGCGGTGCTGAACCTTGGACAGAAGAAATGCGCCAAGAAATTGAAAGAAGATTAAACATTAAAGCACAAGATATTTACGGTTTATCAGAAGTTATGGGACCTGGAGTTGCGTGCGACTGTTTAGAACATAAGGGATTACACGTTTGCGAAGACCATTTCTACCCCGAAGTATTAAACACTAAAACTTTTGAAAAAGTTAATGATGGCGAACTTGGTGAACTTGTATTTACCACGCTTACAAAAGAAGGATTACCGCTTATTAGGTATAGAACAAAGGATTTAACTACTATTGATTACTCTCCCTGTTCTTGTGGTAGAACTAGTGCTAGAATAGGTAAATTTAAGGGTAGAGTTGACGATATGTTAATTATAAGGGGTGTAAACGTATTCCCCAGCCAAGTTGAAGCAGCTTTACTTGGTGTAGAAGAATTAGCACCTTACTATAAATTGATAGTAGATAGAGTAAATAACCTTGATATCCTTGAAATTCAAGTTGAAATTAAACCTGATTATTTTAAGGATGAAATTAGGGGGTTAGAAGCACTTACTAAAAAAGTTGGACATACAATAAGCCAAGCATTGGGCTTAAATGCCAAAATCAAAATCGTTGAACCGCAAAGCTTAGAGAGAAGCCAAGGTAAAGCAGTTCACGTTATTGACAATAGAAAATTATATTGATAGGGGTATTAATATGACAGCTAAACAATTATCAGTTTTTATTGAAAACAGACAAGGAAGATTAGGTGAAGTTTTAAGCGTTCTTAAAAAGAAAGATATCAACATTCTTTCATTATCTCTTGCAGATACTACTGAATATGGTTTATTAAGACTTATTGTTACTAATCCTGAACTTGGAAAGGATGAATTAACTGCTTCTGGATTTTCTGCAATGCTTACTGAAGTTTTAGTTATAAAACTTAACCATTTTGCAGGAAGTTTACAAGGCTTAGTTAAAGTTCTTTCTGATAATGGCGTTAATTTAGAATATATGTATGGTCTTTCTATCGATGGCGATAGTGCAACTGTAGTTGTAAAAACAAGCGACCTTAAAAAAGCTGAAGAGATATTAAATGCAGAGGGTGCAGTTACTCTTTCTGCTAGCGAAGTTACTAGTTTATGATTGTAGATTTTCACACACACGTTTTTCCCGAAAAAATTGCTGAGAGAACGCTTCAAGCGTTATCGCAAGCATCTAATGACAAGCCTTATGCTAATGGAATGATAGATGGATTGCTTTCTGCTATGGAAAAAGCAACTGCTGATTTATCAGTTTGTTTGCCTGTTATGACAAAGCCAACTCAATTTGATTCTCTTAACAGGTTTGCAATAGAAATAAACGAGCGTTTTAATGGGCAAAAAAAAGGAATAATATCTTTTGGCGGTATTCATCCACTTTGTGATAATATTCCTGAAAAAATGAAGTTTTTAAAGGATAATGGATTTAAGGGTGTTAAAATTCACCCAGATTATCAAGATACTTTTATCAACGATTCAAGTTATATTAACATACTTAATGAGGCTAAGGAACTTGATATGATTGTTGTAACACACGCTGGTATTGATAATGGTTTTCCTAATAGTCCTGTAAAGTGTCCTCCTAAACTTGTATTAGATGCAATAAAGAAAACGGGGCATAAAAAGTTTGTTTTGGCGCATTTTGGCGGACATAAAATGTCTGAAGAGGTTTTAGACGTTTTATGTGGAAGCGACGTGTATTTTGATACGGCATTAGTTTTACAAGAAATAAACAAGGAAACTTTTGTATCAATCTTAAATAAACACGGAGCAGATAAGATTTTATTTGCAACAGATTCTCCGTGGAGAGATATTAAAGAAGACGTAGATATAATTAAAGGTTACGGGCTAGAAGACGAGATTTTAGATAAAATCTTATATAAAAACGCAATTAAACTTTTAGGTTTGGAGAAAACGTATGGAATATAATCAAAAGGTTTTTAATCTTGGAAATAAACGCTCTATTATAAGAGAGATTTTCGAATATAGTAAAAAACGTTCAGCAGAAATTGGTGCTGAAAACGTTTTTGATTTTTCATTAGGAAATCCAAGCGTTAATCCACCTAAAGAAGTTAATCAAGCAATTGTTGACTTATTAACTAATGAAAATCAAACCTTACTTCACGGATATACTTCTGCACAAGGGGATTTAGGTGTTAGAACGGCTATTTCTGATAGTATTAATAGTAGATTTAACATAGATATTACGCCAAATAATATTTATATGACCTGTGGCGCAGCGGCGTCGCTTACAATAACCTTAAAAGCGGTATTAAATAAAGGGGAAGAGTGTATTGTTTTTGCACCTTTCTTTACTGAATATAGGGTGTTTGTTGAAAATGCTGATGGCGTTTTGGTTGTTAGTAATCCTATGCCTAGAACTTTCCAAATTGATATAGAAGATTTTAAGTCAAAAATCAATGCTAATACTAGATGTGTGTTAATGAATTCGCCCAACAACCCCAGTGGTGTAGTTTATACTCCTGAAACGGTAAAGGCTGTAACGGATATCTTAAAAGAAAAATCAAAAGAATTTGGAAAAACTATTTATCTTATTTCTGATGAACCATATAGAGAATTAGTATATGATAATATAAGCGTTCCTTACGTTATGAATTATTATGACAATAGTATTGTTTGTTATTCTTATTCTAAATCTTTATCTTTACCAGGTGAAAGAATAGGCTATATTGCAGTTAATCCTAAAATGAAAAACTCACAAGAAGTATATCTTGCAGTTTGCGGTGCAGGTAGGTCATTAGGATACGTGTGCGCGCCTAGTTTATTCCAGCAAGTTATTAAAAAATGTATCAATGCTAAAGTTAACGTTGATGCTTACAAAGAAAATAGAGATTTATTATACAACGCATTAGTATCTTACGGATATGAATGTGTTAAACCTGATGGTGCTTTTTATCTTTTTGTAAAATCACCAGACGTTGATGCTACAAGTTTCTTTGAAAAAGCAAAATCGCACGAACTTTTAGTAGTACCGTGCGATGATTTTGGAGTATTAGGTTACGTTAGAATTGCATATTGCGTTGATAAAAAGAGAATTGAAAATTCTTTACCCGCATTTGCAAGTCTTGCTAAAGAATACAGTTTATAAAATTAAACCGTAAACTTTAACGTTTTTGCCAAGTCAGTTGTATATTTATCACCATTAGGAAGTGTGATAACTGTATGAACGTTTGGCGGAAGTTTAATATTAATTTTAATTTTACCGTCTGATTTTTTCCAGGCGGTTTTTATTATGCCGTTAGGAGTTTTAACGTTTGCGCTAGCACTATTTAATTGAGGAACGTTAGGAATAGTGATATCAACGTATTGTTTATCATTTTCAAAGTGATAATCAATACCTGCAAAGTATTTATAGAAGACTGCTGAAATATTGCCATACATATAGTGGTTACGGCTGTTTAAGAATTCATAGTCTTCAAACATAGTAACAGCATTACATTTTTTAATCCAATATCCAAAAGAGGGGTAGGTGTTAAGTGAAAGCATCTTAAATACGATATCTTGTCTGCCGTTAATTGAAAGCACGTCAAATAAATATCTTGCACCCATAAGTCCAAAATGGAAATTGTAATTTACTTTTTCAAGTTCTTTTAATAATCTATTGAATACCTTTTTATAGAGTTTGCCATCTACTAAGTTAAAGTAGAGGATGGCTGCTTGCGAACAAATACTGCCCGTTGCAACTTTACCATTATCAGAAACAAAAGTTTTAAGTATAGTATCTTTAATTTCTTGTGCTTTTTTGTAGTAGCCTTTATCGTTTCCATTAAACTTTTCGTTTAAGAAACCTGTGGTTTCACACATAAATTGATAGTAAAGAGATGCTAAAAGTTTAAGGGGAGTATCTTTAATTTTTATATCTCTCGGAATATTCCAATCGCCTAATCCAAACTCAAGTAAACCATCTTCACATTCTCTAGATTTTGCATATACGAGATAGTTTTCAAGAACAGTTAAGTATTTTTTAGAGAATTTATATGAGTTTCTTAATTTTCCTAGTTTATTTGCGAGCATAAATAAGGCAACGTCCCATACAGGGCCAGAACCCCAAGCATAACCAAAGATATTAGGTGTGGTAGGAACTATGCAGGGAATTTTACCGTCTTCTAATTGACAGTCGCAAATTTTTTCAAAAAATGCTTCAAAGTCATTTTCAATGTCATAGTTAAATAACATTTGGTCAGTAGCAACTTGTAAGTCGCCAGTCCAGCCATTTTTTTCTCTATGCGGGCAGTCGGTAAAAATACCAACCGAACAAGAACGATTAGCATAGTCACACATGCTTTGGAATCTGTTAATACGGCTAGAAGAGGTTTTTACACTTGAAATTGTATCATAATCTAAATGTATAAAATTAGCCGTTATATCGGAAATTTTAACACCTGACGAGAAGGTAAACTTTGCGTGTTGGAAGCCGTGGAAAACAAATTGTGGCTTAAAGAAGTTTTCCCCGTCTTTAAGTATAAGTTTATCCGTTTGGAAATAGGGGCGTTGTTCATCGTTTTTAATATACATTGAATTAGAAACGTTATCTATTTCCGTTCCTTTTAAGGTGTCACCAAGTAAAACGGTAACTTCATCGCCTTTTTTACCTATAGCAGAAAAAGAAACGTAACCAGCCATATTTTTTGGGAAAGATATGGTAAATGAATTTTCTGTTTCTTCAATTACTTTATATTCGGTAAACGTTTGGGTTTCGCAAATATAGTGTTGGTATAGGGGAACAAGTTTTCCTAAAGGAATTTTTGCAAGTTGTGCCTTATCCTTAAAAGAGGGGGTTTTGTTTAAGTCGTGGAATTCTCCAAGTCTTAATGCCGACCTAAATATAGGACCATCATAAGAGCAATCCCAAGTAGTATCAGAGCAGATTGTTTCAACGTCGGTTGTCATTTGGAAGATTAATTTACTATTATCTTTAAAGGTTGCGGTAAAGAATTTCCAAGTATCAAAAGTGTTTTGGTTATACCAACCGTCGCCAAGAACGACAACAATTTCATTTTTACCTTGTTTTAAGTAATTTTTTACGTTATATACTCCATAATAAATGCGTTTATCATAATTGGTAAAGGGTAGGTTTAATACGCCGTCACCAACTTTTTGTCCGTTAATATAAAAGGTATATAAGCCTAAACCACCAACGTATGCAAAATAGTCGCCAATTTCATTTATCTCGAAATATTTTCTTAAATAAATAGCAGGTGAGCCACCGATTAAGGGCGTAATTTCATTATCGCAAGTTATCCACTTTGCTTTATCAGAAAATCCGTTAACTAACGCAGTATGAAATTCAACGGATTTTTCACAACAACCTTTGTCAGTTTTTACTTTTAAGGTTGCAGTATAAAAACTTTCGGGTAATAAATCAATATTTATTTCGTGTCTAATAGATTCAGAAACTATTTCTTCCGTTTGATAAACTATGTTGCCGTTATTTTCTACAGAAATAAAATAAGAAATTTGGTAGTTACAGTTTGTAAGTTCCCAATTTAATTCTAAAAAATCATATACACTTACGTTGCTTTCTTGATTGTTAACTTTTAATTTTTTAATGTAATTTTTCATAGCAAATCTCCCTTGATATTACTATTATAATACTAGTATTTATCATTGTCAATTTTTTTTAAAATTTAGGATAGAGATATAAATATATAAAGAAAAACCACCAAAATTTTTGGTGGTTTTTTTATTATTCTAATCCATTTTTTTCTTTATATTCTTCAAGTGCTTTTGTAAGTTGGTCGGCACAAGAAGTATTGTTTCTACACTTAACGCCTTTAAGAAGAAAAATAACTTCATCTATATGTTTGCCTTCTACAAGTCTAGAAACGGCTTGTAGGTTACCAAGGCAACCGCCCATATATTGAACGTCTGATAAAATCCCGTCTTTAGAAACGTCAAAAGTTATTTGTCTTGAACAAGTTCCGTGTGTTTTATAAGTATACATAATTTTTCCTAGTCAACTAAATTTTCGTAAATATTTCTAAATAAGTCTTCGGCTTTTTCGCCCCATTTTTTATAAATGTCTTTTGCGATTTGTCTATTAGGAACAACGAATTTAAGTTCTAAAATAGGTTGTGCCGGTTCAATTATTTTTAGATATACCATATACGTGCCATCTTTATTCATAAAGTAGTCGGCAACGCATTCTTGTTTCCTTCTATATCTTGCACGGTTATTTTTAATAAACAACGCAATTTCTTCACGAGTAGAGGCGGGGATTTTAACAAAGAAGTTTGCTAAACAAATTCTACCGTCAGTAGTGATAGTATAAAGTGGTTCGCTATCAGTTGCAATATTATATATCCAACCACATTCTAATAGTTGATTGAGTATGGGTTGACAGTCCATATAAGCAATCCAGTTATTAGAAGAACAACACATATCTAAAATAGTATTTTCAGATAGAGGAACTTCCATCTTGTCAAAGACGAATAACAATATTAATTTGATTATAGAAGAATCGCCTTTAACTTGCATTATAAACCTCAACGCATAATTTTTTTATATTATACCATAAAAAACCACTTTGTAAATAAAAATAGTGAAAAAAATGTAAAAATATAACAAAAAAAGTATTTATTTTTGTAAAAATATGGTAAAATAGATATATAAATTAATATCGGAGAAAAACAAATGGATAAAAGAGAGGAATTAACCGCCTTTTTAGAATGTGCAGATGATATGATTAAAAGCAATTATATTTTGGCTGATGTAAAGATAGTAAATTTATTAAAATCTATTGCAGCGTCAGAAACTTTGGTTGCTGTTTTTAAGAATTGTCTTGCAGATTTTGATTATGAAAAAGCACAAAAAAAATATTTTATTAAAAATAAATTTTTTGACGATAGGGGTGAGTTTGTTCTTCCACAAACTTCAAGAGATTTACTCGCTTTAGTGTTTATTTTGCTTTTGGATATTGATGCAAAGCGCGTAGGTTTTTCGGAATTTTTAAGAAAGTATTTTTATGAAGACGGTAGCCGTTCTGCGGGTTACACTGCTTTTATTAATACAATGATTAAACCGTTTAGAAACTCTGTGTCTGCTTTAATAGAAAGTGTTATTGAAGGTAAGATTGAAGACCCGATAGAGGCGTTTACAAGAGAAGAAGAACGCCGTGCAAAAGAACAAGAAGAACAACGTATTGCAGAAGAACAAAGCAAGGAATTATTAAAGACGGAAAAAGGAAATTACGTTAAGCAAATTCTTGATTATTTAGTAGAAGATAAAACAAAAATCAAAGCGTCAAAACTTAAACCCGAAATTATTAATGAACTTGTTTACGTTATCGATATGCTTGCAAACGTTGTTGGAAGTGATGATAAGGATGCTATAAATTATGCTTATATTTCTTATAAGTATTGTTCTAAAGCATATAGATTTAGATATTTTAGAAAAGCAAGAAAAATAAAGGCTTTAGTTGATAAGATTTTATAATATGTTTTTAGAAGAAAAACAAAAAAATTCCCAAAAAATATATGATGGTAAAATACTTTCATTAAGAAAAGACGAAGTCGTTTTACCAAATGGCGGGACTTCGTTTAGAGAGATTATAAGTCACTCTGGCGGTTCTGCAATTTTGTGTGTAAATAATGATAAGGTTTTACTTGTAAAGCAGTTTAGGTATGCTTATAACTCTGCTATTTGGGAAATTCCTGCAGGTAAACTTAATGCTAATGAAGACCCTATGGAAACTGCGCGTAGAGAACTTGAAGAAGAATGTGGGGTAATCGCAGGAAAATTAGAACTTATGTCAACAGTTTATCCATCACCCGGCTATACTGATGAGATTATAAGAATTTACCGTGCTTATGATTTAAAGCAAGGTAAAACAAATTTTGATGAAGATGAAAATTTAGTATCTAGTTGGATAGATATTACTAAAGCATTTGATATGCTTAAAAATGGCGAAATTAAGGATGCAAAAACAATTATTGCTCTGTTATCACTAAAATAAATTAAGGACAAGAAATATGAAAAGAACAGATGTTAGAAACGTAGCGATTATAGCACACGTAGACCATGGTAAAACCACCTTAGTTAACGAAATGTTAAAGCAAGGTGGTATGTTTCGTGACAATCAAGAAGTACAAGACAGAGTAATGGACTCTGGTGACCTTGAAAGAGAAAGGGGTATTACTATTCTTGCAAAAAACACTTCAATTCGTTATCAAGGTATAAAAATAAACGTCGTTGACACCCCAGGACATGCCGATTTCGGTGGCGAAGTAGAGCGTGTTTTAAAAATGGTAAACGGCGTTTTAGTTTTAGTTGACGCGTGTGAAGGTCCTATGCCACAAACTAGATTCGTTATGCAAAAGGCGTTAGAATTAAACCATAAACTTATCATCGTTGTTAATAAAATTGATAGACCTGATGCAAGGCTTTCTGAAGTGCAAGATGAAATTTTAGAATTACTATTTGATTTAAATGCTACTGAAGACCAAATTGATAGTCCTATCGTATTCTGTTCTGGTAGAGATGGCACGGCTACATTAAATTACAACGAAAAAGGTGAAGATTTAACCCCGTTATTTGAAGCGATTATAAATCATTTTGAACCACAAGAAGTTGATACCGAAGGGCCTTTCCAAATGTTAGTATCGTCAATTGACTATAACGAATATGTTGGTAGAATTGCAATCGGACGTATTGAACGTGGTAAGGCTGTAGTAAATGCGGACGTTGAAACTTGTAACTATTACGTTAACGGCAATTCATTAAAAGGGAAACTCGTTTCCATTTACCAAATTGAAGGTTTAAATAGAACGGCAACTCAAAGCGCTGAAGCAGGCGATATCGTATGCGTCAGTGGTATTGAAAATATTTCTATAGGTGATACAATTTGCTCACCACAATTAGTAGAACCTGTCCCATTTGTAAAAATTTCTGAACCTACCGTTGAAATGACTTTCTCTGTAAACGATAGTCCTTTTGCTGGTAAAGAAGGTAAATTTGTCACAACAAGACACTTGCACGATAGATTATTTAGAGAAATGTTAAAGGACGTTTCTTTAAGGGTTGAAAGCACCGACTCTGCTGACTCATACAGAGTTTGTGGACGTGGTGAAATGCACCTTTCAATTTTAATTGAAACAATGCGTCGTGGTGGTTATGAATTCCAAGTAAGCGCTCCTAAGGTAATGTATAAGGAAGAAAACGGTAAGTTATTAGAACCGATTGAAAGGCTTATTGTTGACGTTACCGAAGATAAAACGGGTACAGTTTTCTCAAGTATGGGTGTTAGAAAGGGCGAACTTATTCAAATGGAAACCATTGGTAGCCGAATTAGATTAGAATTTAAAGTTCCTGCAAGGGGATTATTTGGATATAAATCACAATTCTTAACGGATACTAGGGGTGAAGGTGTATTTAATACTCTTTTCTATGGCTATGAAGAATATAAAGGCGAAATTGAAAAGAGAACGACTGGTTCGCTTGTTGCCTTTGAAACAGGTGAAGCAGTTACTTACGGATTATTCAATGCCCAAGGTAGAGGAAACCTTTTTATCGGACCGGGAACAAAGGTTTACGAAGGTATGATTGTAGGTGTGTGCCCTAAAGCAGAAGATATTTCCGTTAACGTTTGCAAGAAAAAGCATTTAACTAACACTAGAGCGTCAGGTTCAGATGATGCTTTAAGATTAGAACCCATTAAACAAATGTCATTAGAAGAAGCTATAGAATTTATAAATGATGACGAAATGCTTGAAATAACTCCGCAAAATATTCGTATAAGAAAGAAAACTCTTAATACAGAAATGAGATTAAAGAGAAAAGCAAGAGGTTTAGAATAATTTTAAAATAAAAAAGGTGGGGCGACTTTGTGCACCCCACCTTTAATTATATTATTTGCACCCGCAACCGAAATTGCCTAAAGTGTTGTTTTTGCAACAGCAAATAATAAGTAAAGCAAGCGGTAAGCAGTAGCAGTTAGAGAATAAACCGTTTAAGCAACCGCTTTTGCATAGGCAAAGTATCAAAAGGATAATTAAAATCCAAAGACAACAGTTATTGCCACTAAATAAGTCGAAACATCCGTTCATATAGTACCTCCATAGTGAACTTATCTTCGCCTATGTAGATTTATTTTTTGCGGCGAAGTTTTTTCTACTATCATTATAGTTAAAAGATACTTAAAATGTTACAAAGTCGTGCTTATTTAATTGCTATTTGTTATTTATATGTGTTAAAATAAAATTCCGCGGATATATTTAATTCGACGGGTTATAATCTTTTTATTTACATTGGCTACGGGTATTCCGTTTTGGAAACTCGATGGAGGAATTTATGAAAAACGCTTCAAAAGCAAGTAACGTTGCATTTTACGGTGTTATATCAGCACTAATGTTTGTTTTCTTGTTAACGGAAACGTATGGGTTAAGCGGACTTATGGGTAATTTTACACCCGCAATTTTGACTTTACCGTTAGCAATTTCTATTAGTATAACTGGTGGTAAAAAGGGCTGTTTATCAGGCGGATTAATTTTTGGTTGTTGCTCTTTTTTCTTGGCAGTAATAATTTCAAATCCCATATTTTTAAATCCTTTAGTTTCTATATTGCCAAGAATTTTAATTGGTATAGTTTCTTTTTTTGTTTACCTATTATTAACAATATTAACTAGAAACTCTGACAATAAATTTGTTCATGAAATTTTACCGATAAGTGTTGCTTCGGTTTTTGGAATATTAACAAATTCAGTTTGTACTATATTTATGATGTGGGTTTTTAATGCCGCTGAACTTGCAGCAGTTTTTTCAGTTGTAATTTCAATTAACTTCGTTGGAGAAGTTGTTGGGGCGGTTATTTTATGCCCGATATACGTTAACGTAATGAAAAAGGTAGTGCGTGCAAAATGATATTAGCGATTGATATAGGAAATACCAATATTAAATACGGTGTTTTTGATAATGATAAATTAATAGCATCTTTTAGGGTTTCTTCAAGACTAACTAAAACGGCAGACGAATATGGTTCGGTTTTAGTAAATCTTTTGGCAACACGTAAAATTAAGGTGGGTGATATTGACGGTATAATTATGTCATCAGTTATTCCTTCACTTAATTACACCATTTGCCATATGTGTGAATACTTTTTTGGAATTAATCCTATAATCGTTGGTCCTGGTGTAAAAACAGGTCTTAACGTTAAAACGGATAACCCGAAAGAAGTTGGAGCAGATATAATAGTTAATAGCGTTTCGGCATTTAATAAGTTTGGTGGCCCTGTTATTGTAATTGACTTTGGCACGGCAACAACATTTGACGTTATTTCTGAAAAAGGTGAATTACTTGGCGTAGTTATTGCACCCGGTATTAAAACTTCGTTAGAAGGTTTAGTAAATAACACCGCACAACTCCCTATGATTGAATTAGATGCACCTAAAACCGTTATAGGTAAAAACACTAAACATTGTATGCAATCGGGTGTTATATTTGGTTTTTCAGGGCTTGTTGATAATATTATTAATAAGATTAAAAAGGAATTAGATAGCGCTAACGTTACAGTTGTTGCAACTGGTGGTTTAGGTGGTATCATTGCTAAAGAAGTTAAAACGATAAATATCGTAGATAGAACGCTCACGTTAGACGGACTTAATTATATTTATAAACTCAACAAATAAAGAGGAAATTATGAAAAAGATTGGCGTAGCAATTTTAGGATTAGGCGTTGTAGGTGGTGGTGTATATAAAATTCTTACTGAAAAGAAAGAATTTTTTAAGAAAACCCAAGACCTTGATATTACTGTGGAAGCGGTAATGGAAAAGAATATCGAAAGAGCCCTTTCTTTAGGTATTAAGGAAGAAAATATTACTACTAAAATAGAAGAAATTTGTTGTAATCCTAATATTGATATTGTTGTAGAAGTTATCGGTGGTATTGGTGTTGCAAAAACCTTTGTTTTAAGTTGCTTAAAAAGCGGCAAGACTGTTGTTACATCTAATAAAGAATTATTTGCTAAATTCTGGCCTGAACTTGAAGCAGAAGCAAAGAAAACCCACGCTGGCTTATTTTTTGAAGCAAGTTGCGTAGGTGGTGTTCCCATTATCAGAGTTTTACAAGAAGGTATGCAAGCCAATGAAATTCGTGAAATAAAGGGTATTATTAACGGAACAACCAACTATATTTTAACTAAAATGTCTTCAGAAGGTTGGTCTTATCAAGATGCTTTAGCAGAAGCGCAAAAACTTGGTTATGCAGAATTTAATCCTACTGCAGACGTTGAAGGATTTGATGCTACTTATAAACTTTCTATCCTTTCTAGTTTAGCATTTAATACTAAAATCGTTATTGACGACGTTTATAGAGAAGGTATTACTGAAATTAATAAAGAAGATATTGCTTATGGCAAAGAAATGGGATACGTTCTTAAGTTATTAGGTATTGGCAAAAATGTAAATGGAGAAATAGACGTAAGAGTTCATCCTACGTTTATCAAAAAGGAAAACCCGTTAGCCTCTGTAAACGATTCGTTTAACGCTGTTCATATAGTAGGTGATAGTGTAGGCGATATTATGCTTTATGGCCGTGGTGCAGGCGATTTACCCACAGGAAGCGCGATTGTATCAGACGTTATTTTTGCTGCTCGTCATCAAGATTTCCACTATGCTAATTTTAGAAACGACGAAAAAGGCAATAAGGAAACCAAGTTTGTAAGTGATTACGCTATTAAATATTACGTAAGAATTTCTGTTAAAGATTGTGCAGGCGTTATGTCAAACGTTACTGGTATTTTTGCTAAATACGGCATATCATTAAAGGAAATTAAACAAGTAATTACTTCTGATGATTCAGCCGATATAATCGTTATTACCCATAAGTGTAACGAAAGTTCAATGCAAAAAGCCCTTGCTAAAATTAATAATTTAGAAGACGTTATTAAAATTAGTGGCAATATTAGAATTGAAGATTAATGAATAAATAATTTATAAAAAACTTTAGCGAAAAGCTAAAGTTTTTTTGTTTTTTAATTATTTTTTGTTTGACAAAAGATATTTTTAAGCATATAATATTATTGTTAGCAGTTGCTAACAAACAAATTAAAACGTGAGGAAACAAATGAATTTATCTAATGTTGAAATTGGAAAACAATATACCGTTAAAAAAATCTCAACTGAAGACAAAGAGTTAGACCGTTATTTATCTTCACTAGGCTGTTACGTGGGCGCAGATATTGCAGTTACTTGTAGAAGAAGAAACTGTTATATTGTTGCTTTTAAGGACGGAAGATAT
The DNA here is from genome assembly GCA_045644785.1 of Christensenellaceae bacterium. Taxonomy (GTDB): domain Bacteria; phylum Bacillota; class Clostridia; order Christensenellales; family Borkfalkiaceae; genus UBA1259. The sequence goes on from JAZRHN010000109.1 coordinate 23,412, forward strand.
GGTATAGATGCAAAACTCGCTAATGCTATAGTGGTTTAAATTTTTTTGTGGTTATGTTAGCCTTTGCTAACAAGTTTGGAGAAGTTATGAAAATAGTACTTGTAGGAAATCCTAATAGTGGTAAAACGACTATGTTTAACGCACTAACGGGAAGAAATGAAAAGGTAGGTAACTGGGCAGGTGTTACCGTTGATAAAAAGCGTGCTAAAATTAGAAAAAGGTTTTCTAATAAAGATATAGAGATTGTTGACCTTCCGGGGGCTTATTCTATTTCGCCTTTTACTGAAGATGAAAAAATAACAAGAAAAGCCATTGAAGAAGAAAATGCTGACTTAATAATCAATATAGTAGATGCGACGAATATCAGTAGGGGTTTATTTTTTACTACCCAATTATTAGAACTTGGCGTGCCGTTAGTTGTTGCCTTAAATAAAGCCGATATTAATAGAAAAAACCAAACGGAAATTGACGTTGAAGGTTTATCTAATCAATTAAATTGCCCTGTTATAGAGACTATTTCTACATCTAAAGTAGGTTTAAAAAAGTTAATCCAACAAGTAACTGCAAATATTGAATACGTTAATAATAATTATGACAATACAAAAAATCTTTCAGATGAAGAAAGATTTGGTTTGGTTAGTCAAATTGTTGAAAAGGTTGAAAAAAGAAAGGTTGCTTCTTATAAGCAAACCTTTCAGGATAAAGTAGACAACGTTATTACTAATAAATGGGTAGGTATTCCGATTTTTGCCGTAGTAATGTTTTTAGTGTTTGGAATTTCTCAAGCGTGGGTTGGTCCGCTTGTTGCGGATACTTTTGTAGGTTGGTTAGAATCTGGTAAAGAATTAGTTTTTAATTTACTTGCAAACGACGTAGGGGAATTAAATCTTTGGTCTTCTATTTTAGTAGAGGGTGTAATTGGTGGTGTGATAGCCGTTATAAGTTTTTTACCACTAGTAATGATAATGTATTTCTTAATTACGTTATTGGAAGATTGTGGATATATGGCAAGAGCATCAGTTGTGTTAGACCCTATATTTAAGAAAGTTGGTTTATCGGGTAAATCAATAATTCCGTTTGTAATAGGAACTGGCTGTGCAATCCCAGGAATTATGGCTTGTAGAACAATTAAAGACGAGCGAGAAAGAAGGGCAACGGCAATGCTTACACCATTTATGCCGTGTGGTGCAAAACTACCCATTATTGCGCTATTTTCAGGGGTATTCTTTGATAATTCTGCATGGGTTGGCGTTACCGTATATTTTTTAGGGATTATTATAATATTGGTGTGTGCGCTTTTAATTAAAGCAATTACTTGCTATAAGGCTAAAAAATCTTATTTTATAATAGAATTACCGCAATATAAAGCGCCAGACGTTGTTTTGGCTATTAAATCTTCTTTTTCAAGGGGATTAGATTACATAGTTAAAGCAGGAACAATTATATTGATTTGTAACTTTGTTGTGTATTTAATGCAAACGTTTAATTGGTCGTTTGAAGTAGTTGATGCTTCTCAATCAATTTTACACGATTTATCTACGCCGTTTGCATACGTAATTGCACCGATAGTTGGCGTTTGTGTGTGGCAACTGGCAGCGGCAACAGTTACGGGTTTTATTGCTAAAGAAAACGTTGTTGGAACTTTAGCCGTATGTTTTTCTATAACTAATTTCATTGATGCAAACGAGTTTGTTTTAATTAATGGTGCAATAGAAGTTGCTTCTGTATTTGGAATTACTAGGGTAGCAGGTTTAGCATTTTTAACGTTAAATTTATTCTCGCCACCGTGTTTTGCAGCAATAGGTGCAATGCGTTCTGAAATTGATAATAGAAAATGGTTTTGGTCTGGAATATTATTACAACTTGGTGTTGGTTATACCATAAGTTATATAATAGGTTTATTCGGAAGTTATACTTCTACTTGGATGCCTATTGTTGGTGGTTGTATCGTTTTAGCGTTTATTATAGTAATTTTAGCAGTTTTGATAAAATCTAGAAAAAGTGTAATGGAGAAATAAAATGACGACAGAAGAAATCATTGCTTTAACCGTCATAGTTTTAATTTTAAGTTCGATATTTTTATATTTTCTTATTAAGCGTAAGGGTGGTGGAAAATGTGCATGTTGTCCACACCGAAAGACTTGTAAGAAAATAAAAAAGAGAAATTCTTGTTAAAATATGCGTTTAGGCTTTACAAATAAATAAAATAGTATATAATGAATAAAAACCATTTGTTTTAGGAAAGACATTATGAAATATCAAGAATCACAAGAAATGTATCTTGAAACCATTTTAACGCTAAAAGCAAAAATCTCACACGTAAGGTCAATAGATATTGCTAACGAGCTTAATTTTTCGCGTCCAAGCGTATCAAGGGCGGTAAAATTAATGCAACAAAATGGTTATATTTTAGTTGCCGCTAATGGTGAAATAACCTTTACAGAGTTAGGTGAAAAACTTGCAAAGGATATTTTTGAAAGGCATTTAGTAATAACAAAACTACTTATGAATTTAGGTGCTAGTGAAGAATTAGCACAAGAAAATGCCTGTCGTATAGAGCACGTTATTTCACCGGAATTAATGGATATTATCAAAAAAAATATATAAAAACACCCCTTGCTAACGCAAGGGGCGTTTTGTTTTTTAGTGTGAATTTGCAATAAATGTTAAGTGGTCGCCAAGTCTTTCGATGTTTGAAACAAGATTAATAAATACTTCGCTACTTTCAGGTTTGCATTGTCCTTTATTAAGTCTTTCAATATGTTCATCAATAAGCGTTTTTCTAAATCTATCGATAATTTCTTCGTGTTTATTAACTTCTTCTAACGTTTGGCTATTGGGGTTTAATATGTGGTCTTTAGTTAAAACGTAAAGAGTATCAACGTGACTTATCATATCGTCTAACTTAACAAATACGCCGTCAGAGAAGGTTATGTTTTTGTTAACAGTCTTTCTAGTATATTTTGTAAAGTTATCTGATATATCGGTAATTCTCATTAAGTCACCAATACTATTATGTATTGATGCAACTATCGAAGCCTCACTAGCAGTACAGGTAGCAGATACCTTTATTAAATAGTTTATTATGTTTTGGCTAAGCGTTGTTGCTTTTTCAATCTTTTCGTGGATATCTCCAGCCTTTGTAGTATCTCTATCTTTAAATGCTTTGTATGAAGTCATAAATGCTTCCATAGAGATGTCTGCTAAAATTACCGTTTCGTTTCTTAATGCGTTAATCGCAAGAGATGAAGAGGTAAGAATACGTGGGTCAAGGAACGTTCTTTCTTTTTCAATATCTTCTTTCTTATCTTTAATAACAAGTTTTGATATTTTTACAAATAAGCCTGCAAAAGGTAAGAATATAATTGTGCAAGATAAATTGAAGAATGTATGGAACATTGCAATTTGTGTTGCTGCTTCACTAAACCATGCCTTAAACGTAGTGTCCATAAAGGAGGGGACAAAGGATAAAATAACGAAATATAAAAGCGAACCAAAAGTGTTGAACATTAAGTGTATTAAACTTGCCCTTTTTGCATTTGTTCCAGCACCTAGTGAACTTATAACAGCAGTTACGCAAGAACCAATGTTAGTTCCGAGTATAATGTAAAGAATTTCATTTCCGCCCGTTCCAACAACCAAACCAGCCATACTCATTGCGATAATAACTGAAGTTGTCGCTGAACTTGATTGAACTAAAGCGGTAATTAATGCGCCAATAAATAAAAGTAGGAGAGGATTTTTAACAGTTAAAAATACTTGTTGGAGTGCACCTTTATATTTTTCATTAGCCATTGCACCACTCATTATGTCGAGTCCGATAAATATAATACCTAAGCCTGCAACGATAAGACCTATATTTTTTGT
>JAZRHN010000110.1:0-2192 GCA_045644785.1 Christensenellaceae bacterium
TAAAAAGTCTTTTCTATAATTAAACCCACGTCTTCCGTTTTAAGCGTTTCGCCGTCTTTGGGGAATTGATACACGTCTGGGTGATTTCCGTTTTTTATAAGTTTGCACGCACGGCACACTTCACAAGGTTCGGTTTCTTTACAAGAAATAACCTGTGCTAATATCTTTAGATATTCGGTCATAAACGTTTTATCGGGCGTAATTAAAAGATAGGCGTGCGAAAGCTTGCCGTTTTCTTTGTCCGATTTTACCGTTTTATAACAAGCGGTGTTTCTAAAAAGCGGAAAAAGGTTTATCATATAACCCCTTTATTCTTTAATGCGTTAATGATTTTTTGATGAGTTTGTTCTCTTGTCCCCGTAGCGTCGATTACCACAATTCTTTCGGGATACTTTTTGGCTAAATCTAAATAGCCAGCGTAAACTTTGTTATGAAACTCCATGCCAGAAGTTTCTAATCTATCGCCCTTGTCCGCACCGCCCTTTCTCTTAAAAGCGTCTGCAGGCGAAAGGTTTAAAAATATCGTGCAGTCAGGCATAAAGTTTTTAACTGCGTATTCATTGATTTTTTCAACGAAATCGTAGCCTAAACCCCTAGCGTTTCCTTGATATGCAAAAGATGAATCTATATATCTATCACATAACACGAGCGCACCTTCATCTAATTTCGGTGCAATTTCTTCTTTTAAAAGTTGAACTCTTGCAGCAGCATATAAAAGTGCTTCACACTCGTCTGCCATCGCGGTATTCTTACCATCTAAAATAACATTTCTTATCTGTTCAGAAATACCCGTGCCACCCGGTTCTCTCGTAAAGAAATAGTTTATATTTTGGTTTTCTAAATATTCTTTTACTTTTGCAATCTGGTAAGATTTACCAACACCTTCACAGCCTTCAAAAGTTACGAATTTTCCCTTTTGCATAATTCCACCTAATTTAAAACGTTACTAAACGTTTTTACTACTTTTACAACAAACGAAATAGCCTCGAATTGCAAGCCCTTACGCGTTTCGTAAAAATCGAATATTTGCATTACAACGCCGTGCGAATCTTCTCTATCGCCAACCCTGAAAAAGTCTGACGTTTGATAAGTGCCACCCGTTAAATATTCCATATTTAAACCGTAAATGGCGTTTTCTCTACCCTCGGCTATTTCCTTTTCATAGGCAGATTTATAGTCGGAGTTTGCCGCCAAGTTAGGGCTATAACTGTAATAAAATCTAGTGTATCTATAAAACAAGTCTTCATAAATATAGTTACCCGCGCTATCCTTTTCAAAAAGTCTTGCATATTCGGTAGTATCTTGGCACAACTTTTTAAGCCTACTCGTCTGGTTTTCTAAGGTAATTTCGCCAGCATTATAGCCATTACGATAATACCTTTGCTCCTTAACCATAGTTAAAAAGTCTTGTTCTATTTTATCTAAAGAAAGATTATCGTAATTTAGTGCTTTAACCCTTTTTTCTTCTAACGGTAAATTGCTAAATTCATCTTTTAGCATGGTCGCCAAATAGTCTTGGCAATCGGTAAGCAATTTATCTAACCTATAAACTTCTTGAACGTCTGTGATAACTTGTGCACGTGGTCTATCCGCTTCTAAATCATCGGTAAAAATCGCACTACCTTCACCAACCGAAAGTCTAGGATTTAATACGTTACTTTCTTTTAATAAAACTTCTACACCAAAATCTTTAACTTCCGCACTAAACGTGCCTTTTAAAATCAAATCGTTAAGTGAAACGCCTTTGGTTTTATCATCGTTACTTAAATTTTGGTCTATATAATACTTAAATTGTTGCCCCGGGGCAAGTTTTACTGAAGTTAAGGAAAATACGTATAAAAAAACAATCATGCCAACAAGCGATAGGATAATCATTTTTATCCAATCGTAAGAAATAACGTTATGAAGTCTTGTTTTAGTAATTTTATTATCCATAATCCCAGTTAAAAAACGACGGTGATAACTACCTTTGCACCGTCGGTTTTTATTATTTTAGTAGTTTCCCTAAATTTTCCTTATTTAATAGGTTTCATTGTGGGGAATAAGATAACGTCTCTAATAGAAGCGCTATCAGTTAAAAGCATTACAAGTCTATCAACGCCGAAACCTAAACCGCCCGTGGGGGGAAGTCCGTATTCAAGCGCAGTTACGAAATCTTCGTCCACCTTAGCGTCGTTTCCGCCTTTAGCACG
>JAZRHN010000111.1:0-18824 GCA_045644785.1 Christensenellaceae bacterium
AAGAAAATTCTTTGACTTGGCTTCAAAAAATAAAGACGTAATATCACTAGGCGTAGGCGAGCCCGACTTTGTAACTCCGTGGGAAATTCGTGATGCGGGTATTTCTACCCTTAAAAAGGGATACACGCAATACACTTCTAATAAAGGTTTACCTAAACTAAGAAAGGCAATATCAATCTATTTAAAGCAAAGATTTAACGTTGATTTTGACGCTGAAGAAACGGTTATTACAATGGGCGCTTCGGAAGCGATAGACTTAACCCTTCGTGCCGTTGTTGATGATGGCGATGAAGTGTTAATTCCAGACCCTTCATACGTTTCATATAAACCGTGCGTAGAACTTGCAGGCGGAAAGGCGGTATCTATTGCTTGCTCTGGCGACAACGGGTTTAAACTAACGCCCGAAAATATCGAAAGCGTTATAACCGAAAAAACCAAAGCAATAGTTTTCCCTTATCCTAACAACCCCACAGGTGGTATTATGGAAAGGGAATACATAGAAAAGATTATTCCCGTAATAGTTAAGCACGACCTTTTAATTATTGCCGATGAAATTTACGCAGAACTAACCTATGGCGAAAAGCATTGCTCTATCGCATCTTTCCCTGAACTTAAAGACAGGGTAGTTTTAATAAGCGGTTTTTCAAAAGCGTTCGCTATGACGGGTTGGCGTATCGGTTTCGTGTGTGCAAAGGGCGAATTATACAACGCAATTTTAAGAATACATCAATACACGGCAATCTGTGCACCTATTTTTTCACAATACGGTGCACTTGCGGGGCTTGAAAAGGGGCTAACCGATAACTTCGCTACCGTAGAGTTAATGAGAGAAGAATACGATAAGCGTAGAAATTTTATGCTTAAAGCGTTTAATCGTATGGGAATTACTTGTTTTGAACCAAAAGGCTCTTTCTATCTATTCCCGTGTGTAAAAAGCGTAGGGCTAACGGGTTCTGAATTTGCCGAAAAACTTTTAGAAAGCAAAGCAGTAGCAGTAGTTCCTGGGGAAGCGTTTGGCGAATTTGGTAAAGATTACGTGCGTATTTCTTACGCATATTCAATGAAGAATTTAGCAGAAGCAACCGAAAAAATAGCGCAGTTCGTTAAAGAGTTAAAAAACGAACAATAGGTGTTTTATGGAAAAGGCAATCATAATCGGCGCAGGGTTTTCCGGCGCAACAATGGCAAGGCTTCTTGCCGAACAGGGCGTAGCCGTTACCGTGGTGGACAAGTGTCCGCATATCGGTGGCACGGCTTATGATAAGCAGGACGATGGTGGTATTATCGTTCAGCCTTATGGCCCGCACGTTTTTCATACCGAAGATAAAGAAGTTTACGACTTTTTATCGCGCTTTACCGAGTGGAATAAGTATAAACACAAGGTTTCTGCCGTAATTAAAGGCAAAACCGTGCCAATTCCGTTTAACCTTAACTCACTTTTTGCACTTTATCCAAAGGATAAGGCAGAGAGAATTAAGCGTATTTTAGTTAGAGAAGTTGGTTTAGATAAAAGAGTGCCTATCTTCGTTCTACTTACGCACTTTAACGATGAAGTAAGGGAATTTGCAAAGTTCGTTTACGATAACGTTTATAAAAAATACACCAAAAAACAATGGAATATGCGCCCTGAAGACATAGGCGAAAACGTTGTTAATCGCGTTCCCGTTTACGTTTCGGAAAAGGACGATTATTATGACGATGAGTTTCAAGTAATGCCCAAAAAAGGGTTTACCGAACTTATCGCAAATATGCTTTGCCACCCCAAAATTAGGCTTAAACTCGCCACAGATGCCACTCGTTATTTAGCGCTTTACAACGGCAAGGTTTATTGGCAAGGTAAAGAGTTTAACGGCGACGTTTTCTACACGGGTAAGGTGGACGAATTATTTAGATGTAAATTTGGTGCGTTAGGTTATCGCACTAGTTCGTATAAATTTAAGGAATACAAAATCGTTTCTTATCAACAGACGGCGGTTGTTAATTGCACCGTTCATCAAAAGTGCACAAGGGTAATAGAGTTTACCAAGTTTACTTGTCCGCCTAAAAAGAGAACGATTGTTGCAAGGGAATATTCTAAACGCTATCATAAAGGCGATATGGCGTGCTTCCCCGTGCTTATCGCCAAAAATTTAGACGTTCACGAAAGATATAAAAAGGAAGCAAAGTTGTATCCTAAACTTCATCTTTTAGGCAGGCTTCCTAACTACAAGTTAATGAATATTAGCCAATCTGTGCAAGAAGCATTTAAACTCTATAAAGATTTAACGGAAACAGAATAAGGTATTAGTCTTATGAAAATGCTAGAAATTATAGACGCATATTATCCTAATATAGACGGGGCGATAAGCGTTGCTAAAAATTTTACCGAGCACCTTAACCATTACGGAACGGCTGCAATCGCCGTGCCCAAAGCGGCAAAAAAAGCACATTATGAAGACAAAGAGTCTTTTGAAGTGGTAAGATGTTTATCAGGTAAAGCCCCCGAACATTACCGTTCAGGCTTTCCTATGCTTGACAGAAAGTTCAAAAAGAAATTAAAGTCAATGGACTTTGATATTATTCACGTGCATTCGCCCTTTACTATGGGTAGATTCGGGCTTTGGCTTGCACGCAAGAAAAATATTCCGCTAGTGTTTACGCTCCACACTAAATATAAGGAAGATTTTATCCGTTCACTCCACGGGTTTAAGCCTTTTATTTGGTTTGCTATGCGCTACATAAAAAAGGTGTTCTTAAAAGCCGACAGCGTGTGGACGGTAAGTAACAAGTCTTGCGAAACGTTAAGAGAATACGGCTATAAAGGGGATATTTACGTTGCAAGAAACGGCACGGATTTTGCTTATCCTGATAACGCCGAAGAATTGGTTAAGGAAGTTAACCAAAAACACGGGCTAGAAAACAAGAAAAACGTGCTCCTTTTCGTTGGACGTATGGCACTTTATAAAAACATTAAACTCATCTGCGATTCTATCAAGATTTGTAAGAATAAAGGGCTAGATTTTACTATGCTTTTTGTTGGCGGTGGTTTCGATATAGATAAAATAAAAGATTATTGTAAGGAAATCGGCGTTTACGATAATTGCGTGTTTACGGGCGAAGTTAGGGATAGAGAGTCTATTCAAGGCTATTATTTAAGGGGCGACTTATTCTTATTGCCATCTCTTTTCGATATGGGCCCTATTACCAAGGAAGAAGCGGCTGCACACAAAACCCCCACTCTTTTAGTTGAAGATTCGTGCAGTGCGGAAAGGGTTATAGACGGAGAAAACGGATATATCTCACTTAACGACGCTAATATTTACGCAGATAAGATTATAGAAATTTGTTCCGACCCAGAAAAAAGAACCCAAATTGGCGAAAACGCATATATTACGCTATACAGAAATTGGGATACCGTTGCTAAAGAAGTTATTGAAAAATATCAAGAAATTATAGATAATTATCATAAAACAAAAGGGGAGAAAAAATAAAATGCAAATTTTAGACAAGGTTATCAAACATTATAGCCTAAACGGCAACGTTATTAAGGCAGAACCTCACGGTAACGGGCATATTAACAGCACCTATCTTCTTGAAACGGATAAAGGCGAAAAATATATTCTTCAAAAAATCAATAATGGTATTTTCCCTAACGTTTCAGGGCTTATGGGTAACGTTGTTGCTGTAACCGAATATGCAAGAAAGGTTATAGAAAAAAGGGGTGGTGACCCTGACCGTGAAAGTATAACGGTAGTTTATGATAGAGAAGGTAAGTCTTACGTAGAAGTTGACGGCGGATTTTATCGTATCATTAAATATATAGACGGCGTTGTTTATCAAGTAGTAGCATCGCCCGAAGATTTTTATCAATCTGCAGTGGCATTTGGTAACTTTGCAAAATTACTCGCAAACTTTGACGCTAAAGGACTTGTAGAAGTTATCCCCAACTTCCATAACACCGTAAGCCGTTTTAAGGATTTTAAAAAGGCGATTGCCGATAATAAGGCAGGTAGGCTTGATAGCGTTAAAGAAGAAGTTCAATTCTATTTAGATAGAGAAGAATACTGCTCTAAAATAGTTGAATTGTTAGATAGTGGCGAAATGCCCGTTAGAGTTACCCATAACGATACTAAACTTAATAACGTTATCTTTGATAAAGATACCAATAAATATTTAGCAGTATTAGATTTAGATACTATTATGCCCGGTAGTTTATGTTACGACTTTGGCGATAGCATTAGATTTGGTTGCAATCCTTGCGAAGAAGATGAAAGAGATTTATCAAAAGTTATTTTTGATATGAATTTATTTGAGCAATACGTTAAAGGTTATCTTTCTTCTATGGGCGACGATATAACCCAAGTGGAAAAAGACCACCTTGCATTTTCAGCAATTTTAATGACGTATGAATGCGGTATGAGATTTTTAGGCGACCACTTAAACGGCGACACGTATTTTAAGACGCACAGAGAAAATCAAAACCTTGATAGAACTAGAACGCACATAAAACTTATTTCCGATATGGAAGCGCGTTTTAAGGAAATGATGGAAATAGTAGAAAAGTATTAAAAAAGCAATAAATTCCCGACCAAAAATCGGGAATTTTTTATTTTACTAAAAGCACAAAAAAAGGCAAAAACATTTGACAATTTTCGACCATTTTGTTATAATAAACTCGTAAATTATATTTGCCAATATAAGCTCGAATGTTTGGCTCGGGCGTCTCTACTACACCGCCTAAGGTGTAACTATTGGACAAGATGGTTTGTGGCTATTAGTAAAGAAAGTTTTGGCAAAACGGGTTTAGGAATAATCCGTTTTTTCGTTTTTAAAAGGCTATGGAATTATTAGAAAGAGAAATTGAAAAAAGTGGTAAGGTTTTACCTGGCAATATTCTTAAAGTAGGTTCTTTTTTGAACCAACAAATGGATGCGGAATTCATAACCAAACTTGCAGAAGAAATTTATAACCACTTTAAAGATAAAAAAATCAACAAGATTTTAACGATAGAAGCATCTGGTATTGCGTTTGCAATACTCGTTGCACAACAATTTAAGTGCAAAATGGTTTTTGCAAAAAAATCACAAGCGCTTAATGCGGACGGAAGTTTATATTCAGCCGTTTGCGAATCGTTTACTAGAAAAACTGTAAACAACATTACTCTTCCTAAAGATTATTTAGTAAAGGAAGACAACGTTTTAATCGTAGACGACTTTTTAGCAGTTGGCAACGCAATAAAGGCGCTTCGTGAAATCGTTGAACAAGCGGGTGCTAATCTTCAAGGCGTATGCACTATCGTAGAAAAAGGGTTCCAAAGCGGTGGCGACAAGTTAAGGGAAGAAGGTGTAGACCTACTTTCACTCGCTATCGTAGATAAAATGGAAGATGGAAAGGTAACTTTCCGCAAAAATTAGGTAATTAAACCCGTAAGGGTATGGAGGTTTTTATAATGAAGAAATTTTTAACTCTCATCCTTACCGTTGTTATGGCATTAGGTTGCTTCGGTGGCTTAACTGCATGTGGCGGCGAAGAAGGAAACGAAAAGGTTGCAGCACTTATCTGCTTACACGGTGAAGGTTCTTCTTACGACAAGAACTTTATCGATGCGTTCAAAGCAGCTTGTGAAGCAAAGGGTCTTACCGAAGATCAATACACTATCGTAGTTGATATTCCCGAAGATACCGCTTGTTACGATAAGGCTGCAGAACTTGCAGACGCTGGCTACAAGGCAATCTTTGCTGACTCATTTGGTCATGAAAAATTCATGATTCAAGCAGCAAGAGAATTCCCTGATGTTCAATTCTGCCACGCTACTGGTACTGCTGGTGGTTTCGCTCTTACCGACGATACTTCTGACGATGCACCCGCTAACTTCCACAACGCATTTGCTTCTATCTACGAAGGTAGATATCTTGCAGGTGTTGCTGCTGGCTTAAAGCTCATCGATTTATACGGTGAAGACATCACTGCTGAAGAATCTAAAATCGGTTACGTAGGCGCATGGCCTTTCGCTGAAGTTAAATCTGGTCTCACTTCTTTCTATCTTGGCGTTAAGTCAATCGTTGCTAGCGTTACTATGGAAGTAAGATTTACCAACTCTTGGTACAGCCCCACTTCTGAAAAAGCTGCTGCTGAAGCTTTAATCGCTAACGGCGCTAAACTCATCTCTGGTCACGCTGACTCTTACGGTGTTCCCACTGCTTGTAAAGAAGCAAACATTCCTAACGTATTCTACAACGGCACTACCGAAGAAGATACTTTCGTAATCGCTTCTAAAATCAACTGGCAACCCTACTTCGAACACATGCTCGAAGGTGTTACTGTTGAAGGTGCTACTATCGTTAAAGATTACTGCGGTACTATCTCTACTGGTTCAGTAGAAATCACCGCTTTAGGTAAGGCTGCTGCTCCTGGCACTCAAGAAAAACTTGATGAAGTTAAGGCTAAACTCGTTGCTGGCGAAATCAAAGTATTTGATTGCTCTACCTTCACTGTTGGTGGTCAACCCTTAACCGAATACCTTGCAGACGTTATCGATACTCAAGGTCCTAACGGTAGCACTTATGAACCCGAAACCAACGTTATTAAGACTGAAAACGGCGTAACTTACTTTGCAGAATCAGATTTCCGTTCAGCTCCTTACTTTGATATTATCATCGATGGTATCACCGTAGGTGACGACGTTGTTATCCCTGATTAATTTTAACTTAAAAGTTGGGGGCGGAGTATCATCTCCGCCCCATAATTTTTAATTATAGGTTTTACTTTTACTACTAATTTTACTTTTACTTAATTACAAATTTTTTTAACGGAGTGACTATCGTGAATAACAACGTAGCCCTAGAACTTAAAAACGTTACTAAAACGTTTGGTAGCGTTATTGCAAATAAAAACGTTAATTTAACCCTTAAAAAAGGGGAAATTTTATCTTTACTCGGCGAAAACGGCTCGGGTAAAACTACACTTATGAATATGATTTCTGGTATTTACTATCCAGATGAAGGTCATATTTACATTAATGGTGAAGAAGTTGTTATTTCTTCGCCTGAAGATGCTTTTAAATATAAAATCGGTATGATACACCAACACTTTAAACTTGTTGACGTGTTTACCGCTGCTGAAAATATCGTTTTAGGTATAAACGAAAAATTTAATCTTAAAGAAGTAAATTCCCGTGTAGAAGACATTGCTTCTAAATACGGTTTTGAAATAGACGCAAAAAAATACATCTACAATATGGCGGTATCTGAAAAGCAAACGGTAGAAATTATTAAAGTTTTATATCGTGGTGCAGATATTCTTATTCTAGATGAACCTACCGCGGTTTTAACTCCGCAGGAAACTAAAAAACTTTTCGATATTTTAAGAAAGATGCGTGAGGACGGCAAGTCAATCATCATAATCACGCATAAACTTAACGAAGTTATGGAAATTTCTGATAGAGTTTCCATTCTTCGTAAGGGTGAATATATCGGAACGGTAGAAACTAAAGATACAAGCGAAAAAGAACTTACCGAAATGATGGTAGGTAAGAAGATAGACTTAAAAATTGAAAGAACGGAAACCAATATCGATAAGCCCCTTTTAGAAATAAGAGATTTAACCATTAATGGTGATGATGGTTCTAAAAAGATTGAAAACGTAAGTTTCTATATCCGTGGTGGCGAAATTTTAGGCGTTGCAGGAATTGCAGGTTGCGGACAAAAAGAACTTTGTGAAGCGATTGCAGGTCTTCGTGATATAGAAAGCGGTGCAATTTGCCATAAGGGCGAAAGCATTGTTGGTCTTCCTTCAAAAGAAATTATCGACAAGGGTATTTCAATGAGTTTTATCCCTGAAGATAGACTTGGTATGGGCTTAGCACCTAACTTCTCTATCACCGATAATATGATGCTTAAAACGTATAACGATAATAAAGGCATATTCGTTGATAGAAAAACGGCAAGGGCAAATGCAGAAGCGTTAATTAAAAAACTTGAAATCGTAACTCCGTCAACCGAAACCCCTGTAAGAAGATTATCTGGTGGTAACGTTCAAAAGGTTTTAGTTGGCCGTGAAATTGAATCAAACCCCAACGTAATCGTTACGGCATATCCCGTTCGTGGTCTTGATATCAATAGTTCTTACGCAATCTACAATATCTTAAACGAACAAAAGTCAAACGGCACGGGCGTTTTATTCATCGGTGAAGACTTAGACGTAATGCTTGCCCTTTGTGATAAGATTATGGTTTTATGCCACGGCAAGAATATGGGTATCGTTCACGCTAAGAAAACTACTAAAGAAGAAATCGGGCTTATGATGACAGGTTCACTTAACCTTTCTGAAAGCAAGAATAAAGAGTATGGTAAAGCAAAAGATAGTAACCTTTCTGAAGAAGAATGGAAAGAAAACGTAAAAGGGGGTAACGAAAATGAATAATAACGTTAAAACAGTTCGCGAACCCTTATTCCATATCGTAAAAAGGGACACCATAAAGGCATCTAAAAAGATTACTATTTACGCTATTGCAATTTTAGCATCTTTACTACTTGGTGCAATTATCTGTTCTTTAGTTTCTACTCGTGGTGACGTGATTAAGTTCTTTAGTTCACTTTTTGAAGGTTGTTTCTCAACTACAAGAAAACTATGGATGTTTTTAAGAGAACTTGCAATACTCCTTGCTGTTTCAATGTCACTTATCATCTCGTTTAAGATGAAGTTTTGGAACTTGGGTGGTAATGGTCAAATCTTAATGGGTGGTCTTGCTGCTATTATTTGCGACTTCTACCTTGGCGAAATGATAAACAACGACACCATACTCATTATAATAGTTGTTTTAGCAAGTATCGTTGCAGGCGCACTTTGGGCGGCTATCCCCGCAATCTGCAAAGTGTTATGGAACACTAACGAAACGTTATTTACCTTAATGCTTAACTATATCGCTGCAGGCTTGGTTAGTTTCTTTATTGCGTTATGGTCTAAAAACGGTTCTGGTATTTGCCCCAACATTACCTATGGTAAACTCCCCGTTATTTTAGGAAATAAAGCGCTTTTAGCAATTATTTTCGGAACAATAGTTACAACGATAATTACTATTTATCTTAAATACACTAAACAAGGTTACGAATTATCTGTAGTAGGCGATAGCCAAAACACTGCAAAGTATATCGGTATCAACGTTAAAAAGGTTGTAATTAGAACACTTATTATTTCAGGTGCTATCTGTGGTTTAGTTGGTTTAATTTTAACTAGTGGCGTTGGTAACGATTATAATAAAATCAGTTCAGATACTGCTGCAAACCTTGGCTTTACCGCTATTATGACAACTTGGCTTGCTAACTGCAATCCGTTATTCGCGATTGCAACTTGCTTCTTAAAAGTATTTGTTAGTAAGGGTGTTATAGACGGTGTAAGACAAAACTTTGGTATGAATAACGACTCTATTTCTAACTTGGTAATAGGTATCGTTTATTTCTTCATTATCGCTTGCGCGTTCTTTACACAATATAAGATTATATTTAGTCCTAAAGCCCAAAAGGTTATCGATAAAATAACCAAACCCTTTAAGTGGTTAGGCGCTAAAGTAAAAGGATTGTTTATAAAGAAATCTGAAAAGGGGGATAAATAATATGGTTGCTATTTTAACTAGTGCAATTGCTCTTATGCCCGTATTCCTTTTCGGTTGCACGGGTGAAATCATTACCGAAAAATCAGGCCACTTAAACCTTGGTATCCCCGGTATCGTTTGTGCCGGCGCTGCAGGTGGTTCACTTGGCGTTTACCTTTACGTTAGTTCTTTAAGCGGTGGCACGGCTAGTTATTTATTGCTTATCTTAATGGCAATTTTAGGCGCGGTAGTATTTGCGGCTTTACTTGGCGCAATTTACGCTTTCTTAACCGTATCACTCCGTTGTAACCAAAACATTTCAGGTTTAGCACTTACCACTTTCGGCACAGGTCTTGCAGACTTCGTTATGAAAAGTTTCGTTGACCATAACGTAACCGCTAGCGTTTCATTAAAGTTTAACCAAGGTCTTGGCTTTGCTAAAGATTTAGGTTGGTTTGGTCAAATCTTCTTATCTCACGGACTTATTGCTTACCTATCAGTAGCCATCGCTATTGCGGCAGCAATAATCATTAAGAGAACTAAACTCGGTTTAAGACTTCGTGCTATCGGTGAAAACCCCGCCGCAGCAGATGCCGTTGGTATTAAGGTTAATAGATATAAGTATTTAGCAATCTTAATCGGCTCTGGTATTGCTGGTCTTGGCGGTATGTACTTTAATATGAACGTTACCGGTGGTTATTACGATTCTTACTTTGCTATTGAAGCGTTAGGTTGGCTTGCCGTAGCACTCGTTATCTTTACGTTATGGAGACCGAATATTGCTATCGTTGGTTCAATCCTTTTCGCAGCATTGTATATTTTACCCGACAAACTTACCCTTGCGCCCGAGTTAAATCACGTTAAAGAATTAATTAAGTTAATTCCTTACGTTGTAACCGTTTTAGTATTACTTGTTATTAGTATTACGGGTAGCAAACAAGCACAACCCCCTGAATCTCTCGGCGTAAACTATTTTAGAGAAGAACGTTAATCGTTTATGAAATCATACTTACTTGCTAAAAAACCCATTACGTTATCTATGGTTGATTCGCAAAGCAAATTAAAGTTTGATGCGATACTTAATATCTTTCAAGATATTGCAACTATGCACGCTACAAAAATGGGTATGGGTTTTATAGATTTAAGGGATAATTGCAATGCGTTTTGGGTGCTTTCTAAAATAAGATTTACCCTTGATGGTAATATTTACCAAACCCAACACGCCCAAGCAAAAACTTGGCCTATAACTCCGTCTGCTATTAGATTTATTAGAGATTTTACTATTAAGTCGCCCACAGGCAAGGTAAAAGGCACAAGCGAGTGGTGCTTGCTTGATTTTACTACGAATAGTCTTCGCAAAATATCTTCGGTAAATTATCCAAGCGAGTTAGTGCATATTAAAAAGCGTTCTGGTGCAGGCGATTTTAGTAGGGTTAGGGTAGAACTAGAAGAAAAAGATTTTTGCTACGAATACCTTGCAAGTTTTACCGATATAGATTGCAACAATCACGTAAACAACGTTGCTTACGTAAAAATGGCGCTAAACTGTTTTAGTCCTACCGAGTTTGCCGATGCAAACTTTAAGGGTTTTGAAATTCAGTTTGCCAATCAATCTTTTTTCGGTGATAAAATTTGCCTATATAAAAAGCCGATAGAAAACGGCGTTTATATAGAAGGCAAAATGCAAGACAAAACAATATTTAAATGTATATTTGAAAAATAAGAAAAGCACGCAAGAGCGTGCTTTTTAATTCATTAAAAAGCAAAGATAAGGTTTTAGTGGAATATTGACAATTTTACATTAGAGTGCTAAAATAAAGGTAGTAAATTTATTTTTACTAAGGAGAAGGCTTATGATTTGTAAAACATGTGGGGCCGAAGTAAAAGATGACGCAATCTTTTGCCAAGCTTGTGGCACTAGGATAGATAGTATGAAACCTTGCCCTAAATGCGGAAAACTTATTGAAGAAGGTGCAAGTTTTTGTAACTACTGTGGCACAAGAATAGACGGAAAGGTTATTTGTACCAACTGTGGTGCTGAAATGGAGGGAAACTTCTGTACAGCTTGTGGTGCTAAGTTAAATGAAGAACCGAAAATCGAACAAGTTGTTGAGAAAAAGGAAAGTCCTAAAAAAAGTATTCTTTCTATTTTATCAAACTGCTTTATGTTTACTGGCGTTATATTAACGTTTATTCTATTGTTTACTATGAGTGTTTCACACGTTGAAACAATTGCTATTACTGGAAAAAGTACTGTTGAAAATTTTAGCATTTTTGAATTTATAAGTCTTTTAGAAGTTAGAATACCAACTCTTACAGAAGGCGAAGCAGTTATCACGACGGTTTCTGTAATATATATCTATATAATTATTGCTGCTGCAATGATTGTTTGTTTGATAATGACTATAATTGCTACCGTAAGATTTTCAATTGGTGTTACTAAAGGTGAAGTTAAAATTGGTAAACAATTCGCGGTAAGCTTATCGTTTGTTCTTGCGGTGATGCTGTTTATAAGTTATTCGTTTTTTACTAAAAGTGAAATTCTCGGTTCTACTATTATTTCTGAGTTTAGTGAGAGTGAGAAGTTTTCTACATATACGCAAGCCATGTTAAACATATCCGTTTTATTTGCTCTTGCAAGCGTTATTCTTCGTTGGATAAAAGAAGAAAAATATTTGTCTAAGATTATATTTAGTTCTTTGGCTATTATACTAATAGAAGCGTTTATCTTTTCAACAATGAGTAATGTTATACAAACGAGGATTGGTCTTTTTAGGCCGACTATAATAAAAGATTCATCTGTAGGTTTCTATTCAACTGCTGTAGCTATTTATACTGATTTAAGCATCATGGCACATTGGAAAAGCTATTCTATAGGTAGTATTCATGCGATAAATTATGCCGTTAGTATTGGCGTAGCCATTTCATTTATGGTGTGTGCAGGAACAAATCTTAGTTCAGTGTTTGCAAAAAAAGAAGATGTAGTAGGAAATATCGTTTCAAATAGTATCTTCCTAGGTTTCTCAATATTATGGCTTGTTATTTCCTATGCGGCGATTACCGATTTAACCACTTTGATTAGTCAATATTCTCAATATATGCTAGATTATAAATTTACTTGTATTGGTCCAGAACTTGCAGTTACGTTAGGCGTAATTTTATTAGGTATATCAATAACCGGCTCTATCTTACTTAAAAAGAAGAAAATCTAATAAAACGATAACAACAAATAATTATCCCCACGCTAAGCGTGGGGATATTTTTTATAGTTAGTTAGGGCGTTTTACCGATTTTGGTGGAACGCCGTATTCTATTTTAAATGCTTTTGAAAAAGAATATACCGAAGAATACCCAAGCAGTGCTGATATTTCGCTTATCTTTAACTTGTTTTCTTTAAGCAATAGTTTAGCGGTAGAAAGTTTTTTACGTCTAAAATAATCGTTAAGCGTTAAACCCGTGGTCTTTTTAAAAAGCGTGGATAGATAACTTAAATTATAGTTTATTAAACTCTCTAAATCGGCAAGCGTTTTAAGCGAATATAAGTGAGAGTCTATATAATTCATTATTTTATAGCAAAGTATTTCCGAACGGCTTTTAGTAAGTTTAGTCTTTTGCCCGCCTTGTCTAAAATCGCGTAAGGTGTAAACGGCAATTTGGCGAAGCATACTTAGTAACACTTCTTCATAATAAAGGTTGTTTCCGCCAAGTTCAACAATCGCCGCACCTATTAAATAAGCGATTTTTTCATCAGAAAAAAGCCTTGCTTTAGCATTAAAAAAGTCGCTCATTAACCCTTCAAACCCTTCTAAAAGTTGCCCTTCATCTAAATAAAATGCTAAAAAGTCATACTTAAGCGGATTCTTTTCATCAGAAGTAATTCCGTGCTGGTCAGCGGGGAAAGATAGGTAAATATCCCCTTCCTTTACGGGTAGATTTTCCCCGTTAGAATATATCACTCCACTACCGCCCGTAACTACGGTAAGTTCAAACCAGTTAAGGTGTGCGTGGCGCGGAATAACTGCGCTTTCTTTACAAAAACGCCTGCCTAATTGATAGATAGAAAACTCGCCGATTTTAAGCGGTTCTAACAAATAGTCGTTACTTATTAAATAATACGCGTCACTATTAAATCTATGATGATTTTTATAAAAATCCGACGTGGTTTTGCGTTGTTCCATACCAAAATTATATGCCTAAAAATTAACCGTGTCAATAATTTTGTTAAATAAAAAATACTAAAAATCAAGTAAAAACGAAAAAATCTAAAAAAATGACAAAAAATAAGTAAAAAATTAATATTGACAGTCTATATAATAGGGGGTATAATAAAGAAAAACCTTAGGAGATTTTTTTATTATGAGAACATTGGCTATTATCGGTTGTGGTAGAATTGCAAGATTTGCGCACCTTCCCGCACTTTCTAAAATTGAAGGCGTAAGAATTAAATATGGTTGCGACATTATTGAAGAAAAGGCAAAGAAGTTAAAAGAAGACTTCCCCATAATCGAAGAAGTTATTACCGATTATAACGTTGCGCTTAACGACCCTGAAGTAGAAGCCGTTTACGTTTTAACGCCTAACTACGTTCACTATACCGTTACTATGGACGCATTAAAAGCAGGCAAGCACGTATTCTGCGAAAAGCCCATTACTGTAAACTATAAACTTTCTTGCAAAATGGCAAAGGAAGCAGAAAAACAAGGCAAAATCTTAAACATCGGCGTTTGTAACCGTTATCAAAAATCAGTTGAAATGCTTGAAGAATATAACAGACAAGGCAAGTTTGGTAACATTTACCACGTTTACTGCTCTTTTAGAAACTTTAGATGTATCCCAGGTTTAGGCGGTGACTTTACAAATAAGAAAATGTCTGGCGGTGGCGTTCTTATCGACTGGGGTATCCACTTCTTAGACTTAATTCTTTACGTTTTAGGCGGAGCAAAACTTAAAACCGTTACTTGTAACGCTTATACCGAAATGGCAAAGGATATGAAGGAATACGTATTTAAAGATATGTGGGCACAAGATACTTCTGATATCGAAAACGGCGTAAACGACGTTGACGACTTAATCACCGGTTTTATTAGAACTAATAAGGCAAGTATTTCATTTAACGGCGCTTGGGCACAAAACATTGATAAAAACGAAATGTTTATCGACTTTATGGGCGACAAGGGTGGCGCAAGACTTTCTTATCTTGGTAAATTCGAATTCTATGATGGCAAGACTTTAGAAACCATCACTCCTGAATACGATATTCCCAATATGTATCAATGTGAAGACGCTGCGTTCCTTGAATCTTACTCAAGCGGTGTAAAAGATAAGAACAATATCGAAAACATTTTAGAAAGTATGAAACTTTTAGATTCACTTTACGAATCTGCTGATAAGAAGAAGGAAGTTAAGTTATAATGAAATTCAAGTATTTAGGCACGGCAGCATCTGAAGGTTTTCCTGCGGTATTCTGTAACTGCGTTTATTGTAAGGAAGCAAGAAAACGCGGTGGTAAGAATATAAGAACGAGATGTCAAGCAATGATAAACGACGACCTTATGTTAGATTTACCTGCAGATACCTACCTTCACGCATTAAAGGAAAACCTAGAATTAGATAAACTTAAATTTTTACTTATAACCCACCACCATCAGGACCATTTCTATCCTGAAGAATTGGGTATGCACGCTTCTTGGTTTGCAAAAGATTTAAGAGAACCTAATCTCAATATCGTTTTAACTAAAGATGCTTACGATTTCTATATGGAAAAAGAAGGTAACGTTATAGCAGATAATATCGCTTGCACCCTTAACTTTATCGTGGCAGAAGCCTTTAAGGATATCACGCTTGGCGATTACGTTATCACACCGCTTCCTGCAAGACATATGTGGGGAAGGGCAGAGTGCTTTATGTATATGATAAAGCACGGTGGAAAAACTATTTTATACGCACAAGATACGGGCTATTTCTTTGAATCTGTTTTTGAATACTTTGAAAAAAGCCCCGTTAAGTTTGACTTTGTGTCTTACGATTGCACGAATATTGATATCCCCGCAGGCGACGAAGATTCGCATATGGACTTTAAGCAAATCAATAGAGTGAGAGAGCGTTTAACAAAACTTGGCTGTATTGACAAAAATACCGTTGAATACGTAAACCACTTCTCACACAACGCTAATCCCACTCACGAAGAATTGGTAGAAAACGCTAAACAATACGGATTAGAAGTTTCATATGACGGACTAGAATTGGAGATTTAATATGAAAAAGATAGGTTTTATTGATTTATATATATCAGAATGGCACGCAAACAACTATCCTAACTGGATGAAGCAAGTTTGCGAAAAGAACGGACTTGATTACACCGTAGCATACGCTTGGGCAGAACAAGACGTTTCAGCAGTAGATGGCAAAACCACCGATACTTGGTGTGCAGAAAACGGCATTGAAAAGTGCGCTACGATAGAAGAACTTTGCGAAAAGAGTGATTATATCGTAATATTAGCACCTTCTAATCCCGAAGTTCACTTAAAGTATGCAGAAATTGCATTAAAGTATAAAAAACGCACTTATATCGATAAGACTTTTGCACCCGATTATAACACGGCAAAAGCAATTTTCGATATAGCAAATGAGTACGGCACGCCATTTTTTAGCACGTCTGCATTAAGATATGCAACAGAATTAGACCCCGTAGCAAAAAAATGTTCAACGATAACCGTAACGGGTAGTGGTGCTTCTTTTGACGAATACGGTATTCACCCTATCGAAATGGTTGTTAAAACTATGGGTATAGGTGCTAAAGCAGTTAGAGCAGAAAAAGCAGGCGACCAATACTTAATGAGAATTGATTACAAAAACGGCAAGTTTGCAAACATTGTGTTTGACGGCAACTATGGCACACCCTTTACCGTTATGCCTTGTGGCGAAGATGGTAAAACGGTTTGGAAAATGGTTGAATCAGAAACGTTTATGGGCTTAATGACCGCAATCCTTAACTTCTTTGAAGATGGAAAACTTCCTTTTGACGTTAACGAAACGTTAGAAGTTATGAAAGTTAGAGATGCGCTTATTAAAGCAACCCTTAAAACGGGCAAATGGATTAAAGTAAAATAAGGAGAGATAAAAATGAAATTAGGTGCAATAACCGAAAGTTTTAAAAAACCTTTAGCAGAAGCTATTAAAATGGCAAAAGACCTCGGTGTAACCGGTGTTCAAATTTACGGCACAACGGGCGAATTTTCACCCGAAGTTTTAACCGAAGAACAAAAAGCGTTCTATAAAAATTTATTAAAAGAAAACGGCTTAATCGTTAGTGCTATCTGTGGCGACCTTGGTGGTTACGGCTATCAAATTGAAAAAGACAACCCTGAAAGAATTCAAAAAACCAAGGATATTATCGATTTAGCATACGAATTCGGTGCAAAGGTAATTACTACCCATATCGGTGTTATTCCTGCAGATAAAAACGAACCCAGATATAAGGTTATGTTAGATGCACTTACCGAATGTGGTCTTTACGCTAAGTCAAAGGGTGTTACACTCGCTATCGAAACCGGCCCCGAAATGGCAGACGTATTAAAAATGTTTATTGAAGACACCAAAGGTGGCGTGGGCGTAAATTTAGACCCTGCAAACTTCACTATGGTAACTGGTCAAGATGCAGTAGAAGCGGTTTATATCTTAAAAGACTATATCGTTCATACTCACTTAAAGGACGGCAAAATGCTTAAACGCACCGACCCCAAGATTATTTACGACCACTTTGCAGTAGGCGGTATCGATGGACTTAATTCTCGTGATTTCTTTATTGAAACACCCGTAGGCGAAGGCGACGTTGATTTCCCCGCATACATAAAAGCGCTTAAAGATATCGGATACGACGGATATTTAACCGTTGAAAGAGAAACGGGTGCAGACCCCAGCTCCGATATTAAAAAGGCATTAGATTATATTAAAGATTATATCTAAAATCTTCAGTAATTAAGAGTGGAAAAAGTAAAATTTTTCCACTCTTTTTTACGCTTGCTATTGACAAAATAACCCACGTATTTTATCATTTAATTACCTAAAACTTTTGGCGGAGATTGAGAATTGGACGTAAAGATAATACCGTCTAAATTGCAAGGGAAAATGCGCCCCGTTTCATCTAAAGCGGAAGCGCACCGCGCGCTTATTATTTCGGCGCTTGCTAATCAAAAGACGGAGATAGAAATAAATAATAATTCGGAAGAAGTTAGGGCAACTATTGCGTGCCTTAAAACTCTTGGCGCATATCTTTTTACTAACGAAAATTCCATTACCGTTAGACCTATTAATAGGGAAACTATTGATATTTCGGTAATAGATTGTTTTAACTCTTTCGCAACGTTAAAATTCTTATTGCCTATTATTGCAACCTTTAATAAAACGGTGGAAATAACGGGCGAAAGGGCGTTACAAAAAAAGAATTTAGAGCAGTATTTATATAGACTTAAAGGCGTTGGCTTTACAAGTGAGAAATTGCCCTTTATTTTAAGTGGAAAACTAGCGTGTGGGGAATATAATATTCCCACCGATTTAGGACCACAATTTATAAGCGGACTAATTATCGCACTTTGTTCTTTAAATGGAGATAGCACGATTAATTTACTTGGCGAAAAGGTTGGGCTTTCACAAATAGGTGCTACCATTGAACTTCTTAATAAGTTTAGCGTTAAGGTAGCAGAAACCGAAAGTGGTTATTTTATCCGTGGCGGGCAAGAAATTATCTCGCCTGAAAAAATAACGCTTAAAGAAGATAAAACGTATAACCTTTATATAGATGCGCTAGATAATATTTTAAGCGGAAAAGAAATTGAAGATATAAACGTTAAAGGTAACTTTGATTTATTAGTTTG
The DNA here is from genome assembly GCA_045644785.1 of Christensenellaceae bacterium. GTDB lineage: Bacteria > Bacillota > Clostridia > Christensenellales > Borkfalkiaceae > UBA1259. The sequence goes on from JAZRHN010000111.1 coordinate 18,442, forward strand.
TTCAGCCGTTTCGGCTTTGCTTTCTAACAAAAAAACGGAAATAACTTGTTTAGATAAACTTTTAGATAAAGAGAAAGATAAACTTATCCTTTTTAAGGAAAGCGTTTCTAAATTAGGTGGAAATATTGAAATTTCCGATAGGCTTATAATAAACGGCACAAAGGGCTTAAAGGGTGGTGCAACGATAGACGTTTACGGTGATGCTCGTATCGCAATGGCTCTGACTATTTTATGTTGTTTTCTAGAAGAAGAAAGCACTATTTTAGGTGTGGAATCGGTGCTTAAAAATTACCCCGAGTTCTTTAACGACTTAAAGGCTAGCGGGGCGCAAATCATAGCGTTATAAAAAGTGGTTTTTACCACTTTTTTTATTTTTAAAAAAA
>JAZRHN010000112.1:0-3426 GCA_045644785.1 Christensenellaceae bacterium
TTGGCCTCCGACTTTTGCTGTTATTCCTACTAATAGCGATTTTACAGCCAATTCTTTCGGCGTAGAAGAGCCTACCGATTATGCAATCATAGATGATATAGACGTGGCAATTATCCCCCTTTTAGCGTGCGATAAAGACAAAAATCGCATAGGTTTTGGCAAAGGATATTATGATAGGTTTTTATCTAATCACCCTTGCCTTAAAATAGGCATTTGCTATGACTTTCAAGTAATAGAAAGTGTACCCGTAAACAACTGGGACGTGCCATTAGATATAATAATAACCGACAAACGAATAATAAAATAAAAAGACCTTTCGTTGAAAGGTCTTTTTTATTAGTTATTTACTTTTATTGCTTGTTCAATTAATGCAAAAATTTCGGCTTTGCCAAGCCCCGTATCTGCTGAAGATGCAGTTATATCGGCAATACCTACCCTAAGTTTTGTAGCAATATTTTGTAATTGTGGTTTAATTTTGGTTTTAGGAAGTTTATCGCCCTTGGTTGCAACGATTACGAAAGGCATTTGATAATGATATAAAAAGTTAATCATCATCTTATCATCTTCTGTAGGGTCGTGGCGAATATCTACTAATGAAATTATTAAATCTAATTTTTCAGTAGCCAAAAAGGTTTCTAATAACCTTGCCCATTTTTGTTTTTCTTCCTTACTAACTTTAGCATAGCCGTAACCGGGTAAGTCAGCAAGCACAAAATCGCCAAAATCAAAATAATTTATAAGCCTAGTTCTACCTGGGGTATCCGAAGTTTTGGCTAATTTTTTTTGATTTGCAAGCATATTTATAAGCGAAGATTTACCTACGTTAGATTTGCCTACGATTGCTATCATAGGCTTATCCGTTTTATAAAAATTCTTTTCGCTTGCAACGCTTGTTATAAACTGTGCGTTTACTTTCATAATTTCTCCGTTATCACTTATTAAGGGCTGTTTTGAATACTTCTTCTACTTCCTTAACGGTGACAAATTTCATTTGTTTTCTAATTTTAGCAGGTATTTCGGTAATATCCTTTTTATTTGCTTCAGGCACTATTACCGTTTTAATCCCACGCCTAAATGCAGCAAGTGCCTTTTCTTTAAGACCACCTATTGCAAGAACTTTACCACGGAGCGTTATTTCACCCGTCATAGCAACGCTGTTTTTAACAGAACGTTTGGTAAATGCTGATAAAAGTGCCGTTGCCATAGTTATACCTGCTGAAGGTCCGTCCTTCGGGGTTGCACCTTCGGGTACGTGGATATGAATATCGGTATTTTCAAACGCTTGCTCATCTATGCCATACGTTTTAGCGTTAGCACGAATATAGCTAAGTGCTGCCCTAGCCGATTCCTTCATAACATCGCCGAGTTTACCCGTTAATAGAATATCGCCTTTTCCTTTCATTAAACTTACTTCAATAGAAAGGGTTACACCGCCAACACTTGTCCAAGCAAGCCCTGTTGCAACACCTACTCTATCTTCTTCTAATGCTTGGGTTTTGGTGTATTTTTTAACGCCTAAATAGTTAAATACTTCTTTTTCGGTGATAATTTGTTTTTTAGTTCTGGGGTGTTCGGCTACTTTTACGGCAACCTTTCTAATTACACCTGCTATTTCTCTATCTAAATTTCTAACGCCTGCTTCTAACGTATAGCCTGAAATAATTTCATCTATCGCACCGTCAGTTATTTCGATATTCTTTTCGGTTATACCGTTATTCTTTATTTGTTTAGGAATAAGATATTGTTTAGCAATTTCACGTTTTTCTTCATCGGTATAGCCAGTAATTTCAATAACTTCCATACGGTCAAGTAATGGATACGGAATAGTATCTAATGAGTTTGCCGTAGTTATAAACATTACCTTTGAAAGGTCGTAAGGCACTTCTAAATATCTATCTCTAAACGTTGCGTTTTGTTCTGGGTCTAAAACTTCTAGAAGCGCACTTGCAGGGTCGCCGTGAATATCTGATGATAACTTATCTATTTCATCTAATAAGAATACGGGGTTATTACTGCCTGCAGTTCTTAGTCCATAGATAATTCTACCTGGCATTGCACCAACGTATGTTTTTCTGTGTCCCCTAATTTCCGCTTCATCTTTAACGCCACCAAGGCTCATACGCACAAATTTACGATTAAGCGCACGTGCTATAGAAGTTGCAACCGAAGTTTTACCAACCCCAGGGGGACCAACGAAACATAAAATAGGGCCTTTAATTTCCTTAGTTAATTGTAATACCGCAAGATATTCAACAATTCTTTCTTTTACCTTTTCTAAACCGAAATGGTCGGCATCTAATACGGCTTTTGCGTCTTTAAGATTTTCAGTATCAACGGTGTTTTGATTGAAAGGTAATTCTAAAATCCAATCTAAATAATTTAGAATAACCGAGTAATCGGGCGAAGACGGATTAACTTTATCTAACCTATCAATCTCCTTTAATACCTTTGCTTCTATACTCTTTTCTAAATTTTTAGCCTTAACTTTTTCACGGAGTTCATCGCTAACTTCAGGTCCGTCGCCAAGTTCGCCGTGAATAGCACGGAGTTGCTCACGTAGATAGTATTCTTTTTGGCTTTTATCAATACTAGCCTTAACTTCGCTATCAATCTTCTTTTGAATTTTAGCAATCTCTAATTCACGATTTAATAAATTTTCAAACGCGATTAATCTATCAAGCGTGTTATCAATACTTAAAATCTCGTAAGCATCGCTTTCCTTAAAAGGAAGAACTGACATAGCCCCATCTAAAAAGAAATTTGGAGTAGGCTCTGAATTGATTGCTGCAATCATATCCTTATTGATACGCTTATCCATCGCAGAATACTCTAAAAACGCGCCTTTTGCTACACGGAAGTGCGCTTCAGTTTCTAGTGCGTCGCCATCAATGTAGGGTGCTTTTACTATATCTGCTGAAAAGAAATCTTTTGTAGAACAGAAAGATACTATTTTAGCACGTTCTATTGCTTCTACAGAGAGTTTTAATACTCCGTTAGGAAGTTTTGCAATCTGCTTTATTCTAGCAATTACACCAGTGGTGCATACGTCTTCTTTTCTTGGTGCTTCTATAAAAGCATTGAGTTGAGAAGCAATAAATATATCGGTGTGCATTTCAGTTGCGGTGTTTACCGCATTAATGCTCATCTTTCTTGCAACGTCAAAATTAAGAAGCGTTTTAGGGAATAAAACCTTGCCCCTAAGCGCTATCACAGGGAGTCTTAATACCCCTGAAAAATCATTAGTTTCTATCATATTTTTACCTATGTATTTTATTTATCTAAACAGTATTTTTCTAGCATTTGTTTAACGGGTTGTTCTTCAAACGGGAGTGCAATTTCTTTAGCAACGCTTTTAAGTGCATTAGAACCACTACCTACGGCAACGCCGTACCACTCGCCTTTTATTAAATCTAAATCGTTAGTAGA
>JAZRHN010000113.1:0-3580 GCA_045644785.1 Christensenellaceae bacterium
GCACGGGGTCGCAATGTGGAAGTAGTCTTGCAAGAATTGCGTGGCCTGCTTCGTGATATGCGGTTATACGTTTATCCGTTTCAGTAACTAAACGAGATTTCTTTTGCGGTCCTAAAATAACCTTATTAATACCTTCGTAAAGGTCTTTGTTTGTGATTGCTTTTCTATTTGCTCTCGCAGCGAGAATAGCCGCTTCGTTAAGCACGTTTTCTAAATCAGCACCACTAAAGCCACTGGTCATACGTGCAACCGTCTTAAAGTTTACGTCGGGCGCAAGGGGCTTATTACGTGCGTGGACTTTTAATATTGCTTCTCTACCCCTAACGTCGGGAACGTTAACGTAAATTTGTCTATCGAATCTACCGGGACGCATTAATGCGGGGTCAAGAATATCTGCACGGTTAGTTGCCGCCATTATAATAATACCCGTGTTAGTTTCAAAACCGTCCATTTGAACGAGAAGTTGGTTAAGCGTTTGTTCTCTTTCGTCGTTTCCGCCACCAAGTCCTGCGCCACGTTGACGGCCAACCGCGTCTATTTCGTCAATAAACACGATACAGGGCATACTCTTTTTAGCCATATCGAATAGGTCACGCACTCTACTTGCACCAACACCTACGAACATTTCAACGAAGTCCGAACCGCTTATCGAGAAGAACGGAACACCTGCTTCGCCCGCAACCGCTTTTGCAAATAAAGTTTTACCCGTTCCGGGAGGGCCAACAAGAAGAACGCCTTTAGGCACTCTTGCGCCAACTTCCGAGAATTTTTTAGGATTTTTTAAGAAGTCCACAACTTCGGCAAGTTCGGCTTTTTCTTCTTCAGCACCCGCAACGTCGGTAAATCTAACTTTAATACTATTAGAAACCCTTGCATTGGTTTTGCCAAAGTTCATTGCGCCTTTAGCGCCACCTTGCGAATTGTTAATTAAAATAAAGAATACTACTGCGATTAATAGCGTACCTACAAGCGGTAAAAGTGAAGAAAGTAACGAGCCGGCATTAGGATTAGAGTTATCAAAATCTATTCCTGCATAACGCATTAAGTTTTCCCATTCGCCAATATTGTTTCTACCAAAATAGGTAAAGAAACTAATCTTATCGCCAGACGTTAGTTTCATTGAAAAGGAAACTTTGTAAGCATCTATATAAAGCGAATCAACGTAAATTCTAGAAGCATTTTGAATTTGTCTGCCAATAATGTAGTCTTTAACAGTTTCAACGATTTCGTTTCCGCTAAGATTTTTAAAATCGTTAAGAACTAAATAACCTTCTCTTGAACCGTAATTGCTACCGATATATTCAATCACTTCTCTTAAATCAGACGTTTTAACTTGCTTTTCGTTTGAAAAACAGTTACTAAAAGAAAAGGTGAAAGCAAGTATCGCAAATAAAGCAATAAATATCCAAATCTTTTTTGATGATTTCTTACTCAATGTAATTTCTCCTTAAAATATCGTATATGTAAGAATTTATCAAACAAACATTAAAACAACCTTGAAATTGCCTTAAAGTTCATAAACAAAAATCTCTTGATATATATTATATATCAAAACTGCAATTTTTACAACGATTTTAGCAAAATAAATAAAAATAATTTAGCGCATATATTTTTATAGTAGCGCAAAGCAATATTTTGAATTTTGCACCATAGTGCAACAATAGATTGCACGTTAATAAAGATACAACGCACAATAAAATAGCGTTATTCTATAGAATTAGAAAAATTAAATAAATACAAAAATTTATTTCTTAAAATAACAACTTAAGTTTTTATATGCTTAAAGATATTGATGAGCCAAAAAAAGTGGTAAATCCTGTAAAAAACGGACAAAATTGAAAAAAATACTCAAAAAATGTTCAAAAACAGCCATTTTTACCCCTAAATCCCCCTGTTTTTTAAAAAATCGCATTTTAACGGCCTGATTTATAAAAATGGTACGTAAAACGATATCTATATCGGCTAAAAATCGGCTTAAATGGGAACGTTAAAATAAGATTTTTAAATTTTACCATTTTTAACTAATTTTTACACTTTTTACAAAATTTGTTCCACGTGAAACATAAGAAAACAAAATTGTTTCACGTGAAACACGGGTTTTTACATAGGTTAAAGAATTTTAACAAATTTTTCCTTATTTTTAGGCTAATTTTAATTATTTTTTTGTTGGTTTTTGGCGACGCAAAGCCTATTTTTTAAATATTTTGATTTTTTGTATAAATTTTATAAAAATGGGAATAAGAAAAGAAAAAGATTTGGAGAAATTATGGAAAATTCTTATTCTTTTAATAGTTATTCAATAAATTGTAGTTTTGCCATATCAGATGCATTATATTCATTATCAAATAAAGATAATACGCCAACTATAGTTTGTATCGGTAGCGATTTAGTGCTAGGCGATTCTCTTGGTCCGCTAATTGGCACTATACTAAAAAGGAAAAATGTTCCTGCGTATATATACGGAACGCTTAATAGCCCCATAACCGCAAAAGAAATTGTTTATATTAAAGATTTACTAAAAAGCGTGCATAAAAACTCTCCTGTAATAGCAATAGATGCTGCAGTAGGATTATTAGATGACGTAGGACTAATAAAAGTAAATAACAGCGGACTTATGCCAGGGCTTGGGGTTAATAAAGATTTAGGAAGCATAGGTGATATTAGTATTATAGGAATAGTTGCGGAAAAAAGCAGGAATAATTATTCACTGTTTAATACTACGAGATTGTCCTTAATTTATAAGATGGCAGAAGCCATTTCAAACGGAATTTTCGATTACTTTTCGCGAATAGAAAACCTAAACAAACGTTGTATTTAATTAAAAATATACATTTAGCGCTAACACTTTAATGTTAGCGCTAAACTATTTTTACGTGCATTTTTATTAAGGGTAGGGGATAGGGGAGTGGTAAATATTAGGCATTGACAAGTAAAGTAAAACATAGTATAATAACGTTATAAAAACCTAGGAGAAGATTATGAAAAAGATTATTACTATTTTACTTTGCTTAGCATCTGTACTTGGTATGCTTACCTTTACAGCCTGCGATGGCGACCCTAACTGCGAACACAACTGGGAAGAAATTGTAGAACTCAATTCAAAGATTTGTACAAAATGTGGTGCATTTGACGGTATTGAAGTTGATGAAACCAAATGGGAACTTTCAATCGATGAATCAGCCTTTGACAACGTTACCATTTCATTTACCCTTAACCTTACTGATTTTAAGGTAGATGGCTTGGAAGATGCCGTTAACTCAGATATTATTGTAGATAATCTTGTCGGAAATCAACCTGCAAAACAAATTCAAGTATTAAAGATTGCAGACGGCAAAGTTTATAGAAGCATGGTTGCTTACGATAAAGACGGAAAAGAGATGGGAACTCTTTTAGAACAAACTTTTGAAGGCGAAGAAGCAGCGGAGCAAAAGAAATTGTTTACCGATATGTTTATTGCCGCAATCGAAGACTATTCAAAATACACGTTCGATGCTGAAACTGCATTATACGTAAACGCCGGCCCTGTTATTACTTCTAGCAACCCCGCTGTAACCGAAACGATGACCGACTTAAAAGTTAA
>JAZRHN010000114.1:0-3321 GCA_045644785.1 Christensenellaceae bacterium
AGTTGATTTACCCGTACGGACGGGACCAACCACGCCAATATAAATATCGCCTCCCGTCCTTGACGAAATATCTTCGTAAACGTCGTATTTTTTCATAAAAAATCCTCCCATATATCTACCATAATATATGAGAGGAAATTTTCATTTATGTAATATTAATTTGTATTTTTCAGTTATTTTTCTTGCTTTTGTTGTTTTTTAGCCTTTGCCTTTATAACCATACTTTTAATTGACGTAGCATGTTCATCACCCGCCAACATTCTTTCAATGTTCTTTCTATGGGCAAACCAAGTGAAAAAACATATTAAAAGAATTAACATATTAGTAATAATTAAATAAGTTGAATCAAGTTGATTTACACTATGCCAATAGTTTAAATACAATCTAATACTTCCACTTACTGCAGGTGGCGTAATAGCAATAAACGACCCCATTGCACCAAATTCGGTTAAGTAAATAAACATAACCGCAGCAACTAGTGCCATAACCACAACGACAGCCCAAACACCGCTAACAGATTCACAAACAATTAAAACACCGATGGTTGTCGCAATACCCTTACCACCTTTAAACTTAAACACTACGGGGTAAATATGCCCTAAAACCGCAGATAAACCGCAAGCATATATTGCAAAATCTGAAATATAAAAGGTTGAGCCTTCAAAACATTCCCCCTTAAACACAAAAAATGCTATTAAGGTTGGAACTGCGCCCTTTAACACGTCTAGTAAAAAGGTTAACAATCCTAACCCTAAACCTAAACTTCTACTAACGTTTAACGTTCCAGGATTTCCGCTACCCATTTTTCTAATATCGGTTTTTTTAATTTTTGAAATAATTATCGCCCAATTAACGTTCCCTAAAAAGTAAGAACAAATAGCACAGATAATTAAAAGTATAGTATTATTCATCTTCTTCCTTATCTCTTATGGTAATCCTAATCGGAGTTCCTGAAAAATCATATGCATTTCTAATGCAGTTTTCTAAATATCTTCTATAAGAAAAATGCATTAAAGAAGAATCGTTTGCAAATAAGATAAACGTAGGAGGCACACCTTCTGCTTGAGTGCAATAATTAATCTTTAATCTTCTGCCATTATATGAAGGAGGTTCGCTTGCTCTCATACAATCGAAAAGTAAATCGTTAAGTTGACCTGTAGGAATACGTTTTCTAGAGTTTTCTAAAGCCTTTTCGCAAAGCGTTAAAACCTTATCCGTTCTTTGTCCATTTTTTGCTGAAATATAAACGGGAATTAAATAGTCCATAAACTTTAACGCTTCTTTTAAATCATCGTTAAATCTATTTACGGTATTAGTATCTTTCTCTATTAAATCCCACTTATTCATACATATGATAGAAGGTTTATTTTGTTCGTGAATATATCCGCAAATTTTAACGTCCTGCTCGGTAATTCCTTCTTCAGCATCTATAAGCATAACGCAAACGTCAGCCCTTCTAATAGCACCTAAAGACCTTAAAACACTGTAATATTCCAAATCTTCTTCTACGCTTTTTTTCTTTCTAATACCAGCGGTATCAATAAGCACGAATTTCTTATCGTTATATACAAAAGGAGTATCTATCGCATCTCTAGTCGTGCCCGCTATGTCAGACACAATCGTACGGTTAACCCCTAGTAATTTATTGCATAAACTAGATTTTCCTGCATTAGGTTTTCCAACAAGTGCGATTTTAATACTATCCGCATATTCATCGTCTTTTTCACCGTCAAAACATTTAACAACTTCATCTAAAAGGTCACCTATTCCCGTTCCGTGTTCTGCAGAAATACCAAAAGGCTCGCCTAAACCTAACGAGTAAAATTCAAAGAGTTTGCCTATATCATAGTTTTCCATTTTATTAACGGCAAGAAATATAGGCTTACCTGATTTTCTCAACTTCATAGCAACGTCTTCATCGGAAGCGTTTAATCCCGTTTTCCCGTCAGTAAATAGAATAATAACATCAGCGGTATCAATTGCAATTTCGGCTTGTTGCCTAATATGCTTCCACATAATATCTTCTGATTTTAATTCTAAACCACCCGTATCAACAAGTGTAAAAGATTTTCCACACCACTCCGCATCAGCGTAAATTCTATCACGCGTAACACCAGAATAGTCGTGTACTATGGATATTTTTTTGCCTACTACCTTATTAAAAAACGTAGATTTACCAACGTTCGGTCTTCCAACTATAGCAACTAAAGGATTAGCCATTTTATCACCTATTTTTACTTGTTTTTATTTCTAACAACACTTAACACCTTTTCAAAGTGTTGTGGTAACTCCGCCTCAAAACTTACTTTTTTACCCGTTGATGGATGAATAAACTCAAGTCTTTTAGCGTGAAGTAATTGTCCTTCTAAATTAAATTTTTGGTTTTTATAACCATACTCTCTATCACCAACTACAGGATGCCCTAAATACTTTGCGTGAACTCTTATTTGGTGCGTTCTACCCGTTTTTAGGTTAAATTGACATAAAGTATATCCGTTAAATCGTTCTAAAACCTTATACTCGGTTATTGCCTTTCTACCTGCTTTTACAACAGCCATTTTAGTTCTACAAGCAGTATCCCTGCCGATATCAGTTTCAATAACACCACAATCAGATTTAAGATTACCCTCTAAAAGCGCAATATACGTTCTACCACACGTTTTATCTTCTAATTGTTTAGCAAGTTTTAAATGCGCTTTGTCATTTTTTGCAACAACTAGTAATCCTGACGTGTTTTTATCTATTCTATGAACAATGCCTGGGCGAACTACTCCGTTTATACCCGATAAATTATCTAATTTGTATAAAAGAGCATTTACTAAAGTATCATCTTTTGTTCCATTGCCTGCATGAACAACCATGCCTTGCGGTTTATTTATTACCGCAACGTCTTCATCTTGGTAAACTATGTCTAGCGGAATATCTTTAGGAACAGCAACTGAAGAAACCATTTCTGGAATAGAGAGCGTTATTTCATCACCTAATTTAACGGTTTTGTTACATTTAACAGTTTTACCGTTAATTGCAACCAAACCATCATCACATAATTTTTTTATATATGAGCGCGTTAAATCAGTAGTATTTGCTAAATAAACATCTACTCTTTCATTTTCACAATTATCTATTTTAATTGTATTAGTTTTCATTTGTGGATTTCCTAAAAACAGCGTTCTCATCTAAAAATAAAAAGTAGAAAATCATTAAAATTACACCAAACGATAAAAATACGTCCGCCAAATTGAAGATTCCAAACGGCACAAAATTCCCCACTTTCATTGTTATAAAATCAATAACACCGTTGTTTAATACTCTATCAATAAA
>JAZRHN010000115.1:0-3567 GCA_045644785.1 Christensenellaceae bacterium
TTGCCATTTTTATTGTTTTTATTAGTGTATGGATTTTTTTTGTTAAAATTAAATTTATTTCCTAAATTGCTAATATGCGCATTTTCATTATATATGCTTTTTGATTTGTATCTAAGAATTTGTTTTATATGTTCTATAAAATGCTATCAACATTATGCGAAAGAAGAAATTAGAAGAAGATGCAAATGTATTCCGTCGTGTAGCGAATATGCAATACTTTGCCTTAAAAAAATATTTCCACTACCTTTAGCGTTAAAAAAAATTAAAAAGAGACTTTTTGTAACGTGCGACGGAAGTGATTTTAAAATTGATTTTCCAACGAAAAAAATGGAAAGAAGGTTTGAAAGTGAAATATACTAGTTTAAAATGTCCTTACTGCGGTTCTAAACAGTTTAATATAGTTAATAATGATATTTTTCTTTGCGAGTATTGCGAGCAAAAATTTAATTATAATATTGATGAAATAGAATTTACTAACGATAATAAAGTGTTAATTGAAGAATTAAAGAAAGAATTTTATGAAAAAGTGCAAATGCTTAGCAGTAAAAAGAAGATTTGCAAATCTATGGTTGTTCATTATTCAAAATTAGCAAATAAAAGATTTTTATCTACTTTTTTTATTGTATGTGCAATAATTGCGTTTACTGTTCTACTGAGTGGGAATTTTATTTTTCCTTCATTATGTATAATGTCGTTGTTTATTGGTTTGCATATCTATGAGATTAAAAAAAACCAAAAGCGCTATGAAAAATATTCGCCATTGGCTTCTTTTTACGCGTCACAAGTTGTTGAAATAGATAATAAAATAAATATTTATTACAAGTTAATTAGTAAACTTACAAGATAAAAATATTAGGTCTAATATCTTTTTCCAACGAGAAAGTGCCACACTCTATAAATAGGGAACCCTGGCAAAACTGTGCCCGTCAAGATTGTCCGTCAAGGCGAACGAACTAACGAGTTCGTTTTGATAAAGTATTAAAAAACCAACCCAAAAGGGTTGGTTTTTGTTTTTGGTAGCCCCAACGAGAATCGAACTCGTGATTCCGCCTTGAGAGGGCGGCGTCTTAACCGCTTGACCATGAGGCCACGTATTCTTTAGCGTGATTATTTTACCATAAAATTTTTTGTAAATCAACAAAAGTTTTAATAAAAAATAAAAAAAAAAAGCCTGCATCGGCCGACGGAAAAGAAAATAATAACCCGTTTTGTTAACAGGCGAATTTCCTATACCCGATACGTCTGCATCTCTCAATTAAGTGGTAGAGAATAACGTCTACCGAGAGCACCGCTGTTTATCGGATGCACGGACTTCTTTTATATTATCTGTGGATTTTTTTGACCTTTCCTATCGAACCATGAAGGCTATTCTTATTTTACCAAAAACTAACGCACGTTGGCAACGTATTCGTTGACATTTCTTATAAAATTCTTTATATTGTTATTGATACTTATGAGAAAAATTGTCAATTTTAGGCCAACTTTATTTATCGCACTATCTTTAATAGTGGGGATAGTTATAGCCCAATCGCTAGTTATGCAAAGGGCTACGCTTGCCGTTACTTTTTTGATATTATTTATTATATGCAACGGCATATTTTTTATTCTATCAGCAAGGTCTAAAAACACGTCAAGGGTAATTTTTGCCATAGTATTTTTATTATTTGTCATAATAGGCTTTTTCTCGTTTAATATTTCGGTAAACGCTTATAAAAATGATGATTTCGGCGGGCATATTTACGCGGTAGATGGTAAAATTATTTCGGTAGAAAATTACGATAGTTATCAACAAATTATAGTAGATGATTTGTCGCTTACAGGTGTAAACGGTGGTAAATGTAATTATAAAATTTCAGTAACCGTTTATAATGGTGGCAATTTTGAACTAGGTGATAGGGTAACTTTTACTACCGAACTTAAAGATAAAACCATCGTTTACGAAGATAGGTTTAACGCTAGCCAAATACAAAACGGAATAAGGTATTCCGCACAACTAAACGCTGATGATATTTATATTTTAGATAATGATAAAAACATATTTGAAAGTATAAATATAAGCCTAAAGAACGTTTTAAAGCGTGGCATGGATGGTGAACTGTGGCCGATTGCTTATGCAATGCTAACAGGTACAACTGCCGATATGGATGACATTGTGTTAGAAGGGTTTAGAAATTCTGGTATAGCACATATCTTTGCTGTTTCAGGGTTGCATATCGGCTTTTTAGCAAGCACTTTATATTTTATTCTTAACAGGCTAAAAACAAAAAGATTACTTAAAACGCTAATTGTGGTTATAGTATGCTTATTTTATTCGGGTGTATGTGGCTTTACCGCATCTTCAATAAGGGCAACTATAATGTGTGGCGTACTAGGGTTTTCTGGTCTTGGTGGCGATAAGTATGACGGGCTTTCATCAACCGCACTGGCTTGTATTATTGTGCTATTAGTAAGTCCACTAAACTTGTTTAACGTAGGCTTTATTCTATCATTTTCAGTAGTATTAGGAATAATATTGTTTTCACCGATACTTCAAAAAGTGTTCCGTTTCCTACCTAAAAAGGTCGCAAGCGGTGTTTCAACAGCGTTATCGGCAGAACTTATAAGTTTACCAATCAGTATAGGCTTTTTCGGGCAAGGTTCAGTGCTTGCCGTAATGTTTAACGTGTTACTAATACCGATAGTTAGCGTATTGTTTACGTTAATACTTTTAGCAACGCTAATCGGTGGAATTTTTGGTATAGAAAGCGTAGTGTTTTATCCGCTTAATTATTGTTTTTCGGGGCTAGTTTGGTTTATAAAATTATTTGAAGGCAGAACGCTTTTAATAAGCGGAATTTCGTTAGGTGTTAGCGTAGTTTTCTACTATTTAATAACGCTTATCTTATCGGGAATTATCAATATAGGTAAACTGTTTAAGAGTATAAGTATTGTTTTGCTAAGTGTATGTTTTATCATATGTGCAGTAGTTAATAATTTACCTAACGACAACGTAAACGTAATTGTAAGTGGTTCAGAAAATATTAGCGCCACACTTGTATCAAAGCGTAATGAAAGTGTATTTATAATAAGCGGTGTAGAGAAAACGTATTCTATAAATCGTTTAAGGCGTATGTCAAATAAAACGGGTATAACGCACGTAGATAAATTAGTGGTGTTAAATTGCGAAAGTGATTTTGATTTGCACGCCCTTGCTACAAGAATAAATCAAGCGTTTACTTTTAGTGAGATTTTTTATCAAGGCGAAACAAGAGTAAGTGAAGAAAAAGCAATAGAAAGTTCTTTTAATAACGTGTCTTGTATAGCGTTAAAAGACGGAGTAGGTGTTGCGGGCGAAATATCGTTTAACTTTGCACTTAAAGGAAACTGTGTAGAAATAAACGCGGAAAAGAATATTGCGATATTTTCTAAAATGGGAAATGATAGTGTAAATTATTACGGTTTAAGTGGCGAATATCATTTAATAATAGCCGAAGATTATTGTGAAAATATAAACGCAATTTATCAGCCAAAGCAATTAGTGTCGTATAGATATACTTTAGACTTCCTAGAAGCCGAAAGATATGGCAA
>JAZRHN010000116.1:0-8742 GCA_045644785.1 Christensenellaceae bacterium
GGCGCTTCACCTAACAATGGATTAATTACTTCTAAAACAGAACGCACGCCTGTAAATGCGATAAATAATGATACAACAATACCTGCAACACCGTCTATAGAAAATGAATCTATAAAGAGAGAAAGGATTGTGCATACTAAAACGACAAACGTTGATATACAATCTGAAATACTATCTAAAGCCGTTGCTTTCATAGCAAATGAATTTATTTTTTTACCAAGATAACTATTAAATAATGCCATCCAAGCTTTAATTAGTATTGATAAGGTTAATAATCCTATTGTAACGTAGAAGAATAATCCTTTGGTCACTTGGAGGGTTTCCCCATTTACAACCTTAAGTATCGAATCCTTAAAAAGTTGTATTGCAATTATTATGATAATAATTGAAACAGCAAGTCCAGCAAAATATTCCATTCTGCCATGACCAAAAGGATGTTCCTTGTCAGGTTTTTTAGAAGAAAGTTTAAAACCAAAAATAGTTATAACTGAACTTCCTGCGTCAGATAAATTATTTATACCATCAGAAATAATTGAAATTGAACCCATTAAAAATCCAGTAACAATCTTACATAAACACATAAATGCGTTTAATAGTATTCCTAATATTCCTGAAAGTTTACCATAACTTTCTCTAACTTTTACGTCGTGAATATTTTCAGAATTTTTAACGTGTTTCTTTATTATTCTTTCAAACATACTCTATCCTATTTTTCGATAATAACGGTAAAAGGTCCGTCGTTAATTTGTTCTATTTTCATATCCGCGCCAAAAACACCAAGTTTAACAATAAGCCCTGCTTCCCTTAGTTTTTCTGCAACGTATAAATATAACTCATTTGCTTTATCAGGCGCTTCTGCAGATAAAAAGTCAGGGCGATTACCATGAGAAGTATTAGCAAAAAGTGTAAACTGAGACACTAATAAAATTTCACCACCAACGTCTATAATAGACTTATTGGTTTTACCATTTTCATCTTCAAAAATTCTTAAAGGCGGTATCTTTTTTATAAAGTAATTAGCGTTATCTATACTATCGCCTTTGCCCACGCCTAAATATATAACGTATCCCTTACCAATCTCTGATATTAATTGATTATTAACTTTTAAATTTGCGCTTAAAACGCGTTGAATAACTGCTTTCATATCAACCTCTATGATATTATAATACTTTACTAATTATTTGACAAGTGAGTAATAAATAATATATAATAAAAACATAAAAATTTATAAAAAAAGGGATTTTATGACTTTTTTCGGTTTAGAAAAACTATCTTTAGTAGACTTTGACGGGTACGTTGCCGCGACCGTTTTTACAGGCAACTGTAATTTTAGATGCCCTTTTTGTCATAACTCTTCCCTTGTATTAGACTATAAAAATTTATCTACCGTTTCCGAACAAGAAATTGTTGATTATCTTGTAAAACGCAAAGGTATTATTGAGGGGCTTTGCATTACCGGTGGCGAACCTACATTAGAAAAGGATTTACCTATTTTTTGCGAAAAAATAAAAAGTTTAGGATTAAAAGTTAAAGTAGATACTAACGGCACTAATCCTGAAATGATAAAAACTTTAGTAAATAACGGTGTAGTAGACTATTTTGCAATGGACATTAAAAACAATTTAGAAAACTACTCTGCTATTATAGACGTTAAAAATTTTAACACAACAAACGTTGAAAAAAGTGTTGAATATTTTTTAACGAATAAAATTGCTTATGAGTTTAGAACAACATTAATTAAAGAATACCACAACACCGATAATATGCGTAAAATTGGCGAGTGGATTAAAGGAGCTAACAAGTATTTTTTACAGAAGTTCAAGAACAGCGAAAGTTGTATCAAGTCACATCTTTCCCCCGTGGAAGATAGTATTGCTTTAGAATTTAGGGATATCTTAAAAGAATATATCCCCACTGTAGCATTAAGGGGCTACTAATTTATAGTAATATTATTTTTTAAAGAAGAAAAATTAAATATGTTTGCATTTGCACTTATCGCACTCCTCGCATGGAGTGGTTCCGATTTGTTTTCTAAAATCGGCACGCGTGAAAATGATAAAAATAGCCATTGGAAAGTTGTTTTTGCCGTTGGCTTAATTATGGGTATTCATTTTATTATTACCTTAATTGGTGGTGCTATCATTGATGACCCAGAAAATTTACCCAAGTTCGTTTCAAGTTTATTCTATACCGATTTCCAAATAATGGATTTTATTAAGTATTTACCAGTTGCTGCACTTTACATATTAGCAATGGTATTAGGCTATATTGGTTTAAGATATATTGAA
The DNA here is from genome assembly GCA_045644785.1 of Christensenellaceae bacterium. Taxonomy (GTDB): domain Bacteria; phylum Bacillota; class Clostridia; order Christensenellales; family Borkfalkiaceae; genus UBA1259. The sequence goes on from JAZRHN010000116.1 coordinate 2,289, forward strand.
CTTTCTATCTCTTCACCAATTTGTAACTGTTCTGGTTCGCTTGCACTTCTTTTATGCGTTATTATATTCCCTATAATTGGCGCAGATGCAATAGAATTAGACGCTTGGTCTATTGCTGCCGTTATCGCCATTACACTTGGCATTATCGGCTTAGGAATCGTTGATTCAAAAGAAAACGATGAACTTAAGGAATTAAGAAGAGTTGAATCTAATCGTAAATACACCAAAAGCTTTTTAGCATTATTATTACCTATTGCTTATCTTATTATTGATGCATTAGGAACTGTAGGCGACGAAGTATTTTTCCACTATATTGATATTAGTGACTACTCAGCTAACTCATCTTTTGAATTAACCTTCTTCCTACTTGCAATTTTTGCATTTATCTGGGTTAAATTCGTTAAGAAAGATTATTTATTTAAGAAGCAAAATAACGCTTTATATATTGGTGGTGCTTGTGAAACGATTGGACAAATCTTCTATATGGCAGTAATGTTTGCTGATTATGAAGTTGGTATGCCTATAATTTCTGCATACTGTGTAGTTTCAGTTTTATGGAGCAGAATTTTCTTAAAAGAAAAATTATCAAAACTCCACTACTTAACTATCGCACTTACAATAGCAGGTATAATAACTTTAGGTATCGTATCGCCTGTATAACAAAAAATTACAAACTAAAAACCCCGCAAAATGCGGGGTTTTTTATTGTTAATTTTTATTCAACCTTAACGGGTTCACCGAACGGAAGATTCATACCTTTAATTATCGCATCTCTTATAGCAATAACTGATAAGGTTTGTTCAGGATTAAAAGGCTCTACACCATCATCAAAGAACTTTAAGATTGCCCTACAGAGTTTATAGAAATAATCTCCGTCAGTAATAGGTCTGTAAAGATTAAGTCCTTCACCTTCCGTTTGAGCATCAATTCCAAAAGATGCTTCACTATGAGAATAGTTAAGACCAACAACTTTATCGCCAAATTCGATAATAACGTTGGCTTGCTTATCTCTGTTAAACACTCTAACAGTATCGGCTTTTTCATCCATAATCTTAACAGCCATTTCAATTTGGTGAATAACGTATTCTTCTAACTTTCTGCCAGCGCCCCAAACTTGTAATGATTTAACTTTACTTAACTCATCGGTTTCTTTAGTAAAACGTAATGCAGAGGTTGAGAAGAATTTTGTTCCGTACTTTTTACCAAGGTCGAAAATCGCTTTTGCTGATTCATAGTCAGGAGCAAACGTTTTATCAATATAAGTATTTTTACCGTATGATAATGCAACTTCAGCATATTTTAAGTGAGTTTCGGGGTTAGCAGGTGCTAAAATTAAGATATTATCTGATTTTTCACATAATTCTTCAATAGTTTTGCATTGTTCGATACCGTTTTTCTTGCACCAATCTTCAGTAGAAAGTTTGCCTTCATAAGTATCGAGTTCTGCCCAGCCGTAACAAATCTTAAAATCAAGACCTAATTCTTCATTTGCTTTTTCAAACAAACTTAAATAGGTATTAGAATGCCATTCATCGATAAAATAATCGATTATTCCGATTTTTCTCATTATATTCTCCGTTAAAATTATAATTTGCTCTTAATTTCTTCTACGGTAACGTAACGTTTTTCTTTAGCAGATAATAATGCTGCATCGATAACCATTTGTGCTCTTAAACCATCATCGATAGTAGAAGTAAAGTTATCGCTCTTACCATTTGCTAAATCAAGGAATGATTGAGATTGATATAAACTTTCTTCAGTACCATACTTACGGGGTGTAGATACTCTGTGTTTACCATTAGCAATAGTATCGATATCGCCAAGACAAATTTCAAGACCTTCTCCAACGTAGTTACAATATCTAATATAACCCTTTTCACCGTAGATGATAAATTCAACAAGTTGGCTTTCAGTAGTTGCACAACGTGATAATTCGATGTTTGCGGTTGCACCACTCTTTAAGTCAGCGATAATGTTTGCATAGTCGTCAGTAGTAACGGGAGCCCATTCGTCGCTATCGAGTTTTTGACGTTCTTTAATAAAGATACCGGTATTTGCTGATAAACCAACGATATCTTCATTCATCCAGTTAAGGAAGTCAATCATGTGTGAACCAAGGTCACAAAGAACACCAGAACCACCCTTTTCAGCATCAAAACGCCATTCTAAACGGCGACCAGGCCAAAGACCACTATCTTTAATACATTTAATATAGCAGTGGAAAACTTTACCTACTGCACCACTATCGATAACGTCTTTTAAGAATCTGGTGGTAGCCATATGTCTCCAAGTAAAGCAGATAAATACGGGAAGTTTCTTTTGAATAGCAAGTTCTCTAACTTCATCAACTTCTTTACTGTTAATACCAACAGGTTTTTCAATACTTACAGGAAGACCTGCATTTAAAGCGTATTTAGCCATTTCGCAGTGTAAGTAGTTAGGAGTACAAATGTCAACCATTTCACACTTTCCACTGTCGATTAACTTCTTATAATCATCAAATAAGCAATCATCAGAAAGATTGAAATCTTTTTTTGCCACTGCTAATCTTGCAGGATTAACGTCACAAACTGCAACGATTTCAACGTCTTTTGCTTGAAGATAAGAATTTCTGTGGTTTGCACCAGCAACCCAACCATAACCAATAATACCAACTTTCTTTTTCATAATAAACTCCTTTTTAGTTTACAAAGATTCAATAATATTTTTAACGTAATCTAGTCCGTTTTTAATGTCTTTCTTTTGTTCGTCACCAGTAATTTCTCTTTCAATGGTAACAAATCTATCATAGCCTTTTTCTTTAAGTAAAGTAAAAACTCTCTTAAAGTCCACAACGCCCTTACCAATAGCCGTTTCCGCACCGATTTTATATGGGTCTGTAGGCGGAACACCGTCTTTTGCGTGAACGTTTCTTACGTAATCACCTATGGTGATAACCGCATCACAAGGGTTTCCATAACCATACATAATTAAGTTACCAGTATCAAGGTTTACAAATAAGTTACCAGTATTAATTTCCTTAATAATACGTAAAAGGGTTATAGGGCTTTCTCCACCTGTTTCAAAAAGAAGATTTAAGCCATGTTTTTTTGCATTAGATGCTAAAATACTTACTTTACATACCATTTCGGCATATTCTTCACAGAAAGGGTCATTAGGAATAAATCCAGCATGCGTAATCATATCAGTAACGCCTAATTCTTTAACAAAAGGCATTGCGCTAATTAAATATTTAATTCTTTCAGCACCAAACGCTACGCTGTTTATACCTGCGTTTCTGTAATCGTATTTAATATCCCAAACGGTATAATCATCTTTAAATCCAGCAAATAATGCTGAAATTTCAATACCATATTTATCTGCTGATTGTTTGATAATTTTAGCATCATCAACACAATAAACATCTGGCTTATACACTAATTGACAACTATTTAAGCCAAGTTCTTTAACAGCAGAAAAAGACTTATCGCAATCTTTTAAATCGTTTAATCTTACTAACGTTCCGTATTTCATTTATAACCTCTTAAAGCATAAAGTTATATAAATCTTCGGTAATAACAACTTCCGCATTAGGGTGTGATTGCATAAATGATGCAGGCATAGTTCTAGATTCGTTTTCTAACGTCATCTTTCTCATAATACCCCATTGCCAGTTGCAGTATAAATATACCTTTAATACTTTTGCTTTCATAATTTGCTTAATACCAAGAGTAATACAACGTTTTGGGAAAATATCTAATGCGCCTCTAATTTTATTAGCACCATTGTTTACGATTGTTTCTCTTGCAATATTTAAACAACGAGTTCCAATATTTTTATATTCTTCATCGGTAGTAGGGTCGCCTGCTTCGGGCGGTTCATTAAACGCGATATGGCCGTTGATGCCTACACCTGTTAAACAGATATCAACCTTACCTAAATCTTCAAATAATTGGTCGATTTCAGCTTCCTTGCCGGGTTCAGGGAATAATCTTTGTTCTTTTGGCATAACTAAATCTTCCCTAATCTTTGAATAAAGTAATCTATCCATTATTCCGTGGAAACTTAATGGGTTATCAACAGCAATAGCTTCATCATTGCCAACTAAATATTCATCCATATTAATAAACCAAGAATTTTTTAATGAGATATTTCTTGAATTTATTTTTTCAACAAGAATAGGATATTGTGCAATAGGACCAACGGGGCAAATAATAACGGTTTTTTCACCTTTAGCATTATTTTCCTCGATAGTTTTAGCCATAAGTTCTGCAATTTCTTCCATCATTGCAGGTTCAGAACTCATGATTCTTGTTGGAATTTTTACGTTTGCAAGAAATTCTTCAGGTTTACAATAGTAAGTGTCAATCATTTTATTTTCTCCTTATTTATATAATTCACCATCAATAATGGTAAATAAAACATTCAAATCTTTATCTAATACGTTAAAATCGGCTTGTTTTCCCACTTTAATAGACCCGATATTATTATCTTCACCTACAATTTTTGCGGGAGTTATACTAACCATTTTAATACCGTCTACAATAGAAACACCGGCATCAAAAACAACGTTTTTAAGCATTCTAGATATAGGTTGAATACTTCCAGCATATCTAGAACCATCAGCAAGTACAGCAACGCCATCGGCAACCTTAAATTGCATTGAAGTGGGGTCATCTTTAGCACCTAAACTATAGAGTTTACCATCCATCTTCATACCGCCTGCCCTTAAGCAGTCAGAGATAAGACATAAGCCATCTGCACCTTTGCACCTAAAAAGCATCTTAAAGATTTCAGGGGTTATATGGTGGTTATCCGCAATAACTTCTGCAGTTAAATTATCGTTAATTAAGCCGTATTCACGAAGACCAACGTATCTAACGTTATCTTTCATAATTACGCCACTCATTGCACAATAAATATGTGTTAAATTAGTTGCACCTGCTTCTACTACAGGTAGAATTTCGGGTAAAATTGCATTGTCGTGCCCCATAGAAACAACAATACCTTTTTCAACTAATTTTTTAGTAAATTCAGCAGAACCTTCAAGTTCTGGTGAAATGGTAATTTGCTTAATAATATCAGCGTTATCTAAAACGTAACTATATTCATCAGTTGCGGGAACTTTTAGAAAATCGGGATTGTGTGCACCCTTATTTTGCATTGAAAGGTGTGGACCTTCTAAATGCACACCTAAAAGTTTAGCATGCTTGCCTTTTTTATCCTTTACTACTCTTGCAACGTTGCAAGTTTCATTAATAGTTTCAGGTGGAGCAGTTACGGTTGATGCTATAGCAGAAGTTATACCATTATCAGCGTGGAAACGTAAAATTTCTTCAAACGCTTCTTCAGTATTATCCATATAGTCAAAGCCGTACCCGCCGTGATTGTGTATATCAACAAATCCCGGTGCTAAGTACTTACCTTCTAAATTATAGTCTGCCTTTTTATTAATACGATTAGTCTTTTTAATTTTAACGATTTTGCCGTTTTCAACAAAAACGTCACCCTTAATAATCTTATCTTCTAAAATAATATTTGCGTTAGTTATAATCATAGTAATTCACTTCCTTATGTCAATATTATACCATCTATAATTTTGCTTGTCTTTATCATTTTATAATTAAAAATTTAACATTTTTCTATTATTTAAAAAAAATTGATAAATTTTTTATATTGATGTGTTATAATGATTGCGGGGTGAAAATATGGAATCTAATAAGTATAAAATTACATTCAACAACTATTATGGCGACAATCCTAGAGAATGTGGGGACTTTTATTTAATTCAATTAAGCGACTCTATGTGTGCTAAAGATTCTATCGTGCCAGAGCATCAGCAAAAATGTTTTGAAATCACGTTTGCTTATAGTGGAAACGGCTTTTCATACATAAATGATAAGCCCTACGAGATAAACAAAAACGATTGTTTTATTTCACTACCTAACGAGTTACATAAAATCAAGTCCGACGATGCAGAACCCTTGCATTTTATATGCCTTGCCTTTTCTACAAAAGATAATTCTGACGGCGAAAAACTAATAAAAAATGTAGTTAATAGTTGTAAATCGCAAAGAAAGTTTAACGTTGATGCAGTTAGAACTATATTGGTTAATATGATAAAAGAAATTCGTAATGAAGACCAATATTCTAACAAACTTTTGGGGTTTTATATTGAACAAGTATTAATACAATGTTATAGGGCTATTTTAAGCAAGAAAAATAAAGAAAAAACCGAAATTGATATACCAACTAGGTCTCTTCTTGCTTATGACGTAATGTTTTATATAAACGATAACGTTGCAAACATTAAAAAAATTACCGATTTAGAAAAGATTTTTTATTATAAAATTCCCTATCTTTCAAGATGCTTTTTTGAATTAACGGGAACGTCAATAAACAATTATTACGTTAGCAAAAAAATGGAACTTGCTTCTAACCTACTTAAGGAAGGAACAACTGTTACAAGGGTTAG
>JAZRHN010000117.1:0-15250 GCA_045644785.1 Christensenellaceae bacterium
CCTAATTCTGCTCTAAATTCATCAAAAAGTTTTTTACTTAAGTAAATTTGGTTTGCGTTTTCTTTATACTCTACCACGTTGCCATCACAATCGTAGAAAGTAAATCTAAACATATCGTCCCTACAAACGTTAGGAGTATACGCGTATTGAATTGAACTACTATCTACTTTTCCTTCAACCTTCTTAAGTTCGCCAAATCTTACACCTGAAATAGTTACAATAGGCGGAGTTGAAAGATGGTCTGTTGCAAAATGTGCATATTTTGCATAGAAATCATCAGAAACGTAACCGATAGAGTCAAAACCTTCTACAATCTTTTTAAGACTTGCTGACTTATTTTCCCTATACGTGATGGGTAAATCTTTATATGCACTTCCCCTTATTTCTTGGTAAGGTTCTAAATCACTAAAGCCATATACGCCAACTACGTTTGCGGAAATGGTAATACCATTATCAGCAACCATAGTTATATCGTGTCTAACCTGTCCTAATTCTACTCTACGATATACCAATTCATTTAAAATACCCGCATAGTCTTTAGGTTTACTCTTAAATTTATAGAAAGATGAATCGTATAATAAGTTAATAAAGTATTCTGAAAGTGCAATTTCGTTTGATTTTTCAGGATATCTACCCGCTAATTTAACAGCACCGTTTCTTAATAGATAATCCTCACCACAATCGCTGAAACCTTGAATATTTCTTGATTGATAATATAAGTGATAATCGGGTTTTAATCCTAATCCGCTTATAGTGTAAGTTCTTGTTTTATATGAAGGTGCAAATGAGAATACACCAGCATATTCCACACCTTTATCGGTAGCATTTAACTGTTCTACTTCTGCTTTACTAAATAATGCTTGTGCTTCCTTTTTATTTCTACTTTCGGGGTCTACAACTTCTTTATACACGTCTCCACTATCGTGAATTTCTGCAAGATATTCATCATACTCGTAATTTTTTGAAATAAGAGTATTGGTATATCCACCTGCAAGCAACGCTTCTGATACCGAATAGTATGAGTTGTATAACATTAACGCAGATAAAACACCAAAAAGTGCAAACGATATCATCGTTAAAATTACTGTAAAGATAAGTTTGGTGGGCTTTGAAACTAAACTGCTTACACCGATTTTTATGGTGTTTTTTGTAGGAAGTTTAGAACGAATTAAATCAACTTCGCCTTGATAAACTTCTTCTTCAGCCTCTTCTAGTTGTATAGAGTCCACTCTCTTTTTCTTTTTAGTAATTACCGTTTCGCCATCGTTTTCTTTTAATGCAGTTATAATTTTCTTAACGTCTCTTTCCGTAATATTATCAACGTCGCCAATAGTCACGTTAGCACCATCAATTTCAACGTTGGTAAAGTTATTGTCAGCATTACGCTTTAAGTCAGAAACAACTACACCATCTGCAAGTTCTACTATTCTGTCAGCATAAACTTCTGCAAACTCTCTATCGTGAGAAACGATAATAACAAGTTTTTCTTTAGATAAACTCTTTAATAAATCAAAGATTTGTTTACCGTTTATAGAGTCTAACGCACCGGTAGGTTCGTCAGCCATAATTATTTTAGGCTCTTTAATAAGCGCGCGAGCAATAGCAATTCTTTGCTTTTGGCCACCAGATAAAGTGTTTGGCTTTCTATCCGCCATACCTTCTAAATCAACGGTTTTTAAAATTTCATCAACGGCATTTTTATCAGACTCTCTGCCTTGAAGTGATAATGCAAGCGATATATTTTCACCAACCGTCATTTCATCTAACAAGTTGTATTCTTGGAAGATAAAACCGATAAAGGTATTACGATAACTATCAAAATCTGCACGAGAAAAGTTTACACTACTCTTTCCGCAAATTAAGATTTCACCATCGTTAAAGCGGTCTAAACCACCAATTACGTTAAGCAAGGTTGATTTACCAGAACCACTTTTACCTAATAAGAAAACCATACCCTTTTCCGGAAAAGTTATTGATACGCCACGTAATGCGTCTACGTCGTTACCATCTTTTCCCGAATAGGTTTTCTTAATGTTTTTTAATGTCAACATTTTGTTTTACAGAAGATGAATACCTTCTGCCCCCTTTTCTTCTAATTGTTTATCCGACCATACTGATGCTTGAACTTCGCCGATATGGGCTTTCTTTAGCATAAACATACATAATCTTGGTTGACCTATACCACCGCCAATAGTTAACGGCAATACTCCGTTTATAACTGATTTACAATACGGATTATCAAGTTTATATTCTTCTTTTTTCTTTTTTAACTGTTTCTTTAAACTTTCAGCATTAACTCTTATACCCATTGACGATATTTCAAGTGCAATACCTAAAACGTCATACCAAAGAAGTATATCACCGTTAAGTTTCCAGTCGTCATAGTCGGCTGCTCTACCATCATGCGGAGCACCATCTTTTAGGTTCCAACCGATTTGATATACGAATACTGCACCGTATTTTTTAGTAACAGCGTTTTCCCTTTCTTTTCTTGATAGGTTAGGATATTCTTTTTCAAGTTGCTTTGTAGAAATAAAAGTTATTTCTTTAGGCAATTGATTTTTTAATTGCGGATATTTTTTACTAACCGCTTCAGATACTTTATAAAGCGTTTTGTAGATAGTTTTAACCGTTCTTTTTAAATAAGAAAGTTTTCTATCTTTTTCACTTATTATCTTTTCCCAGTCCCATTGGTCAACGTAAACCGAGTGAAGTGCATCAAGAGTTTCATCACGGCGGATAGCGTTCATGTCCGTATAAAGACCTTCTCCACTACTAAAACCGTATTTATGAAGCGCCATTCTCTTCCATTTTGCAAGAGATTGAACGATTTCCACTTCTTTACCTAGGTCAAGAACGTCAAACCTTACGGCGCGTTCCACACCGTTAAGGTTATCGTTTAATCCCGTTTCAGGGAATACGAAAAGCGGTGCGGAAACACGAGTAATTTTTAGCGCTTTGGCTAATTCCTTTTCAAATAAGTCTTTTATGTATTTAATTGCAATTTCGGTATCTAATAATCCGAGAATCGATTGGTATTTCATATAAGTTCCTTCTTGCCACAACGAGAGCCATTATAACACAATTATCTTTATTTGTCTTTAGTATTTCTTGCTATATTTTTGGCTATTTTTTGCAAAAAATGATAAATTTTTTAGAATTCACGACCCTTATATAAAGGATATTTTTTAGTGAGTTTTGCAACTTCTGCCCTTGCCCAATCAAACGCTTCTTCTTTACGTTTGATAACTTCGGTAACGATATCTGCAACCTTTCTACAATCTTCGGGAGTAAATCCTCTTGTAGTAACGCTAGGAGTACCGATTCTTACACCACTAGTAATGGTGGGCTTTTGAGTATCGTTAGGAATTGAGTTTTTATTAACGGTAATATGAACTTCATCAAGCATTTTTTCAAGTTCTTTACCAGTAACACCGGTATCAGTTAAATCTAATAACATTAAGTGGTTATCAGTACCGCCTGAAACGAGTTTAATGCCGTTTTCAATGAAACGTTCGCTCATTGCTTTAGCGTTAACTAAAATTTGCTTTTGATATTCCTTAAATTCAGGTTTAAGTGCTTCACCAAAAGCAGCAGCCTTGCCAGCGATAATGTGCATTAAAGGGCCACCTTGTGTTCCGGGGAAGATTGACTTATCAATAATCTTTGCATATTGTTCTTTACAAAGAATCATACCGCCACGAGGACCTCTTAAAGTCTTATGTGTGGTGGTAGTTACGAAATCTGCATAAGGAACAGGGCTAGGATGTAATCCTGCTGCAACTAAACCTGCAATATGCGCGATGTCAACCATCATATATGCGCCAACTTTATCACAGATTTCTCTAATACGCTTAAAGTCGATTGTTCTGGGATATGCAGAAGCACCTGAAACGATGATTTTAGGCTTATTTTCTACTGCAATTCCTTCCATTTCGTCATAATCGATAAAACCATCATCGTTTACGCCGTAACTTACTGCATTAAAATATTTACCTGAAAGGGCAACTTTACTACCGTGAGTTAAGTGACCGCCGTGTGCTAAACTCATACCCATAATGGTATCGCCGGGGTTAAGTACAGCAAAATATACGCCAAAGTTTGCGTTTGCACCACAGTGTGGTTGAACGTTTGCGTGTTCTGCACCAAATAATTGTTTTGCTCTATCTCTTGCAATATCTTCTGCGATATCAACAAATTCGCATCCACCGTAGTATCTTGCACTAGGATAACCTTCAGCATACTTGTTAGTAAGAATACTGCCTGCACAAGTTAATACGTTTTCAGAAACGAAGTTTTCACTTGCGATAAGTTCGATGTTTCCTCTTTGTCTATCCATTTCTTTTTTCATTGCAGAATAGAGTTCAGGGTCAGCTTTTTTAAGCATTTTGTAGTTCATAGTGTCTCCTTTGTAAATATATATGTTATTTTATTTTTTTCTCAATTTCATCAAACGGGGTTACAGTTTCTTCTCCGCTTGCCATGTTTTTAATTTTTACCACGCCGTTATTCATTTCATCAGAACCAAGTACCGCAACGTATTCTGCACCGATTTTGTCTGCATACTTAAATTGTGACTTAATTCCTCTGCCAACAATGTCAGTTTGAGCATTAATTCCTTTTGCCCTTAACGCTGAAACTAATTCAAACGCTTTAACGGCACAATCTTCGCCCATAGGTGCAAAGTAAATTTTAACGCCTTGTGGTTTAGGAATTTCGATACCTGATTTTTCAAGCACAATTAAAAGTCTTTCAATACCCGTTGCAAAACCGATACCAGCAACTTTACCGCCACCGAATTGTGAGATAAGACCATCATAACGTCCGCCGCCACAAACAGTGCCTTGTGCACCAATTTCAGTTGAAACAAATTCAAATACCGTTCTCGTATAGTAATCAAGTCCCCTAACTATACCAGCGTCTATTTCATATTCTACACCTGCTTTATTTAATAAAGATTGAACTTTATTAAAATGAGCGTTACAATCATCGCAAAGATAATCGATAATTCTAGGTGCGTTAGCAGTAATCTTTTTACAATCTTCGTTTTTACAATCTAAAACCCTTAAAGGATTTTTATCTAAACGGGATTTGCAAAGTTCACAAAGTTCTCCGCTATTTGCGAGATATTCTTTAAGTGCTTTTTGATAGTTTGCTCTACATTCGGGACAGCCGATACTATTAATATAAAGAGTAAGACTTTTTACGCCAAGATTATTTAAGAAAGTTTTTGCTAATATAATAACTTCAGCATCTGCTTCAGGTGTTTCAGCACCTAAATATTCCACACCAAATTGGTGGAATTCTCTTAATCTTCCCGCTTGGGGGCGTTCATATCTAAAACAAGGCGTAATATAGTATAACTTTAACGGCATAGCGTAAGATGCCATTCCGTTTTCAACGAAAGAACGAGCAACGCCTGCTGTTCCTTCCGGTTTTAAGGTCATACTTCTATCACCTTTATCAATAAAGGTGTACATCTCCTTGTTTACTATATCTGTAGTTTCCCCAACCCCACGAGCGAATACTTCAGTATGCTCAAAAGTAGGAGTGCGAATTTCTTGCACGTTAAAAATTTGTGCCGTTTTTCTTACCGTGTTTTCAATAAATTGCCACTTGTAAGAATCTTGGGGTAATACGTCTTTTGTGCCCTTTGGTAAATTTATCATAACTTATCCTTATAAAATGTATTTCTTTAAGTCTTTAGTCTTCTTTTCTATGCCGAGTTTTTTAATTACGTATTCTTTATCTACCACAACTTCAGTTGCTGTTCCGTCAGCGTTAAACGATACGTCTTCTAAAAGTTCTTCCATTACAGTATGCAATCTTCTTGCACCGATATCTTCTCTCGTTGCGTTCATATCTTCTGCAATAGTTGCAATTTCTTCAATAGCATCTTCAGTAAACTTAAGTTCTACTCCGTCAGTTTTAAGTAAGGTTGCATATTGAATTGTTATTGCGTTTTTAGGTGTTGTTAATATCTCGATAAAATCCTTTTTGGTTAAACTTGCAAGTTCAACTAAAATTGGGAATCTGCCTTGAAGTTCAGGTATTAAATCAGCCACCTTTGAAACGTGGAAAGCACCTGCCGCAATAAATAAAATATAGTCGGTTTTAATTGCGCCGTATTTTGTCATTACGGTAGAACCTTCTATAATAGGAAGAATATCTCTTTGAACACCTTCTCTACTAACGTCTTGTCCACCACTACCAGTGCCTTTTGCTGCAATCTTATCGATTTCATCGATAAAGATGATACCTTCTTGTTCTGCACGGCGAATTGCTTCCTCGTTAACCGAATCGTTATCGATAAGTTTATCTGCTTCTTCAGCAATCATCATAGCCTTGGCTTCTTTAACGATAAGTTTACGTTTTTTATGCTTTTTAGGAAGCATATCACCAAAAATACTACCTATGCTAATTTCAGCACCACCGGGAACTAATTCCATAGGTTTAGGTGCATCAACAACTTCTATTTCAACGACTTCGTTATCGTAATAACCTTTCTTTAACCCGTCTAAAATGCTTTGTTCAAACAATTCGTCGGGTTGTTCACCCTTTTCGGTTTTACGGCTAGAAGCAATAATTTTTACAAGTTTTGAATTAACCGTCGCTTCTGCTTTTTCGTTTACCTTTTTATAACGTTCTTCCTTAACTAACCTAACCGCACATTCAACTAAATCACGTATCATTGATTCTACGTCTCTACCAACGTAACCAACTTCGGTATATTTAGTTGCTTCTACCTTAATAAAAGGCGCACCAACTAACTTTGCAAGTCTTCTCGCAATTTCCGTTTTACCTACACCGGTAGGACCTTTCATTATGATATTTTTAGGAGTTATTTCTTCCATTTCGGCTTTGGTTAAAAGGCTTCTTCTATAACGATTACGAAGGGCAACCGCTACCGCCTTTTTAGCTTCTTGTTGGCCGATAATATATTTGTTTAATTGGCTAACTATTTCTTTTGGAGTTAAGTTCATAATTATCTCCTTATATAGTTTCGCAAGTAATATTGCCGTTGGTAAATACGCAAATTTCACTTGCAATCTTTAATGCTTTTTTCGCTATTTCTTCTGCACTATATTGCGTTTCAGAAACGAGTGCGCGTGCTGCTGCTAATGCATAATTTCCGCCAGAACCAATAGCACAAACGCCATCTTCGGGTTCAATTACTTCGCCCGTGCCAGATACGATTAAAAGGGTATCCTTATCAGCGGTTATCATCATCGCCTCTAATTTTCTAACCTTATCGTTACGCCAAAGTTCGGCAAGTTCTACCGCACTTCTCATAAGATTTCCCGAATATTTATTAAGCATTTCTTCAAAACGTTCAGTAAGCGTAAACGCATCTGCAACAGAGCCTGCAAATCCAAAAATTACAGAGCCGTTATATATTCTTCTTACCTTAACTGCATTGTTTTTAAAAATGATTGATTGCGACATTGTAACTTGTCCGTCACCAGCGATTGCTGTTTGACCGTTACGTTTTACTGCGCAAATGGTTGTCCCCATAAATTCAGGCATCTTTTAATTCCTCCAAGAATTTTTGCATTTCTTTTAAACTACGCTCTGCTTGAGCGGTTTTGCGTTCTGATTTACCTTTTACAATACAATCTAACGGCGGTAATATACCGAAATTTGCATTCATAGGTTCAAAATCAGGATTTTCTGTTGTAATGTATCTTGCAAGTGAGCCAAGAACTGTTTTTTCAGGTGCTAACACTTGCTTTTTTCCATTGATTTTTCTTTCTAAATATACGCCTACCATAAGGCCTGAAGCCGCGCTTTCAACATACCCTTCCACACCTGTTATTTGCCCAGCAAAATATGTATTGGGATGTTCTCTAAGCGAATAATCGGGCTTTAAGCATACGGTAGAATTTATAAACGTATTTCTGTGCATAACGCCATATCTTAAATATTCAGCGTTTTTAAGTGCAGGAATTATTGAAAATACGCGTTTTTGCTCGTTCCACTTTAAGTTGGTTTGAAATCCTACGAGATTATACATACTCCCGTTTTCATCTTCCCTTCTAAGTTGTAGGCACGCATAAGGCCATCTTCCCGTTTTGGGGTCAGTTAAACCAACGGGTTTTAATGGTCCAAAACGGAGCGTATCTAAACCACGTTCTGCCATAACTTCAACAGGCATACAACCTTCAAATATTTCTGATTTTTCAAAGTCGTGTAAGTGTGCCTTTTCTGCAGAAATTAACTCTTTTATAAATTGCTCGTACTCATCTTTATTCATCGGGCAATTTATATGGTCGCCATCGCCTTTATCGTATCTATCGCCAACAAAGGCGTTTTCCATATCAATACTATCGGTTGAAACTATGGGTGCAGAAGCATCGTAAAAATGAAGCCCTGTGCTTGCAATTTCTTCAATAAACTGTGCGAGTTTACCCGTAGTTAACGGACCTGTTGCTATAACGGTATACTCATCAAAATCAATACTTTCTATCTCTTTAGAAATAAACTTTATGTTTTTATGAGAAAGTATCTTTTCCGTAATAATTCTAGCAAACTCATCGCGGTTTACCGCTAATGCATTTCCTGCAGGAACACGCGTATTATCAGCCGTCTCAATAATAAGTGAGCCTAGCATACGCATTTCTTGTTTTAAAAGTCCTGCTGCATTACCATATATGTCGTTAGATTTTAATGAATTAGAACAAACTAGTTCGGCAAAATCTTTACTTTTGTGTGCCGGAGTATAGTCGTTTGGTTTAATATCGTAAAGTTCAACTTCTATTCCGTGATTTGCTAAATAGTAAGCCGTTTCACAACCCGCAAGACCTGCACCGATTACTTTAACTTTTTGCATTTTTAACGTATTTACAATTTTTAGCAGAACATCTAACTTCATTATTTAAAGAAATTAAATATGCTCCACAATCAGGGCACTTTTCGCCCGTTGGTAAATCCCAACTCATAAACTTACAATCGGGATAACCAGAACAACCATAGAAAATCTTACCAGATCTACTTGTCATCTTTTTAGTGGGTTTTCCACAATCCGGACAAACCCCCGCATTTTCTGTTAAACTTACGGTGTTTTTACATTTAGGATAATTAGAGCACGCTAGGAATTTACCAAACTTTCCTTCTCTTTCTACCATCATTCCGCCACATTTAGGACAAATTTTATCGGTAGGAATTGCAACTTTTTCATTTACCGCCTTGATATTTTTACATTTCGGATAGTTAGAACAAGCGTAATAGTTGCCGTATTTACCCGAATTGATTATCATAGGTGCTCCACACTTTTCGCAGAGAACTTCAGTAACCTTAGAATTTTTAACTTGGTTTTCAAAAGGTCTATAAAAGTCTGCTATAAGTTTACGCCAATCTTTACCACCGCCACCTATTGCATCAAGTTGATTTTCCATTCTTGCGGTAAAACCAACGTCCATAATGTCAGGGAAATATTTTACTAAAAAGTCTATTAAAGAATAACTTATTTCGTTAGGAACTAAATATTTCTTTTCCTTAAATACGTATTCTCTCTTTTTATCAGTAAGTTTTGCCATAATGGTTGCATAAGTAGAAGGTCTGCCTATCCCCTTATCTTCCATATTTTTAATAAGCGTTGCTTCGGTATATCTTACTGGGGGTTTAGTGAACTTTTGTTCTTTACCTAAACCTAAAAGTCTTAAATCGTCGCCTTTATTTAAGGGCGGTAAAATAGCGTTTCCGCTTTCTTCATCTTCTTCCTTTTTAGAATCGTCATAAACGGCGGTATAGCCCTTAAATACAAGCGTTTTACCGCTTGTTTTAAGATTATATTCGCCACACGCTACTGAAAGGGCAACTGAATCGTATTTTGCCTCAGCCATTTGTGAAGCAATAAATCTATCGTAAATTAATTTATATAACTTGTATTGGTTTTTATCTAATACGCCTTGCATACTTTCAGGCGTAACCTTAACGTCTATCGGGCGAATTGCTTCGTGCGCATCTTGTGCATCCTTTTTAGAGCGATATACGTTAGGTTTAGACGGTAAGTAGTCCTTACCGTAATTGCTTTCTATATAATCTAATGCTGCATTTTGGGCATCTTTAGAAATTCTTACCGAGTCCGTTCTCATATAAGTTATAAGCGCTACGTGGCCGTTAGGGGTTTCTACACCTTCATAAAGGCGTTGCGCTATACTCATAACTTGGGGTGCGGTAATATTTAATCTTATTGAACCATCTTGTTGAAGCGTACTAGTAATATACGGTGCGGGCGCGTGTGATTTGATTATAGACTTTTTAACGTCTGCTACTTCAAACGGGGTTCTATTTAAATATTCTGCAACTGATTCTGCTTCTTCAGCGTTAGCGGGCTTATATTTTTTGCCATCTTTCTCTACTAATAAAACCTTGAATTTACTCTTTCCATCTTGAGTAAGTTCGGCTTTTAAGTTCCAAAATTCTTTGGGAACAAATTGGTTTATTTCACGTTCTCTATCAACAACCATTTTAAGTGCAACAGATTGCACTCTGCCTGCTGATAAATTATCGTTAAGTCTTGAACTTGCTGCGGGAGATACGCTATAGCCAACTATTCTATCAAGCACTCTTCTTGCTTGTTGAGCGTCAACTAAATTCATATCTAACTTTCTAGGGTTAGCAAGCGCTTCGCTTACTGCCTTTTCAGAAATTTCGTTAAACTCAATTCTATTTACTTGGTCTAATTTTAACCCTAAAACTTCTGCTAAATGCCAAGAAATTGCTTCTCCTTCTCTATCCGGGTCGGTTGCAAGATAAATCTTTTCTGCTTTATCTGCATCTTGCTTTAATCTTTTAATATCGGCTTTTTTATCAGCAGATATTTCGTAATAGGGTTCAAAGTTTTTTTCTATATTTATACCCATTCTATTTACGGGTAAATCTCTTACGTGTCCTTTAGACGCGTCAACCTTAAAATTGCCTTTTAGAAACTTCTCTATGGTTTTCGCTTTATGAGGTGATTCAACTATTATTAACTGCATTACGTCCTCCTTTTTAGCGTATTAACGAATATTTATTATTACCGCTTTTTACTAATACTCCCTTTATTTCGAGTATGGATAATTGCGGAATTATTTCAAATGCTTTTTTGTTAAGTTTTAAACTTATTTGTTCTACGTGCATTTCGCCTTCTTTTAAACATTCAACTATTGCACTTTCTTCTGGTGTTAAGAAAATCTTTTTTTCCTTATTTTCTACACCATAAAAATCTAATATATCAGCGTATTCTTCGGTTAAAATTGCACCACGCTTTATTAGTTCGTTACAACCTGCACCCGATTCAATTCCTATGCTATACGGAACAGCAAAAACATCCTTTCCGTATTCTTCTGCATATCCTGCAGTATAAAACGTTCCACTACGTTTTGCTGCACTAATGATTATTACACCTTTTGATAAGCCTGCTATTATTCTATTCCTTACGGGGAATAAATATGGTTGTGATTTGACTTCGGGCGGTTGTTCGCTTAAAACTAAACCCTTTTCCATCACTTTATCAAAAAGTGATTGATTGCTTTTTGGATAAAGGTTATCAAAACCACCGGCAATTACTGAAATTATCTTTCCACCTGCTTTTAAAGTGCTTTCAATAACTGCAGTATCTACACCTTCTGCAATACCGGTTACCAATGTATAGCCAGCATCAGACAAACCTTTTGCATAATTTTTAGCAATACCAATTGAAATTGGTAAACTTTTTCTACTACCAACAATACCTAACTTATCTTGCTTTAATAATCCTAAATCTCCTTTAGCGTATAAAACTAATGGTGGAATTTCAGTGTTCTTTAATTCACTAGGATATTCGCTTGATACAATAGTTATTGCCTTTACGCCTTTTCTTTCAAGATTATCTAAAACAAAATCAAAATACACCTGATTTGCTGAATTATGGATGGTATTATATTCTCCTTCTCCCATATTTTCAACAATATAAGGCTTTTGTTTTTCAATCTCTGCTTTTATTTCGTTACTTTGAATAATGGCTTTATATAAATAACTTTTATGCTTATATTCAAGATTGATAAACGAATCTAGCCATAATAGGCATTTTTCTTCTTTGGTATATTTCATTTAACTATGTCTATAACTTATTGCTTCTAGTAAATGTTCTGGACGAATATCGTCATAAAGTTCCATATCAGCAATAGTTCTTGCTACCTTTATAATTCTTCCGCGTGCACGGGGCGATAACTGTAAACTTTCGTAAGCAGATTCTAAAATCTTTTCGCAATCTTCAGATAATTTACAATACTTCTTCATATGTCCTTCATTCATGTCTGCGTTAGTATTTATTCCGTCTTCACTAAACCTATTCTTTTGGATAAGTCTTGTTCTATTAACACGCTTTCTAACCGTTTCGCTTGTTTCGCCTTCGGTTTTATCTGTTAATTCGGTATATTTAACGTCATCTACTTGCACTTGAATATCTATTCTATCAAGTAACGGCCCAGACATTTTTGCTTTGTATTTTGCAATTTGTGAGGGAGAACACGTGCATACTTTATTTTCCGAACCATAGTTACCACAGGGGCACGGGTTCATGCTTCCGCAAAGAATAAAATTTGCTGGGAATTTTACACTTCCCATTGCCCTTGAAACGGTAATTACACCATCTTCTAAAGGTTGGCGAAGTGACTCTAAAGTTGACCTGCTATATTCAGGCATTTCGTCTAAAAACAACACACCGTTGTGTGCTAGGCTTATTTCGCCTGGTTTAATATGTATGCCACCACCTGTTAATGCAACGGTTGTTGCAGTATGGTGCGGACTTCTAAACGGCCTAGTTAATACTAAACCAGCATCATCATCTAATTCACCTGCTACCGAGTGAATTTTAGTAGTTTCTAATGCTTCCTTAAAAGTCATATCTGGCATAATAGTTGGAATACACTTTGCAAGCATACTTTTACCCGTACCCGGTGCACCAACGAAGAGTAAGTTATGTCCACCTGAAACGGCAACTTCTAACGCGCGCTTTGCAACTGTCTGACCTTTAACAAAGCACATATCATGCCCGTAAAGATTTTTTATCTTTTCCACTGAAAAATCACGTTTTTCAATAGGTGCTAACGGGTTAAGCCCTGAAAGATGGTCTATCGCTTCTTTTAAGGTTTTTACACCATACGCTTCTATACCCGAAACGTAAGATGCTTCCGCACTATTGCCAAACGGAATTATAAACTTTGTAAAGCCTGCCTCTATTGCAGAAATAATTATGGGAAGAACACCGTTTACCTTTCTAATGTTACCATCTAACGAAAGTTCGCCAATGATAACAGTATCATTACAATCACAAACTAATTGCGACGTTGCTTGTAAAACACCTATTGCAAGTGGTAAATCAAATAAAGCTCCTTCTTTTTTAACACTTGCTGGTGCAAAGTTTGCGGTAATTCTTTTTACTGGAACTTGTCTACCACTATTTTTAATAGCAGAACGAACACGCTCACGCGATTCTTTAACCGCTGTATCTGCTAAACCAACCAAATCAAACGCGGGTAAACCATTGTTTACGTCAACTTCAATTTCAACAGGAACACCCGCTAAACCTACAAGCGTAAAACTTTGAATTTTCGCTATCATAAACAACTTCACTCCTTTGTTATTATTAGGTGATTTATGGCAAAAAGACTACACTTACCCAATATTACCCAATTATATAGATTATATATTATTTTAAATAAAAAGTAAATTGATTTTTATGTAAAAAAAGAACTTACCTTTGTTTTTAAGGTAAGTTCTAACTTTTGTAAAATTAACTTATTTGGTATATTCTTTAACCTTTGCTGCTTTACCAGTTCTTTCTCTTAAATAGTAAAGTTTAGCACGTCTTACTTTACCACGACGAACAACTTGAATGTCCGCAACCTTGGGTGAGTTGATGGGGAAAGTTTTTTCTACGCCTACGCCGAAAGACATACGTCTTACGGTAAAGGTTTCAGAAATGCCACCGTGTTTTCTTGCAATTACAACGCCTTCATAAGCTTGTAATCTTTCTCTGTCTCCTTCAATAACCTTAACCATTACCTTTACGGTATCGCCAACGTTAAATTCAGGAACGTCCTTTCTTAAATTTTCTTGATTGATTTCGTCGATAATCTTACTCATTTGCTTTTACCTCCTAAAATTACATGACGTTCATTGACCAAAAAATTTAATAAATTCAAGAGGAACGCCCGAAAGCCTATATATATTATCATAATTTTCGTGCTTTTGCAAGCATTTTTACATACAAAAAGCATTTATTATGTGATTTATCTCTTTGTTTACTACTTCTATTACGTCAAACCTGCAAGGGCTATCAGTATTGTTGGTTTTTATTAAATATTCCTGTGCTACTTTGCCGTATTTTCTTTGTTTTTCTCTATTTACCGCTTCACTAGGAACACCAAACAAATCAGTCGTTCTTGTCTTTACTTCTAAAAATACGATATACTCCCCGTCTTTAGCAATAATATCTATTTCACCTACGTGGGTTGTATAATTAGTCTCAAGGATTTTATATTTTTGTTTTTTTAAGTATTTTTCGGCTAGTTTTTCGCCTGAACTTCCCAGAATTTTTTTATAAAAGTTTTTCGGTGTAAAGGGCAAGGTCCTATCTCCTTAATTTTATCTATATGAACTTTTGTTCCGTAACCTTTATGTTTTTCAAAAGCGTATTCCGGATAAGTTTTTGCATAGTCACACATAAGCCTATCTCTAAACACTTTAGCAATTATTGAAGCACAACCTATCGTATAAGAATTAGCGTCGCCTTTTATAACGTATTCGGCATTAATTGGAAGATGAGTATCCACCCCGTCAACAAGCGTAATATCGGGCTTAACACTTAAACCTTCTACCGCACGTGTCATACAAACCTTTACGGCTTCTAAAATATTTATTCTGTCTATTTCTTCTTGCGAAACTTGATAAATACAGTACGCTATTGCCTTTTCTTTTATAATTTCGGCTAGGATTTCTCTTTTCTTTTCGGAAAGTTTTTTACTATCTTCAACGCCTTCAATTACGTCATCTAACGGCATTATTACTGCAGCACACACAACGGGGCCCGCTAACGGTCCACGCCCTACTTCATCTACGCCCGCAACGTATTTACAGCCTTGATCTATCCATTTTCTTTCGTATAAAAGTTTATCCATTTTTACTCTAAAACGATTTTTCCAAGTCTGCCTTTTCTAAAATCATCAATTACTGCTAAACCACATCTTTCGTAGTCGTAATCGCCACCACGAAGCAAGAAACC
>JAZRHN010000118.1:0-2101 GCA_045644785.1 Christensenellaceae bacterium
ACCAATAATTTTACCACCATCAACAGTGCAAATAGATTCATCATTAGATTTCCATTTGGTTGAAGTGTTAGTTGCGCCTGATACTGTATAGTTAATCTTACCCTCTGTACCCAACTCTAAATATACGTCGGTATCGGTAAGAGTAATAATAACTTCAGTAACAGGTTCTTCGTCACCACTTTCAGGTTCTCCGCCACATGCGGCAAACATTGAAAATGAGAAAAGTGCTATTAAACTTAAAACCAATAAAAATAGTTTTTTCATAATTTTCCCCTAAAAAATTTAAATTTTAAACACCTAAACCCTTAAATACGGGTGCGCCGTTAGAATTAACTTCCCAATATTCACTTGCTTGGAAAATAGCAAAGTCTTCGTTAGGAATAGCGTTACTAGTAAAACATCTAAAGCCTGACATGCTATATAAAGGTTCTAAATCATTATAGTCTGTATAAATAAAGTAGCACTCTTCATAGGTATTTGTATCCTTAACAAGCATTTTACCAGCACCATCAGGACTATTTTTAGTATAATTGTAAGAGTATGCCGCATCAGCACCATAAAATTGGAAAGCCCTTGCTTCTTTTGTAATATAGTTTGCTTTACCCCTACTGTTTACTAAATCACCTGCGTTATAAGGACGACACATAGCGTCTTCACCTTCGGTAGAAATATCAAGTTCTAACACAACGTTTTTAAGTGTTGCACCTGAAACAGCACGAGATAATAAATTATTAGTAGTAGGACAAGGATTTTCTTCATTAGGAACATATAATGTAGGCGTAATTTTAACGTAGATATTTTCTAAAGTTCCGTTTACAGAGTTACCAAATACGTAAGTAGAGCCATAACTATACCACGTCCACGTATCAGTAGCAGTTACACCAAGATTTTTAACAACAGCCTTTCTACCAACGTTACCGAAAATACCACCGTGGTTACCGATTGACTTTGGCAAACCATCGTTATCGTCGTATAAACTTACGTTAACAATAGAATAGCCTTGACCATCATAAATACCACAAAAACCTACGTCAACGTTAAAGAATCCGTAAAGCGTGCCACTTGCAACGCCGTCTATAGGAAGTCTGCCCGTAATATCGGGGTTATCTTTATCAATAAACGTGGGGTCATCTCTAAAGTTTTCCTCACCCGATTTTGACCTACGATTGAGAAGTGGAATACATTCCATATCAATATCGGTAGTTTGAACAAAATAACCATCGTAAGTACAATATTGTGAAGCAACTTGTAAGCCACCAAAAAACATTAAATAATGTAAATCATCTTTATCGTTGATAAACTTGGTTACAATGGTTTGAAGCGGAATTTCAATCTTCTTATCAGCAGAAGAAACAACTAAAGAATAGCCTGCGCCATAATTGATAGCGCCTAATGCACTTAAAGAAATGAATAATTTAGATTTATCAGAAGAAGGTCTTACAACCGCTTCTATCTCCTTATCGCCTTTTACAAAAACTGCTTTAGCATTTTTATTGTAAACCATACCATAATCGGCAAAAGTAAGGGTAAAATCGTGTGCGATTATCTCACCTTCATAATAATAATCGTAAACTTCAACAGGAGTTACGTAAGTGTCAGCCGTTTCTAGTTGATAACTAAACACGGTAACGCTTGCAGTAACAGTTTCGCCATCTATCGTTAAGGATATGGTGGCTTTACCTTCTTTTAAGCCAACTAATTTACCGCTATCAACAGAACAAACTTTATCATCTGAAGTAGACCATTTAGTTGCAGTATTGGTTGTGCCTGATACGGTGTAATTAATTTTACCTTCCTCACCTAATTCTAAATAAACGTCGGTATCAGAAAGAGTTATAACAACTGATGAATCGGGGTCAGTCTTACCATTTTCATTTTCTCCACCGCAAGCAGAGAACATAGCAAACGAAAAGACACTAACTAAAGCCAATATTAATACAAGTAATTTTTTCATAAAAATCCCCTTATAAAATTTCTACGCGAAATAAATTCGCGTAGAAAAGAGTTTTTATTATTCTTTTACACCGCCTAACATGAGGTTGCCAAGTAAACGTTTGTGGAATATGCAGAAGAACGTAAAGATAGGAATAAACAATACCAT
>JAZRHN010000119.1:0-6643 GCA_045644785.1 Christensenellaceae bacterium
TAAGAAGTTTGAAACAGATAAGGCTGTTTTAAATCGTCTTGATATAATTAAACAAACTAAAAAGTTACAATTCTGTGATTATGCAAAGAAAAAACAGGGTATTATAATTGACCCCAATACAATGTTTGACGTTCAAGCAAAGCGTATGCATGAATATAAACGTCAACTTTTAAATGCGCTTTATATTATTTCATTATATAATGAACTTAAGGAAAATCATGATAAAGAAATGATACCTAAAACGTTCATTTTTGGTGCAAAAGCGGCTCCGGGATATTACTTTGCAAAGCAAATTATTAAACTTATTTGTGCATTAAGTGAAGATATAAAGAAAAATCCGAAAATTAATAAAAAATTAAACGTAGTATATATGGAAGATTACTGTGTTTCTATGGCGGAAAAACTTATGCCTGCAACCGAAATTTCAGAACAAATTTCACAAGCAGGTAAAGAGGCTAGCGGAACGGGTAATATGAAGTTTATGATAAACGGTGCGTTAACTATCGGTACTCTAGATGGTGCTAACGTGGAAATGCAAGAAGTTTGTGGTAAAGATAACATATTTATCTTTGGTTTAACCGCAGATGAGGTTGATAGATTATGGCAACAAGGCTATAGTTCAACAGTATTCTATGCAGATAATAAAAAGTTAGAAGACGTTATTTCTGCATTAAATCATGGATTTAATGGTCAATCGTTTAGCGATATCGCTCAATATTTATTAACGGGTAGTCCTATTGCAGACCCATATATGTGTTTTGCTGATTTCGGCGCATATTGTGATATTCACTCTAAAGCAGATAAAACATATCTTAATAGAGAACTTTGGAATAAAATGAGCCTTAATAATATTGCTACTGCAGGTATTTTTGCTGCTGATAGAAGTATTAAAGAATACGCAGAAAATATTTGGAAACTTAAAAACTTTTAATGATTTACTTTAATCCTATTGATAAATTTTATAAAAGCGTTACGGGCGCAGTTAAAGAAAATACTTCCGTAATATTCAGAGTTAAAGGAAACTTTAACTCTGTCCTTTTTGCATTCGAAAATGATAGTACTAAAGAAGTTTTTAGTTTTCAGTGTGAAAAGGTGGATGATTATTTTCAATGCTTAGTAAATTTACCAGTGGGGTTATATTGGTATCATATTAAAGTGGATAATTGCGAGTTTATTTCTTTTGATGAAGTATCTTATACGGGAATTTTAACGGATAAACCTACTAATTTTCAATACTCGGTTTATGCTGATGATTATAAGACGCCTGATTGGATAAAAGGCGGTGTTATTTATCAAATTTTTCCCGATAGGTTTTGTTCTTCAGGTAAAAATTTACTTTCAACAAATAGATTTATACACGAAAATAAAGAAGACATTCCTTTTTTTGAGCCAAACGAGTTTGGTAAGGTCTTAAATAACGACTTTTTTGGTGGAGATTTAGAAGGTATTATCTCGAAACTTGATTATTTAAGTGAACTAGGTGTTACCGTAATTTATCTTAATCCCATTTTTAAGGCAAATTCAAATCATCGTTACGATACGGGCGATTATATGAAAATAGACCCATTATTAGGTGATACTGATGATTTTAAGAGATTAATTAATAAAGCGGTTGAGTTAGGAATAAAAATCGTTTTAGATGGTGTGTTTAATCATACTGGTGATGATAGCCTTTATTTTAATAAGTATGGCAATTATTCAAGTGTTGGTGCTTATCAAAGTAAAGAATCAGAATATTCTAATTGGTTTAATTTTAAGTTATTTCCGAACGACTATGAAAGTTGGTGGGGAATAGATATATTACCTTCAACAAATAAGAGAAACGAAGAATTTTTAAATTTTATTACTGGTAAAGACGGTGTTTTAGAGCATTATACTAAAATGGGAATTGGTGGTTGGAGACTTGACGTAGTAGATGAACTTCCTGCCCATTTTGTTCGTGCAATTCGTTCGTCTGTTAAAGGAATAAATGATAACGCTATAATTATAGGTGAAGTATGGGAAGATGCTTCTAATAAAATATCATACGGCGATAGGAGAGAATATTTTTTAGGAAAAGAACTAGACTCTGTAATGAATTATCCCTTAAAAGATGCGATAATATCATTTATTAACGGACAAGGTGTTTCCTATCTTAATTACGTTGTTAGGTCACAAATAGATAGGTATCCACCACAGGTATTAAATTCATTAATGAATATTTTATCTACACACGATACGCCAAGGGCATTAAACCTTTTTGCATTTAACGGTAACGTTAACAAATCAAAAAAAGAGTTGTCAACTATAAATATTAATGGTGAAATGTTAAATAATGCTAAAATTAAATTAAAATTAGCATCGTTATTACAATTTACGTTATACGGAATACCATCTGTTTATTATGGTGACGAAGCGGGTATGCAAGGCTTTGCCGACCCTTTTAATAGGAAATTTTTCCCTTGGGGTAAAGAAGATAAAGAACTTATATCTTGGTATAAGAAACTAGGCGAAATTAGGGCAGAATATTCTGCTTTTAATGATGGTGAAGTAATAGAGATATGTTCAAGCGATAATTGTTATATTTTTGAAAGAAAAAATAATGATTGCGAAGTGTTAATCGGTGTTAATCTCAATGGTAAAGAAGTTGTTCTAGAGTATGACGGCGTGCTTAAAAATCTTCTTAATGATGAAGATTGTGATAGTGAGTTTGTTCTTAAACCACAATCGTGTTGTGTTTTGGTTAAAAGACAGAAAAACTCTTGACATATTTACTGATTTGCATTACAATTATCACATAATAAATAAAACTGATGAGGCAAAGTAGTAGCTAAATATTGGCTTAAAGAGAGCTTGCGTTTGGTGAGAGCAAGTAGTTGGTATTTTTTGAATGGATTGCTGAGGGAGCGGAGGAAATTTTAGTATTCCGTTACGGGCGCGCCCGTTATAGCGTAAGGATTTTTTAGTCCTAATAAGGCAAACTTTTGGTTTGCGAAATCGGGTGGCACCACGGATAAATTCGTCCCGTACGAATTTATCTTTTTCTTTTTATTGGAGGATATATGAGCGAAAAAAAGATTCCAGTTAAAATATTTTTAAGTGAAGAAGAATTACCAAAATATTGGTACAATATTAACGCTGTGCTTCCTAATAAGCACGCGCCTTTACTTGACCCTTTTACAAAAAAACCTTGCACTGTTGAAGAATTAAATAAGGTTTTTGTAAAAGAATTAGTAAAACAAGAGTTGAATTGCACTGATGAGTATATAGAAATTCCAGAAAGTGTTCAAGACTTCTATAAAATGGTAAGACCATCACCTTTAACAAGGGCATATTATCTTGAAAAGGTTTTAGGCACTCCTGCTGAAATTTACTATAAATTTGAAGGAAATAATACTTCAGGCTCACATAAATTAAACTCTGCAATAGCACAAGCATATTACGCTAAAGAAGAAGGTTTAGAAAATATTACAACCGAAACAGGTGCGGGACAATGGGGAACGGCACTCTCAATGGCTTCGTCTTATTACGGGCTTGATTTAACCGTTTATATGGTTAAAGGCAGTGCAGAACAAAAGCCCCATAGAAAAGCCGTTATAGAAACTTATGGTGGAAAGGTTATACCTAGCCCGTCTAATACTACTGAAATCGGTAGAAAAATAAATGAAATGTTCCCAGGTTCTAGTGGTTCGCTAGGATGTGCTGTTAGTGAGGCAACTGAAAAAGCACTTAATACTCCTAATTGTAAATATGTTTTAGGCAGTGTTATGGACTACGTTTTATTACATCAATCTATTATAGGTTTAGAAACCAAGATAGCACTTGAAAAATACGATATCGAACCCGATATGTTTATCAGTTGTGTAGGTGGTGGTTCTAACTTTGGCGGTTTTATTGCTCCTTTTATTAAAGATAAAATTGATGGAAAAGCAAAATACAATATTATTGCTGTTGAACCTGCATCTTGTCCCACACTTACCCGTGGTAAGTTTGTTTATGACTATGGTGATACTGGTAAAATTACACCATTAATGAAGATGTATACTTTAGGTAGTGGTTTTATGCCGTCTAATAGCCATTCAGGTGGATTACGTTATCACGGTGCAAATCCTATAATTTCACAACTATATCACGACGGGTATATTGAAGCAAGGTCGGTTGAACAAACTAAAGTGTTTGAAGCGGCTGTTACTTTTGCAAAATCTGAAGGTATTTTACCTGCTCCTGAATCATCGCACTCAATTAGAGTTGCTATTGATGAGGCGTTAAAGTGTAAAGAAACAGGTGAAAAGAAGAAAATTGTATTCTGCCTTACGGGAACTGGTTATTTTGACCTTAAGGCTTATTCAGAGTTTAATAATAATACAATGTCTGATTATATTCCCACCGATGAAGATTTAGAAAAGGGTTTTGCTAGTATACCTGTTATAGAATAAAAGATTTTTGTAATAAATTACTTGATTAAATTGATAAAATATATTAAAATATATTTATAGTTATGGAGGAAAAAACAAATGAGTATGTCTGAAAAAATTAAAAATTTGATTGCACAACAATTAAATAAATCTGTTGATGAAATTACTGATGATAAGGAAATCGTTAAAGACCTTGGTGCTGATTCACTTGACGTAGTTGAAATGCTTATGACTATGGAAGAAGAATTTGGTATTACTGTTCCTGAAGATCAAGTTGCAAACGTAAAAACCGTTAAAGATATCGAAAATCTTATTGCTAACAACTAAAAAATTTAAAATTAAAAACACCGCAAAATTTGCGGTGTTTTTTGTTTGTATTTTTATAAAATAATGTTTACTAAACGTTTAGGAACGATAATAAGTTTCTTAATTTCTTTTCCATTAATATCTTCTGATAATTTAGCGTCGTTATTAATGATTTCTCTGATAACTTCTTCAGTTGCATCAGCAGGAATCATAATTTTAGCGCGCATTTTACTGTTTATTTGAACTGCAACTTCAACTTCGCTTTTTACTAATGCTTTTTCATCGCAAACTGGGTAGTCGGTTCTAAAGATTGAATCATCGTTTCCTAATGTTTCCCAAATTTCTTCTGCAAAGTGGGGAGCACAAGGTGCTAAAAGTTTAATAAAGATTTCATAGCAATCTTTCATTACTTTTAAGTTCTTTTCAGTTTCAGCATCATATTTATATAATGCGTTTAATAATTCCATTAAACGTGCAACTGCCGTGTTAAATGAGAAAGTATCCATATCCTTATCAACACGTTGAACAGCGTAGTTTGCTGCGTAAAGCAACTCTTTTTCAGCCTTTCCGATATTGCCGTTATCTTCAATTTTTACGTCGATAAACTTTTGAGATAAACGTTCAACTCTATCAAGGAATTTAACAATTGCCTTTATGCCGTCATCGTTCCATGGACCACCTTCGGTATAAGAGAAGCCGAACATAAGATATAATCTTAATACGTCAGAGCCGTGTTCTTCTACGTAACCGTCAGGGGAAATTACGTTACCCTTTGATTTACTCATTCTTAAGCCGTCAGGTCCTAAAATTACGCCTTGGTGAACAAGTGACTTAAAGGGTTCGTCAAACTTAAGGAGCCCCATATCTCTAAGTGCTTTAGTTATAAAACGTGCATATAAAAGGTGCATACAAGCGTGCTCAGCGCCGCCAACGTATTTATCAACAGGTAAAATTTTGTTAATAATATCGGGATTAAAAGGTTTTTTAGAGTTGTTTGCATCAGGATATCTTAAGAAATACCAGCTTGAGCAAACGAAAGTATCTAAAGTATCAGGGTCACGATGAGCGGGACCGCCACATACAGGGCAAGTGGTATTAATAAATTCATCGCATTTTGCAAGCGGAGATTTTCCGTCAGGCTTAAATTCAACGTTATAGGGAAGTTTAACAGGTAAATCGTTGTAAGGAACGGGAACAGTTCCGCACTTATCACAGTATACCATAGGAATAGGTGCGCCCCAGTAACGTTGACGAGATACTAACCAGTCTCTTAATCTATAATTTGTCTTAAATTCAGCCTTGCCTTGTTTAACAAGGGTAGAAGTAATTCTTTTTCTTGCTTCTTCACTAGTTAAACCATCAAAGTTCGGGCTGTTTATAACAATACCGTCTTCACAGTAAGGTAGGGTATCATCGTTACCCTTAATTACGCGATTGATAGGTAAGTTGTGCTTTTGTGCAAAAACATAGTCACGGTCATCATGAGCAGGAACGCCCATAACCGCACCTGTTCCATAAGAATATAAAACATAATCAGCAGTGTAAATAGGAACAACTTTGCCATTAATAGGATTTATAGCGTTGTGTCCAATATATACACCAGTTTTTTCTCTAGTAGAAGAAAGTCTGTCAATTTCATTTGATTTAGACGCTTCTAAAATATAATTTTCAACGGCTTCTTTTTGTGCTTCAGAACATAATTTTTTAACTAAAGGATGTTCAGGTGCTAAAACAACGTAAGAAACACCGCAGAGAGTATCGGCTCTAGTAGTGAATACCTTAAAAGTATCACCACTTTCACAGGTAAATTCAATTTCACTACCAGTTGACTTGCCAATCCAATTTTTTTGCATTAACTTGGTCTTTTCAGGCCAATCGAGATTTTTAAGACCTTGGAGAAGTTCTTCTGCATAATCGGTAATTTTAAAGAACCATTGGGTAAG
>JAZRHN010000120.1:0-2927 GCA_045644785.1 Christensenellaceae bacterium
AAACGCTTATGTATTTTTTTAGCGGAGGTCTTTCCTTTTTAAGCAATCTATATACAATAAACGCCACAGCACCTATTACTATCGAAAGTATGCCCGTTAAAATAGAAAATCCTACTGCCGAAACCGTTTGATAAGAAAAAACGTTTTGTTGGTGCACGGAAGCAATTATACCTACCAAGCCGTTTAACACAAAAAGCATAGTGTATAAAAACATAGTGCCTTTTTGAGTTTTTTCGCCCTTTTCGTATTTAATGAGCACACCTGCGAGTATTACTAAAATGCTTATGATTTTCCATATACCAAACGGGTCGTTAGTAATAAGCCCATATATAACAGGTATTACCATACCGCCTGATAAAAGATATAGCGAATAATTAGAAATACTACCCTTTGCTAAAGACTTAATGGAAAATATCGATAGACTTACTACTACCAGCGCATAGCAAAACGCTAACAAAAATGAAAACAGAGAAAATTCTATTTTACATCCGTTATAAATAAAAAGCGCAAGTATAAGCAGTATCGGAGATACTGATTTGTGAAAAAATGAGGCGTCAAATCCGACACCAGCAACTGTTTGATACTTTTTAGTAAACAAAAATTGCGCACTAAAAAGCACCGTAGCCGCTATTATGTAAATATATTCTAGCATTTTATTTTTTGTAAACCCAACTGAAATA
Organism: Christensenellaceae bacterium; assembly: GCA_045644785.1. Classification (GTDB taxonomy): domain Bacteria; phylum Bacillota; class Clostridia; order Christensenellales; family Borkfalkiaceae; genus UBA1259. The sequence continues at coordinate 681 of JAZRHN010000120.1, forward strand.
TCCGTTCTTTTCTTGCTTTTGTTTTTCAAGCAATTCCTTTTGCCTATCGTAAACTGCGTCGTCAATATCGGGGTTGCCACCACGATTACAAGGCCATAAACTATCGCCTGCTATTGCTGGGTCAGTGCAACACACGTCGTTACGCCAAATATCACGTTCTTCTTTATTCCTTAAATTAGGAATATCCATACTCTTTCCATCTGCTAAAATTGAGCGATATGCAAAATGACCGGGGAGGAACATATCTAACGCTTCATAAACGTCGATAATATCAGCATCTTCTTTACCAAGAAGTTTTTCAATAAAATTCCACATTGAATAGAAGTCCGAACCACCGTGTCCAAACTCTTTTGCAATTTCATCTTCAGCAGATTCGGGAATATAACTCTTATACGTTCCCGTGCCATAACCACCTGGGTATGCGTCTGCATCAAAATATAGTCTCTTAACTTCTTCGCCACCAGTTACCTTTCTTACAGATTCCATTACGCCCCTATCACCGCTAAGGAAATACCAGATATTATCTCTATACGTTCCGCCGTGCAAACTCTTTACAATTGCGCCGTTTTCAAGCGTAACCATTTCTACACCGTAGTCGGCAGACTTTTTACCTATTCTCAAAGACCTTTCTTTAATAGGCGGTTCAAAACCAGTTACCTTAACAGGTCTTAAACCCGTAATGTGAATAATAGGACCTAGTGAGTGCGTGCAGTAAAAGGTTGAATACATATTGTTGCGCCAATGGTCTTTATCGCCATAAGCGATAGCCGGCCAAATAGGCTCGCAGTTATGCGCATATTCACATTCCGCATATTCAATTTCACCTATTTTACCTTCTCTATATAGCTTTCTCATTTCATAGGGGGCCGGCATATAGCAATAGTTTTCGCCATAAGCGTAAACTTTACCAGTTTCTTCAACCGCCTCTACTAGTTCTACCGCTTCTTTCATAGTTTGAACGGGTAACACTTCCGAAAAAACGTGTTTACCTGCTTTCATTGCCTTAATAGCAAAGGGTGCGTGCTGTGTAGCAAAGTTTGCTAAAACAACAGCATCCATATCGTGCTTAATAAATTCATCAAAATTATCGTAAAAAGCAATATCTAATTCGCTGTGTAATTCCTTTTGAGTTTTTAATACGTCTGGATTATTATCGCAGATTGCAACTACCTCGGCATTTTTACCGTGCTTGCAGTATCTTATCATACTGTTTCCGCGAAATCCACCCAAAACACCAACCTTAATTTTTTTCATAACTTACCTCCACAAGTTTGATTTTATTTTACCACAACGCTTTTGTAAATAAAATGGTTTTTTTCTATATAAATATGGAAAAATGTTTGTTTTTTTACTTTTTTATGTTATACTAAAATTACTATGATAACAAAAAACATTTGCCATTACGTTGCTAAAAATTCTGAATTTGACACCATTTATACAAGCCGATTTGTTTTTGAAACTAATCAGGAAGTTATTAAAACGCCTATTACCCTTTCTACCTATCGTATGCTTTTAGTTGCCGAAGGGCAAGCAACCCTAATACTTAACGGAAAAGAATACACACTAAAAAAAGGCGACGTTTTTATCGGCAGACCTGCATTTAGTTATAAGTTTATTCCTAGTAAGGACTTTAAATTTTTTTACATAAACTTTTTAGGTGCAAGAGCCAACTATTACGTTGACAGATTAGATATAAAACCCGAATCTTGCATATTTACTGGGCTAAACGAACTTATTTTTATATGGCAAAGTGCGTTAAAGGTTAAAGGAACTTGCACGGATATAAGAATGGAAAGTGTTATTCTATACACTTTTTCTACTATAATTGACACTTATTTCACACAAAATACTTCTTTAAAAAAATCTTCTACTGCAGAGCGAATAAAAGAGTATATAGACAATAACTTTTTTAACCAAGATTTAGGATTAGAACAATTAAGTAAAGAACTTGCCTACTCACAAAAGTATATCTCCACCGTATTTAAGCAATTTTACAATCAGTCTATTAGCGAATACGTTAATAATTTAAGGATAAGAAATGCGCTTACACTAATGGAATTTGGTATTACAGGCATAAAGAATATCGCTGCCCTTTCAGGGTTTAACGACCCACTATATTTTTCTAAAGTGTTCAAGAAAATCACGGGCGTTTCGCCTAAAGAAAAATTAAAATCAATTTAATTTTAAGCAATAAAAAACACGCTTTACCTTTTGGTAAGCGTGTTTTGTTTTTATTGAAAATTAGTT
>JAZRHN010000121.1:0-12193 GCA_045644785.1 Christensenellaceae bacterium
ATGTATTTTGTTAGGTCGGTAAAGAAATAAACCGCACCTTTAAGCATACAAACTACTACGGGTTCTTTGCCTTGATAGTCGGCTGTTATTTGCTTTGCAAGTTGTTTTACGCGTCTTTTAACCTGTCTTTGGTTGTATAATACTTTATACTTTATCATATCCTATTCCTTTGTAATTTTGTATAAATATTCCGTTTCTTTTTGGGCTTTAGCCACTTCTGAAACGCTTATTCCAATAATTGATAATATTTGATTTGCTATCGCAATCACGGGCAGAGTTTCTCTTTGGCGTTTAGGCACTTTAACGTCCGTTAAATAGTCGGCAAGTTTTTTGCTACCGCCACCAAACTTCTTAAAAACGTCCCCATCTTGTTTTAAGCGAATTACTGCATCTATAGACTTTTCACAAGCGATATAGTGTGCGCTAGTTAAATCAACGTTTTTATTCTCTATCTTCTCTATTGTAAAGTTTACACCGTTAAAAGAATATTTACCTTCCTTTAGTGGAACGCAAAACTCGTTAATTTCTTGAGATTTTGTAATAACGGTTACACCGTATTCTCTAGTTGCAATTAGGCCGTAGGGTAGATGAATGGTTTTGCCGTTTTGCTTTTTGGTTAAATCAAAAACGTCGTCTAAATGTACCTTTTCCCAATCTTTGGTTACGCCTAATATCTTAAACGCTTTAATAACGGCACGCACAAAAATGGCTTTATGCCCGTCTTTTATAACGATTTTATCGGGGCGATTATCTAAAAGTTCGCTTGCTTTGTCGTCAAGGTATTCTTCATCAATACTAACCGACTCCGATAAACGTAAAATGCTTTTTTCCGCTTCAGGGAAAACTTCTTTGATTTTAGGAATTACGTTAAGGCGTAAATTGTTACGCGTAAACTTTTCATCAAAGTTGCTTTCATCCGTTATATAGGGGATAGCGTTTTTTGTAACGTATTCGTTAATTTCGGCTTTGGTTACGTTCTTAAAAGGCCTAATTAGGTAGTCGTATTCGGTAACGCCTTTAAGCCCATTTATTCCGCTACCACGGAAAAGGTTTAATAAAACCGATTCGGTATTGTCGGATAAATGGTGTGCCGTTGCAACTAAATCACAACGCCCACTTTCTACTGCACCTAAAAAACATTGATAGCGTAAAACCCTTGCACTTTCTTCTAATGAAAGTTTATTCTCTTTAGAGTAGGTAAGTGCATCTACCGTGTAGCCAATAAATGCAATTTTGTTTTTATCGCAATATTCTTTAACAAAAGCACTATCCTTTACCGATTGCTCCCCACGGATGCCGTGTTCAATATTAATGCAAACTATATCAACGCCTAATTTTTTGGCGTTTTTGTGCATATAATATAAAAGAGCCATAGAGTCGCTTCCGCCAGAAACGGCAACGCCTACGGTTTTTCCAAAGGGAAAGGTGTAGTTTGCTTTCATAATTATATTGTATCAAAGGGCGAACAAAATTACAAGATATAAAACGCTAATTTTCGCGAAATATTTTATTTTTTTTGTTGCTAATGATTGACAAGTTAGGTAATTTAGTATATTATAGTAAAGCACTTAAAGGGCAACACATATCGCGGGGTAGAGCAGCTTGGTAGCTCGTCGGGCTCATAACCCGGAGGTCGTGAGGTTCAAATCCCACCCCCGCAACCAAGTGAATAGGAGTCAAGATTTTAGACAGTTGGATTAGACTGAGTTAAAATTGACTCCTATTTTTATTTGTAGTTTGCTTGCAAATTTAAGGGTGGACAGTATTAGACAAAAATTTTGCAAACATATAAAAATTGGGAAACAAACGATAAAAAGGTAAAACAATATGAACCGTGCAGATTAGACTTCATGGTTTATTTTATTATAGTATGCTTCTTCCTTTTGATTGGGAGTTTTGTAATTGTTGCTTCTATGTGGGCGATTTTGATTATAAAAATCTATATATTCTGCAATTCTTTGTTTAAGTTGTTTTACAGATAAATAAAATGTTCTATATATCTCTTCTTGCTTAAATGTGGAAAAGAAGGATTCAACAACGCCGTTGTCGTAAGGATTGCCAGAGTGAGAAAAAGATTGCAAAATGTTGTGTTTTAATAACAACTTTCTAAAAGCAAATGAAGTGTATTGACAACCTCTATCGGAATGAAACATTTTAGGGGAGCAATAATTTCTTTTATTCAAAGCCTCGTTAAAAGTTGATGTGATTAATTGAGTGCTTGCTCTTTGCGAAATTTTGTAAGATATGATTTTTCTAGAGTATAAATCCATTATTACACAAATATGATAACTTTGTTGGTTAAATGAAATTCTAGTGCAATCACTTGCCCAAACTTGATTAGGTTCTTCAACATTAAAGTTGCGTTGCAAGTAATTTTTAGGTGGGTGTAGTTTGTTCCATAAAGAATGGTCCCTTTTTGCTGTTGAACGAAAACTTCTAATACCCATTTCTTTCATCAGTTCTCGTACTAGTGGTTTGCTTGTATGAAAACCTTTTGTTTCTAATACGGCAACAATTTTGTCTGAGCCAAACAAACCTCGACTTTCCTCATGGATTTTCAATATTTCGTCTGATAAGACTTGTCGCCTTTTTGCATAAGACGTATTTTCTTTTTTATTTCGTAATATATGGTTGTAAAAAGTGCCTCTACTAACGTCTAATGCTTCGCATAAAACCCTAACACTAAATTTGCCGTGTAGTTTTTCTAGTTCTTTCAGTTTTGTTTGCAGAGAGGAATGAATCGTACAATTTACTAATTTTAGAACTTGATTGATTTGCATAAGTTTAAGGTTTTTCTTTTTTTCGTTTTCATAAGCAGATACATATTTAATATCTTCTAAATTTTTAAGGTGCTTGTATTTCTTTATCCAATAATATATAGTGCTTCGCGGGATATTGTTTTTAATAACTATTTGTGAAACAGGTGTTTCTGTTTTATATTCTTTCAAGCATGTTTTGATTTTATTGATTTGATGTTGCATTATGGTGTCTCCTTTTTTAGTAATTATAACGAAAAAATGACGTAAAAATCAATATTTGTTGCAAATATTATAAGTATACTTGCAATAAATGTTGACAAATATTAATTTTAGTGTTATAATTCTTGCGAATGGAGGTGCATTATGATTACTTCTAAAGAAGGGATTTTAAAAGTATTAACAGCGTATAACCCTTGGTGGAAAACGGGTGCGGTAAATCCTAAAATGACTAAGACATATAAAAGGTTTGCTTTTTACGAAGCAATGAGACGTTTGATGGAAAAAGATATTAGGCGTTCTGTTGTTTTAACAGGAACGCGTCGTGTTGGCAAAACAACGATACAATATCAAATGATAGAAGAATTGTTGGCACAAGGTGTTTCTCCACAAAAAATCGTGTTTATTTCTATGGACCATCCAATGTTGAAATTAAGTCAATTTCAAGATGTCTTGGAATGCTATCATGAGAATATTTATCCAGATCAAGATGTGTATTACTTTTTCGATGAAGTTCAATATGCTCAAGATTGGGATAGATGGCTTAAAACTATATATGACAATCAACCGGAAACAAAAGTTGTTGCAACAGGCTCTGCTAGCCCTGTTTTAATTAAGGGCAGTAGAGAGAGTGGTGCTGGAAGATGGACTGTGATTCAAGTTCCGACAATGTCTTTTTATGAGTATTGTGAATTGCTTGGGGTAGATAAACCGGATATTCCAGAAGACTTAAAAGTTACGACATTGCTTTATAAAACACAAATTGAAAGAACTCAAATAATGTTACAACTTTCAAAGGTCCAAAATCATTTTATGCGTTATTTACAAGTGGGGGGGTTTCCAGAACTGGCTCTTGCTGAAAATGATTTGATGGCGCAACAAATAATGAGAGAAGACGTTGTTGATAAAGTCTTAAAAAGGGATTTGCCTTCTCTTTATAATATTAGAAATGCAACTGAGCTTGAAAGAATCTTTTTGTATTTGTGTAATGTATCTTCTGAAATTGTTTCGATAGAGGCAATTACTAAAGAACTTAATGGTGTATCAAGAACTACAGTTGAAAATTATATCGATTATTTAGAGAGCGCCAACTTAATCTATCAAAGTTGGCCTGTAGACATGGCTGGAAAGAAAATTTTGAAAGCAAGCCCTAAAATTTACATTGCAGATGCAGCAATACGTAACGCCGTTTTAATGGATGATTCTATTTTAACTGATGCAACTCAAATGGGAAAAGTGGTTGAGACTGCCGTTTATAAGCACGTTGCAGCTTTCTATTATCAATTTGCAACTTCCGTTGGATATTATCGTGGCGGAAGAAAAAACAAAGAAGTTGATATTGTTGTAGATTATCCAAATATAAGAAATATTCTCGTAGAAGTTAAGTATAGAGAAAACGCTGCGATTGCAGATGAAGATGCCATTGTAGAATTATGCGAAAATGCATGTGCTTCTATTGTTGTTACAAAGAATGCAACCGATTTTGGTATTCATAACACAAGTAAAGAAAAGAACTTATTAAGAATTCCGGCATTTGCTTTCTTGTATTTGTTAGGCAATGCAGAAAAACACGGTTATAGAGGCATTGAGTAGATCGTATTTAAATATATTTATAAAAGGATAATGCATATAAAATACGGGCATTTATTAACAATAAAGTTAAGTTTTGAAATTAGTATAAATTGGAATAATAAAGTAATTATATAGAAAGGATGGTGGATTATGAAATTATTTTTAAATAATATAGGTATTGTTTCAAACTCAGATGTGGAGATAAATGGGTTAACTATTGTTACAGGACCAAATAATTCTGGAAAGTCAACAATAGGAAAAGCGTTGCATTCAATAATTGATGCAACAGAATGCGTGGCAGATCTTGCATTTAAATCAAAAAAAGGATATATAATTAATAAAATAAGACAACTTATTAATAAGTTGGACGGAGAAACATTGAGAGCGGTTTTAATGAAAGACGAAGAGTCTACAAAAAATGTTCTTTATGATATGCTATATTTAAAAGAACCCAATAAAGTAGTAAACTTGTTTGAATTAGAAACAATGATTAACGAAATAATAGATTTCTTGAAGGCTTTGGTCAAAGAAGATAATAGTAATCTTGATGAAAACATTAAAATTTTGATTAAAAACATATCTAATTTAAAGGGTGTTATAGATGAAGACTTAAATCACGAAAATTTTAAGTTATTTAAAACACTAAGATGTTTAAAAAGATCTTTTTATAATCAAATAGCTCCAGTTAGAAGTCCAGAAGTTTTATCCACTATTACAGTTCAAGAAAATGACAAAATATTAACTTCTTTCAATTTAAAAAGTGGTGTTATTCAAGAAAATTCATTTAATAATATTGGAAGCAAATTTGATAGAGTTATAAACATCGAGAATCCAGTTTTCTTGGATGGTATGTTGTTATTTGATAGGATACAAAGACAATCAAACAGTGATTTGGCTCAACAATATCAAAATTATACAGATTATATTATGCAATATGGAGAAAGCGTAAGTATAGAAAAGGCAATATTTAATTTTGAAGAAAAGAATGAAACGGAAGAAATAATAATTGAAAAAAAGAACAAAAAAATAATAGAAAAAATAAATCAAATTATTTCGGGGGACATTTTTGAAGAGAGTGAAGGGATTAAATACTCTAACGATAAACTGAGCATTAATAATTTGTCAAGTGGTTCAAAAAGTATTTTAACTATCAAATTATTACTCCAAAATGGTTTAATGGATGAAAAAACGATGCTTATATTGGATGAAGCAGAAAGTTCTTTGCATCCAGAGTGGCAAAATATTTTTGCAGAAATTTTAGTTTTAATAGTAAGCGAATTGAACGTATCTATTTTATTAACGACACATAGCGATAATTTTGTATTGGCAATAGATGCCTTTGTAAGAAAATATTGTATAAGCGATCGAACCAACTTTTATTCTCCTAAATTTATCGATGGACAAAAGTACATGGTAAAATTGCAGTGTATGGACCATGAATTGAATAGAATATATGATTCGTTTTCCTTTCCGAACGATAAGATGCGAGAATTAAGAAACCACTTTTTGATAGGGAAGGAATAGGGTCGAGGGTTACATAAGATGTGTAATAAAATACAAAAGCTAAGTGATTATTTTCTTAATAACTTTTCAAACAAAAAAGAAGGTTTTAATATTATTTCATCATATACTGAAGGTCAAGAGAAAAAATGTTTTGTTGACAATGAGGAAAAAGTTTATAATTTTGACGAAATAGTTAAAAGTGTTTTATGTGAGAATAAAGGATATTCTGTAGATGCAGTACAATTTTTAAAAGAAAGAATTGTTTTAATTGAGTTTAAAACTGGGTTTAAAGATAAACTTGATTTGAGAGAATTTATATTTAACGATGAAACAAATTGTATAAAAAACCCTAGAGATTTAGAACATTGCGAACGACTTGGGGAATATTTCTTTTCTTATTATGATAAACACTTTGAAAAAAGGATGAAAGAAAAAGAATATTTAATAGATATTTTAGCATTAAAACTGATTGAAAGTATAAAGTTTTTAGAAGGATGTATAAATGGGGAAAAACTAGATGATGTAGATATTCTTTATCTAGTAGTTACAGATAGTTATTATTTGTGCAACAAAAATTATTCAATAATAAAAATAGATTGTGACATATTGAAAAAAAACAATTGGCAGTATTCAAAGTGTGGAAACGCAGGATCGGTTATATGTACGCCCAAAGAAAATATATTGATTCAGACTCGATTAGATAAGCTTACAAGACCATATAAAAATTTTTGCAAGAAAGTGAAAGTTGTTTTGGGTGAGGAATTTACAAAAGAATGGCAAATGCTTATATCTAAATAGGAAGCGCAATTTTCAGTTTGATTAGATGGAGTTAAAATTGACTTTTAGTTTTATTGTCGAATTCAACGGGGGCTAAAAGATTTGGCGTATTTGTTTTAAGATGATAAAAAAAATAATTAAGTGTAAAACGGCAAGTAAAATACTTGCTGTTTTGCTATTTTTAGAACTATTTACATGTCATATAACCTTGATTTTGCGTTTTTTAGGATGATAAAATTAAAGAAAAACAAAATTCAAGGAGAAATATATGAAAAAATTTTATATTGGCGAAAACAAATATTTAGAACAAAAAGTTTTGGCTTTTATAATTGCGATTACGTAGGTTATCAAAAACAAGGCAATCCTGACTTTATCAACCACCTTAAAAACATGACTAATCAATACAACTTCAAGTTGCGCTAATAAATTAGGTTTTGTTAATGGTACGGATGCTATTATAAGAGTTAAAGACACTAAAACAACACATAATTGGAGACTAGAAAACAACACGGGCGACAATCCATACAAAGGCATCACAAAAGATACTTGTAGGGTTGATTTAATTAAAATGAAAGGAAAAAACGTTGTTTTAGTTGATGATATTTATACTGAAGGGGTTAACGTTATTGAAGATTGTATACAATATCTATTTGATTTAGGCGCAAAAAGTGTTATACTATACGTAACGGCAAAGACAAGGTAAAGGTTATGAGTTCAAATGTTTCATTAAAACTTTACAATTTAATAAAAATGGGCGTTATAAAAACTAACGCTCATTTTTGGAAATCTTTTTATAGTGAAGATGCTATAAATACTTTTCCTTGCGATTTACAAGCCGTAGAGCAAGAACTTAAAGAAAAAGGTATAAACGTTATAAGCGTGCTTGATGAAAACTTCCCTAACACAAATGTTAAACTTAAAAATAGTGAAAAGCCGTATTTCTTCGCTTATAAAGGTGACATAACTTTGCTTAATAATTTAGATAAAAACGTTGCAGTTATAGGTGTTTTAACACCTACTAAAGAGATAATAGAAAGAGAGCAAAAGGTTGTAAAAAGTTTAACTGAAAAAGGTTTTAATATAGTAAGTGGGCTGGCAAAAGGTTGCGATACAGTTGCACATATCGAAAGCATTAAAAACAACGCTAAAACTATTGCCTTTCTTCCATCAACCATAGAAAATATTTATCCTAAAGAAAATATTGGCTTAGCAAATCAAATCGTTGAAAATGGTGGACTTATCATAAGCGAATACGTAAACGAGCCTAAAAACAAATACGAAAGCATTAAAAGATTTATTGAAAGGGATAGATTGCAAGCACTTTACTCTAAAGCTATTGTGTTAATTGCTAGTTTTCGAAAAGGCGAAGGGGATAGTGGCTCTCGCCACGCTTTTGAAAAGGCAAAGGAATATGGCAAAAAGAGACTTGTTATGTTTAGAAAAAGCGATTCTAACGACTTAACGTTTGGCTTAAACAGAGATTACGTTGTGCAAGGCGAAAAAGTTGTTTCGCAAAAAGAACTTGAGGAATTATAATTGGTTTACGTTGTAGATTTAGACGATACTTTGGTTTCAACGAAAAACCTAAATAACGATGCTTATAATTTTGCTTTAGAGAATAACGGTCGTAAAAGACTTAAAACAGGCAAAAGACTAACACGTGAGAACTTAGGGGGAACGCCTAACGAAAAAATAATAACCGACAAGCAAAAATATTTTGCTCAAAAATGGCTTAAATATAGAGTTGTAGTTAACGAATATATATTAAATATTTTACAAAAACAAGGCAAAGAAAATTGCTATCTTTGGACGAGCGCAGATAAAAATCGAACCAATTTTATATTAAAAGAACTTGATTTGTATAAATACTTTAATCAAATTATTTTTGATGATAAAAAAGATTTGAACAATTCATTAAAGAGATTAAAAGACATTACCAAAAGCAAGGTCTTTTTAATTTTTGAAGATAGTTATGCTTTGTATAAGGAAAAGGGCGTAAAGTATATAGGGAAAGATAATAGCGAAATCTTTAATATAAACACATATTTTTATCAGTAAAAACCTAACGAAAAAAACAAAATGGTTCTTCTAGTTAGGCACACTTGCAACCACGTCGGAGCAAGGCAATTTGTCTTGCTCTTTTATATTGTCATAAAAGAGCAATGACCTTTAGGCCTGCTCCTCCTTTTTCGCGAAAAGTTCTTCGATACTTTTCGCGAGTTTTTAGATAGGTGTTTTTTTGTATTATAGAGTATAAAGGGTGGGATTTGAACGGGTGGGAAACCACCTCCTAAAACAACCTAACCCAAGCTGTTAGGATTAAGTCGTTTTGTCTTTAAGTGGTTTTTAAATAATTTTTGATAAAAATAATAAAAAATTTTCAAATATGACCAAAGTTGTCATATTAAGGCGTGTATAATAAACATAAATTTTTAATAAGTAAAAGTTTTAGGGGGATTTATATGAAATTTTTAGCAAAAAACTGGGAAAGGTTTTATACGGATGCAAAAACTCAAAACAAAGAAGAAAGTTTTGTTGACCAAATATCTATTGACGTGATTAACAAAGTTTACGTTCTTTACGAACAAGTTGATTATGAAGCGATTGACGGAGAGGACGAGAAAGGGAATGAAATTTATTCTTTCTACATAAGTAGAGAAGTTTTTAATATTATCTTAAAAGGCTTAAAATCAAAAGGATATAAGCAGGTGAAAAAATAAAGGATGAGGTATGTTATGGGAAAGTATTGCATAATTAGTTTCGTGTATGAAGGTAAAATTGTGTCGGATTATCACGACCTATCATTAGAAGATTTTGAGCGAACTTGCAAAAAAGCAGTAAAAGAAGCGAGAAAAAAAGGGGTAGAATTATACTTCAAAGAGGTTTATAATGAAAGAATAATTAGCGATTCTTTTGCTCTTGTAGAACACAACTTTGATTTAGAAAAAGAAGAAAAAATTAGATTAGTTAAGTTTATTACATCTTTTTTTGATGACTGGGATGGTTGGGATTTTAAGTTAAAAGAAGTAATAACAATAAACACCTTAAAAGCAGTAAGAGTTTTAAGGGTAAATGGAGAAATTGTAAAAATTAAATAAATAATTAGTAAACTCTTAAAAATGACAAACATTCTAAATATTGATTTATATTAAATTTACATAATACAAAGGAGGTAATCGTTATGAATTACGAATATACGTGTAAAAAGAAACAATATAACTTAGAAAAGATAGAAAATGCACAAATATTATTATCAAACGGAGATTTTATTGAGGTGTCAGGTAAAGAAATAGTAGATTTAGACGTAACTTTATACGATAGGTTAGTTCATTTTAATAATTGTTATTTTCCCGTTGTAAAAAGCGGGAAGATAAAACTCAAAATAGTCGACAAAAAACCCCGATATGATGATTCTTCAGTATACAATCAAAAAGAATATTTAAAAGATAGAAAAATCTATATTGAAAACCGTCTTCTAAAAGAGGGCGAGATTTATGCTGTTAGATTTTTTAATGAATTAAATTGGCACGATACTTTGTTTGGGAATATTAAAGCGATAATAGAAGAAGATTTTTTAGTTTTGACCTTTTCTGCGAATAATTCTATGGGTGCTTTTAATGGCGAAAGACACGTTATAAATTTAAAAAACGTTAATAAAAAAGATTTTAGGGTTATACATTTAGATTTTGAAAACTGTGATGGAATTGACGTTTATCAAGACGAAGTTAAGGAAATCAACTTAAAATTCGAAAAAGAGTTGTCGTGGAATGCAGACGGATATTGTAGAGTAATAAAAAACGGATATATCCTTTTAAAATTTGATAAGGAATACGATTTTGGCAGAAAAACCTATTTGTATACTCCAAAGGGCAAATTTGCAACTTTTAAGCATTTAGAAAAGCGTATTTGTGGAAAGGGAGAAGATGACATAGACATTTGTAATTTATATGTTTCTAATTATCATTGTGGATATGGGTTTGAAAAAGAAGAAGTAATATCGTTGAACGATCTTTCGGAATATCCAGAAAATTACCGTGAAGATGATGAACACGAAGAATATATTCCCTATATATCGGGGTATGCTCAAAAACAAAAAGACGGTTCAATTTTAATAACTTTTGGCAAAAAAAGAAAATAAAGTTTTTACATTTTACAAACTTAAAATTACGCCGACTGACCATTTATAACTAAAAAGTTCAATTAGGTTAGCGTTTGTGCAACCAAGTGAGACACTGTTGAACCACCTAAGGTTCAACAGTGTTTTTTATTAGCAAAAATCTAACCATTTTAAAAAGCAAAAAACGCGAAAAGTTTTCGCTTTTTTATATTGTTGCAATATTTCATATAAAATGCTATAATTTAATTAATTTTTACAAAGGAGAAAACCTATGTGGTGGGGAATTCTTTGCGTTATACTTATAATTGTATCGCCTTTAATATACATTAGAGTTAAAACAGTTATTGATAAAAATAATATTGATGATAAAATAATAAAAATACAAGCTATTGATAAAAGCCCCAAAATATCAACATGGGATTTGAACGAATACATAAACGGCTTAAAGGATAAAAGTTTTGTGCAAATGGATGGACACGCTGGGGAATATCAAGTAAAAATAGATGAACACTCTATCTATAGTGGTTATATGGGTGACTATATTTGGCTTTCTAGTGTTAAAGATATTAAGATTTCCAAGTCGTGGGACGGATTGGAATTTTCGATACATGAATCTTCTGGAACGAATATTTATGGAGAAGAAAAAGAAGATAAAATAAAAAAAATTATATTTGGTGTAAAGTATTTAGAAAATGCCGAAAGGGTATATAGGATTATTCTAAATATAATTGCGATTAACAAAAAATTTAACGAAAATTATTTTAATCAAGTTCTAACGTGCGAAAAAGAAGTTTTTGAATTTGAAAATCTATTACAAGTAATAAATGGGAAAGAAGAAAAATTAAAAGAATATATAACTCAATATCAAACAGATGTTTTTAGTCTAATTGAAAGTTCTGACAAAGCAATATTTGCTAGTTCTTTGTGGCAAAGTTTATTTAAGGATAAAATTTCCGAAGCTTTTGTTGCCAAAGATGGTTTTTATACAAAAGGACATGTTTCATTATATAAAGAAGTTGAAAATTTTGTCTTTTATGCAAAAGGCTTGAGAAAAAGAATTAAAGAAAGCTGGGGTGATAACAAAACGTTAGACTCCGTTGTCTATTTAATCATTAGAAATTCAGTAATAAATTATTTTGCAAAATTCTATAAATTAAATTATGGATATGAAACAATAGACGAATATTGTAATGATATTATAACCATAGACAATAAAGAATTATATATTTATGAAATGATATATGCCTTT
>JAZRHN010000122.1:0-7521 GCA_045644785.1 Christensenellaceae bacterium
TCTATCGGTGGAACGGCTAAAGGACAAATCGTTCGTGAAATTGATGCGCTTGGCGGTGAAATGGGCGTAAATGCTGATAAAGCGTTACTTCAAATCCGTATGCTTAACCGCGGAAAAGGCGCAGCCGTGCAATCGCTCCGCGGGCAAGAAGATAAAAATCTTTACCACCGTTTAATGAAAACCACTTTAGAAAATACCGAAAACTTACGCATTATCCAAGGCGAAGCAGTAGAAATTTTAACTGAAAACGGCAAGGTTGTGGGTGTTAAAACGGCGTTCGATTCAATAATTAATTGTGAAGCAGTTATATTAGCAACAGGTGTTTACCTAAACGGTGCTGTTATCGCTGGCGAGTGGAAAAGACAGGCTGGGCCAAACGGCTTTCAGCCCGCTAACGAACCCACTAAAAACCTAATTGATTTAGGTTTTACGGTTAGAAGATTTAAAACGGGAACGCCTGCCAGAGTAGATGGTAGAACTATCGATTATAGTTCTCTTGAAATTCAAAACGGCGAAGACGTAGAGCCCTTTTCATATTTAACGGATGGTGCACCTATAAAACAAACGCCCTGCTATTTAACTTACACTAATGAAAAAACACACGAAATTATAAGGGCTAACCTACACCGTTCGCCCCTTTATGCAGGCGTAATTCACGGAACAGGCCCGAGATACTGCCCGTCTATTGAAGATAAGGTAGTTAGATTTGCCGATAAAGAACGCCACCAACTCTTTTTAGAGCCAGAAGGCGGAGATACTAACGAAGTTTACGTTCAAGGTTTATCAACTTCTCTCCCGCACGACGTTCAAAAGGCTATGTATCGCACGGTAAAGGGTTTAGAAAACTGCGAAATTATGCGTTACGCTTACGCAATCGAATACGACTGTATAGATTCGCTTGATTTATACCCTACGTTAGAAAGTAAAATCGTTAAGGGGTTATATTCTGCAGGGCAAATTAACGGCACTAGCGGTTATGAAGAAGCAGCAGCACAAGGCTTAATCGCTGGTATTAACGCATCACTTGCTATTCGTGGTGAAGAACAAATCACCATTTCCCGCGATGAAGGTTATATCGGGGTTTTAATTGATGATTTAACAACCAAAGGCACTAACGAACCTTATCGTATGATGACTTCTCGTGCGGAATATCGTATCGTGCTTCGTGGCGATAATACCGATTTTAGACTTACCGAAAAGGGTAGAAAAGTAGGACTTGTTTCTGATGAAAGATATAATGCTTTCTTAAAAAGAAAGGAAGAATATAAAAAAGCGACTAAAGAATTAGAAGTTTCCTTAAAGCCCGACCAAGTAGTTAATATTTTAAGTAGATACGGCTTTACCAAACCCAACGCAGGACTAACAAAAGCAGACTTAATTAGACGTGGTATTCCGCTAGCGGAAATTATAGCAGAGTTTGGTGGTTTTGATGGTATCAGCCGTGGCATTTTAGAAACGGTAGAAACGGACGCTAAATATTCTGGCTATATCGAAAAAGAAAGAGAGCAAATAGAAAAAGCCAAAAAACTGGAAGAAAAAATGCTCACCGAAGATATAGATTACTTAAGTTTAGAAGGCTTAAGATTAGAGGCAAGGCAAAAACTAGATAAAATTCGCCCCAAAAACCTAGGTCAAGCAGGCAGAATATCAGGTGTATCCCCTGCAGACATAGCCGTTTTAATGGTTTACTTAAAGAAATAAAAAATAAAAGAGAACGAACTTCGTTCTCTTTTTTATAATAAGGAAATAAGAAAAATTACAAACAGAATAATAATAAAATCGCCGATGCTATTTGGTTCTTTTAATCCCATTTTTTCTCCTAATAAAAACATTTAAAATAATAAAAAAGAAATAAGCAAAAAACGTGCCTAAGCCATAAGAGATAACATCACCAAATAGCGCTTTCGGAATTTTATTGAAAGGGTTAAAAATTAATAGAACATAGGGTCTAAAAATTTCCCAAATAATAGATTCGGTAAGCCACAAAAAAACGTAAATAAAAAAATTTTTTGCAAAACGTTTTTTTGAATGTAAGAGCAAAAGGTTTAATAAAACGCAGATAAAGACTCCTGCCCATATATCGTTAAAAAAATTTATAAAAAAATAATCTGTCCACGAATCAACAATAGAAATTGACGGCTTAATAAAAAGACTATTTATAATATAAAAACAAATAATGACTAAGAGTAACGATATACAGGAAAAAAAGTTTATAAAGAGTTCTTTTTTGTTTAACGGACTGCTTAGTAAAGTCATAATATACAACAGATAACAAGAGCAACAATTATAGCGCCGACTAATTTCCAAAAATCCATCAGAGTCTCCTTTGTAAAAATATACCAAAACGGGATATTTTTATTATACCGAATTGGTATAATCATGTCAAGGAAAAAGCAATGAGATTAAAAGAATTAAGAAAAGAAAAAAAGATTTCGCAAGTAAGACTTGCGATAGACCTTGATATGAATCAAAATAGTATAAGTCGGTATGAAAGTGGCGAAAGGCAAGCGGATTACGCTACGCTAATAAAAATTGCAGACTATTTTAATGTATCCATTGATTATTTATTAGAAAGAACGGGTAATCCTAAAATAAATTATTAAAAATAAAGCGTCCCGAAAGGTTTAGCCTTTCGGGACGCGTGTTGTTTTAAGAGAATCGATAAGCCGAGTTCTGTCGTGTGCAGTCATTTATCTACGAATATTGTTACCAATATCCCCCAGCGATATTTGTTAAACCGTTTCGGTGGAACTCCCTAATGAAGCGGTTTGTCAATCTTGCGTCGGGTGGGGTTTACATTTGCCCCCTTCGTTACCGAAAGGGCGGTGGGCTCTTACCCCGCCTTTTCAACCTTACCACTATTGTGGCGGTACTTTCTGTTGCACTTTCCTTAAACTCGCCTCCACCGGGATTTCTCCGGCACCCTGTTCCTAAGACGCTCGGACTTTCCTCATTGACGGACTCTCTCCGCCCCCGCGACTGCATAACTCTCTTAAAAGTATCCGTATTATATTATATGTTTTACGTTTTGTCAAGAAAAAAAGAAAAAGAGAGCGAATTTCGTTCTCTTTCTCTTTTAAAAGGTTGTATCTTTTACAAATCGTCTGCATCTTGTACGGGTTTTTCATAATCATCTTCATAATCAGTTCCCGTATAACTCCCTTGCGGGTCATAACTGCTTTTTTGATTGAAATTACTACTGTAATTTCTTTTTCTTAAATAACTTTTCTTCATATTACTTCTTACTTGCAGTTTTTAGTAGTGCAGTCTTTAGCCTTTTGCTTTTTAGCGTTAGACTTAGTGTTTTTTGTATTCATCGTATTCCCCCTTGACGATATTATGGGCAGAAAACAAAAACTTTATACACGCAAGACAAAAAAATTTAAAAATAAAAAAAGGGCTAGTAAAAAGCCCTTTAATTTATCTAACTCTAATTCTAGTTGCCTTGGCGTTGCCAGAAAGTAAATCGCTTATTGTATATTTTGCAGAAGCGATTATTACGCTTGTCCCTGCCTTTACTGCATCTTTTACATATTCTAATTTCGCTTTTGCACCATTTGCCCCTACGCGTGAAGCACCACTACAATAGTTTTCACACTCGGTAATATTTTGCAATACTTCTTCAACGTTTTTACCACTGATTTCACTAATTAAGGTTTCGGGATTTTCGGGGTCTTTATAAATACCATCCGCACTGGTGTAGATTAAAAGCGTTTTTGCTTTAACTAAACAAGCAATTTGAGAAGCCGTTTCATCGTTATCCACGCACTCTACAACCTTTTGTCCTTTTTCTTTTAGCGTTTGAATTTCAAACTTACGTGATTCTTCAGCACACACAGCGTCGTTATAATTGATAATAGGTATAGCGTTCTGCTTGGGTGCACGAAGTAGCGTTGCTTTTAAGTATTCACGTTTTTCGGGGTCGTTAAAGTGTTGGTGTTCTACAAGAACTTGGCGGAGCGAATACTTATCGCTAACGTATTGGCGATAGGTTGACATTAAAATAGATTGTCCTTGTGCTGAATAGTCAGTTTTAACGTCTTCAGCAGAGCCTTTTAGTTCTACGCCGTTTCTTTGGATATAGTCTAATCTACCCGTTTCCGCAGCACCCGAAGTAACCCAGATATACCCCGGTTTAAGTTCACGTGATAAACGGGCAATTAGCGTATAGTCTAAAATGCCGTGTTCTTTATTGATAAGTGCCATTGAGCCGATTTTACCGACCAATTCCACGTCAAATTTCATAAGTGTCTCCGTATATTATTTTACAAGTTTTTCTATTGCAAGTTTATAAATATCATAAGCCTTTTCGATAGCGTTTCTAGAAATGCACTCGTTTGCTTGGTGGGGGTTACAGGGTTCATCGGGGAATTCTATACCGAACGAACAACCTTTACTAAATGCCCTTGCAAAAGTGCTACCACCCATACTGATAGGTTTAGCGTTTGTATCGCCCGTAACTTCCTTGTATGCGTTTAAGAGTGTTTGAACAAAGAATCCGTCCTTATCCACCATAAAGGGTGGGTGTTTTTCATCAGCAGTGTATTTAAATCCGAATTTATCTATCACCTCTAACACGTCTTTAGAAGTTAAGGGTGCAGGAATACGACAGTCGCAAATAATGGTGAAAGTTCCATCACGTTCGGTACGCAAAATGTTAGGAGATAAGGTTACCTTACCTTGCTCGTTATGCATTTTATCTAAGCCGTATTTATCAAAGAATAAACATTCTAGAATACGGGTTACGTCTTCGCCCATATCTCTTAAATATCTAAAGAGATTAAGCATAGCGTTTCTACCCTTTTTGGGTTGAGAGCCGTGTGCAGCCTTACCATAACTTGCAATTCCGTTTATTCTATCCGTCTTTAATTTGTATTGTTTAAGTTTCTTTTTATCGATATATTTATCTGACCTTGGCATAGCGGCTGCTTCTGCACAAACGGCGTTTACTACCGTGCCACCGAATAATCTATCAAAGTTTTTAAGTTCAGGAAAGTTAAAACTAATTTGTAATACGCCCTTTTCTGCATAAGATAAGGGGAAGTCTCCGTCAGGAGAAAAACCATAATACGGAATTGTGGTTTTAGTTTTTAAGTATTCTATATCTTTCCAATCACGTTCTTCATCACAACCGATAAAAAATCTAATACGGCGATTAAACTTTATACCAGAATCTTTAAGTTCACGAAGTGCAAAAAGTGTAATAAGCACAGGGCCTTTATCATCTACTACGCCCCTTGCGTAAAACTTATCGTCTCTTTCGGTAAGGGTAAATGGTGGAGAGTTCCAACCGGTAGAAACGGGCACAACGTCCACGTGGCCGATAATACCGATTTCTTCGCCTTCACCCCAAGCGATTTCGCCAATATAGTTATCGTAGTTATACGTTTCAAACCCGTAAAGTCTTGCGATTTCTAAAACGTAACTTAAACAGTCCCTTGGGCCTGCGCCAAAAGGAGCGTTTCCTTCAGGAAGACCGCGTGCACTGTTAATGCTAACTAAATCGTCTAAACGCCTAATGAATTCGTGAAAACTTTTCATAAAAACCTCATTTATTTTATAATGATTTCTATATTATTTTATTACGAATACAAATAAATTGCAACCCTTTTAGGTAAAATATTACAAATTAGAAAAACCCTTTGCAATTACGGGCGTTTTGTGTTAGAATAAAAAGGTATGAAGGACGAAAATTTACACCAAGGCCACAGGGGAAGAATGTATGAAAAATTTCTCTCCTCGCCCGAACTTTTATCCGAACACGAATTGCTTGAAATCTTTTTATATAACACTAACAAAAGGTGTGATACCAACCCTATCGCGCATAAACTCATCAATGTTTTCGGTAGTTTAAAAGGTGTGTTTAATGCCGAGCCCGAACAACTTTTATCGGTTGATGGCGTTGGGGAAAAGACGGCGACCAATATCGCACTTGCCAAAAGATTTTTAAGTATCGTTAGTAATACCGAGTCTGACTTAATCGGCAGAAAGATAGGCATCTCTTTTTTTGAAGCCTATCCTGAACTCGTTGAACTCTTTTCGGGTTGCGATAGAGAACGCTTGATTGTAAGATTGGTTGACGATGAAAAAAGACTACTTAGCGACGTGGATATCGGCGGAAACGGAATTGTAATAGATTCGCTTAACAGCGATTTGGTTTGTGCTATTAAGGCAACGGGTGCAACGGCAGCACTTATTGCACACAACCACCCTAGTGGCGAGTACGAGCCGAGTAGCGAAGATGATTTAACTACGGCAAAGTGCCACGTTTTATGTAATATTCACGGAATAAGACTACTAGACCATATTATTGTTTCGCCAGACGGCGGTTATAGTTATTTTTGTTCTCGTAGGCTTCACAAGATTAGAGAAAACGTAAATTTAGATAATATTCTAAACGATTTAGAAGAAGGAGATATAAATGAGTAAGGTAAGAACACGTTTTGCACCTAGCCCCACGGGCTATCTTCACATTGGCGGGCTTCGCACGGCATTATACGGATTTTTGTATTCTAAAAAATACGGTGGAGATTTCGTTTTAAGAATTGAAGATACCGACGCTGCAAGATACGTTGAAGGATCTGTTCAAATTATTTACGATACAATGCGTGATTCAGGCATTATGTATGATGAAGGCCCAGACGTTGGTGGTGACTTTGGCCCTTATATCCAAAGCGAAAGAAAGAGTTTATATCTTGAATATGCAAAAAAACTTGTTGAACTTGGTGGTGCTTATTACTGCTTCTGTTCTCAAGACCGTGTTGAAAGTCTTCGTGATGAAGAAGGTAACGTTAGATACGATAAGCATTGTTTAAACCTTTCTAAAGAAGAAATTGAAAAGAATTTAGCCGAAGGTAAACCTTACGTTATCCGCCAAAACGTACCCCTTGTAGGCACGGGCACGTATCACGATTTAGTTTACGGAGATATTTCAGTAGATTATAAAGATATCGAAGATGGCATTTTAATTAAGAGTGACGGACTACCCACTTATAACTTTGCAAACGTTGTAGATGACCACCTTATGGGTATTACTCACGTTATTCGTGGAACGGAATATCTTTCTTCTACCCCCAAATACAACCTTATGTATGACGGATTTGGTTGGGAAAGACCTGTTTATATTCACCTTCCCCCCATTATGAAAGATGAAAGACATAAACTTTCTAAACGTAATGGCGATGCAAGTTATGAAGATTTTGTTAAAAAAGGTTTTGTAAAGCAATCTATCGTAAACTATATAGCACTCCTTGGCTGGAATCCTAAAAACAATACCGAAAAGATGAGTTTAAGCGAACTTATCGAAAACTTCTCTTTAGATGGTATTAGTAAATCTCCGTCAATTTTTGACGAAACCAAAATGAGATGGCTTTCTGGCGAATACATTAAGGAAATGGATTACGATACCTTTAAGGAGTTAGCACTTCCGTTCTTAAAGGAAACTGCAGTTTACGGAAAATATGATACCGATAAACTTTTAACGCTTGTTAAAGGCAGAATTCAAATCTTTAGCGATATTGC
>JAZRHN010000123.1:0-18008 GCA_045644785.1 Christensenellaceae bacterium
AATCCAATGGTAGAAATTCCACCGAAAACGTTTTTAATTCTTATCTGGTCTATAACTCCGTAAGCAGGGCTATCTTTTTTACCCGAAAGCATTACAATATCATCTATCCACGCGGGATTAAGATAATGAAGTATTTTTGCCTGCGCAACGTCTCTTTGAACCTGAGTGGAAAGGGAGACCACCCAGCCGAAAACGTTTTTCTTGTTTTCTCTATACGGATGTATCCCCCTTGCCAAATACACGCTTTCTACAGCGCCACACTCAGTTTTACCACTTCTATTACCACCAAATACCCAACGATTCTTTTTCTGGCATTTGTGAAACTCTAATTGCTTTAAGTGCTTTTTCTCTCCCGAGTTATAGTTTTTTAAGTTGTCGTTTTTTCGTTTAGCCTGTTCGCTTTCGATAAGTTTAATCGCTTCAATAATTTCTCGCATACCGCTTGCCTCTTTCGCCACAAGTGTAGCACTTTATTTTTTAATTTCAATAGGTTACTGACACGATTTGATAAAAATTTTTTAATTTTTTTTACAAACAAAAAAGGCATAGTCATAGACTATGCCAAATTTAATATTTTTATAAAAATTTTTATTCTTCTGCTTTTTTTGCTTCGATTTGCTTTTTAATTTTCTTCATTAAAGGTATGGTTATCGCGATTAACACAATACAGTTAAGTAGCCACGTTAACGGCCACGCTACGTAAAGCGTTTCTAGTCTTGGTAGGAACCCAAAGTATGTCATTTTATCGGGGAAAGGCACTAATAGCGTATATATCCATACTATACGCAAGATACACACGAAAATTAGTGATATTATCATTGAAAGAGTACTCTTTCCTAAACTTCTAAGTCCGTAAGCAAAAACGTCCATAAGCGCGTCTAACCAATAGAAAGTGCAAAGCACGAATACTCTTCGCATAGCAACGTCAACAACTTCCGGATTATTGCTCATAATAGAACATATAGGTCTGCCAATTACAACCATAAGTATTCCAGCAACAAAGGTAAAAGCAACGGCTAAAAGCGAGCCTTCTACAAAACACTTTTTAATGCGTTCATAATTTTTAGCGCCGTAGTTTGCCGCTAAAAATGAAGTAATTGTTATAGCGATAGCGTTACCCACGTAGAACACTATGCCATCTAATTGACTGGCTATGGTATTTCCATCTAAAACTATATCTCCAAAAGAGTTTACTGTTTTTTGAATAATTACGTTGGCAATACCAAATAGTGCATTTTGAATACCAGACGGTATTCCGATAACTAGCATTTTCTTAAACTCTTGTCTGTAAATTTTAAGGTGTTTTACCTTGAGTTTACACTCGCCTTCGTTTTTATAGAGCAAACGTAAAATTAAAACGGCAGAAATTAATTGTGAAATAATAGTTGCAATTGCAACACCTTCTACCGTTAAATTGCAAACCAAAATGAAAAATACGTTAAGTATAACGTTAATTACACCACCGATTATTAGGTAAATAAGCGGTCTTTTATTATCACCCAAGGCACGCATTATTGCTGCGCCGAATTGATAAAGTAATACTACTGGTATTCCTAAAAGATAAATCCTTAGATAGGTTGTTGCATCTTTTAATTTATTTGGCGGACAGTCCATCCACGTTAAAAGGGTTTCAGAAAACGGAAGGGCTATTGCCATTAATATTAGCCCACTAATTACGCTTACCACAACAGACATACCAATAACTTTTCTAGCGCCTACGTGATCATTTGCGCCCATATAGTTACTTATTAAAACGTTGCTACCGACGGACAAACCTATAAATAGTGCTGTAAGAAGGTTAATAAGTGACCCACACGTTCCTACCGCACCAACGGCTTCAGGTGCTAAAATACCTAAAATAAAAACGTCACTTGCATGGAAAAGCGTTTGCACTACGCTAATTAAAATAAGCGGAACAGCGCAAATTAAAATTTGCTTGGAGATTTTACCCCTTGTCATATCCATTTCAATGGCTTTTTGCATAACGATTTTCGTCCTTGTTTTACTAACTATTATTTAAGCACTTTTGTCTTATTAAAGTCAAACAAAAATAAATGGGAATTTGCTTTTTTTAAGCATATTCCCATTATATTATTTTTTAAGTATTAAAGTTCTTTTACGTCGGCATTTTTATAGGTTGTAAACCTGATTTTATAGCCGTTTGTTTCTATTTCTTCGCCTATATAAACACAAGACCAATTAGCGAGATTATCAAGGTTTTCATAGAAAACTTCTGCACCGCCGTCGGCATCAACTTTCGTTACCAAAACTTCCGAACAATAAGGGAGCATCGTTTTATAGAACATTGCACCGCCGATAACAAAAACGTCTTCACTATTATACTTTGCTAACTCACTAGATAATTGTTCTAACGTGTGCACGATAATGCAATCATCTCTTTCAACGCCGTCTGGTGCTAAAACGATATTAACTCTGTTTTTAAGGGGTTTTGAATTAGGAAAAGAAAGTAAAGTATTGTATCCCATACAAACGGTTTTACCTGCCGTTTTTTCCCTAAAAAATTTCATATCTTCGGGGAGAGAAAAAAGCAAATCGTTCTTTTTACCTATTCCCCACTTTTTATCTACTGCAACTATTGCTTTCATTAAACTGCAACCTCAAATTTTTCTTCTATTTTGTTATATTGATAATTTTCAAGCGTAAAGTCATCTACTGTAAAGTCGTAGAAATTCTTTACGTTAGGATTGATTTTAAGTATAGGCGCATCAAATTGCGGATTTTGCATCATTTTTTCAACTATAGGGATATGTCTATCGTATAAATGTGCGTCTGCAATAACGTGCACTAATTCGCCAACCTTTAAGCCTGAAACTTGCGCAAGCATCATAAGAAGAACTGAATATTGAACAACGTTCCAGTTATTTGCAACAGCAACGTCATTACTTCTTTGATTTAAAATGCCGTTTAAGGTGTCGCCCGAAACGTTAAAAGTCATTGAGTAAGCACAAGGATATAAATGCATTTCGTGTAAATCTTGGAAGGTGTAAATATTGGTCATAATTCTTCTAGAATGGGGATTATGCTTTAAGTCGTATAAAACCCTATCCACTTGGTCGAATTCGCCTTCGGGATATTTATGCTTTACGCCGAGTTGATAACCGTAAGCCTTACCGATAGAACCCGTTTCATCTGCCCAACTATCCCAAATATGAGAGTTAAGTTCGTTAACGTTGTTAGATTTCTTTTGCCAAATCCACAAAATTTCATCAATTGCAGACTTAAACGCCGTTCTACGAAGCGTTAAAATAGGAAATTCTTTAGTTAAATCGTAACGATTAACGATACAGAATTTTTTAACGGTATGCGCGGGCGTTCCGTCAAGCCACTTTGGTCTAACGGGATAATCGGTATCCCACACGCCGTTTTCTAAAATGTCCTTACAATTTTGAATAAAAATCTTATCAGCCAAACTCATAAATTTATCCCCCTTAAATCAAAACGCATCTTTACTATGCGATTTCCATCTTTTTGCAATAAATCTTAAAACTATTTTCTTTGGTGCTAACTTAATAAAGAAATTAAGTAGTTTGTTATAAAAACCTGGAATATATTTTAACTTACCCTTTTTGTTTGCCTTAAGCGATGCTTTAGCAATAAACTCGGGTGTTTTTGCGGTAAGTTTACCCCAAAGCCCTTGTGTTTTTATTTCTTCTATAACGTCCGCACGGGTGTAAACACCTGCCGGCATAACGGTTGTAATTTTTATCTTTTCCTTTCTTAACTCGTAGTAAAGTGCGGTAAAGAAAGATAATAACATGCTTTTTGTTGCCGAATATAAAGCAAAATACGGCATAGGCGTTGCACCTGACATACTTGAAATGGTTATAATACTTCCACCACTAACACGCCTTTTTAGAAAGCCGTTAGTAAGTAATATTGCAGACTCGGTATTAACGCGAGATTGAAAAACGATTTTATCAAACGAATAATCGATAAAAGGTTTTTGCGTATCTACGCCTGCAACGTTGATTAAAGAGTGGAATTTTATACCATTTTCGTCAGCGTAATTAAATAAATTTTCAATGTCTTTTGGGTTAGTTAAATCGCAAGCAAAAACTTGTGCCGAAACAGAATATTCTTTTTCAATTTCCGATTTTAATTCGGCAAGTTTTTCTTGACTTCTACCCGTTAAAAACAAATTTTCACCACGGCTTGCAAGTTCTTTAGTAAAAGCCTTGCCTATTCCGCCCGTAGCACCGCTTATTAAAACTAAACTCATTTAGTAAGTAAAACCTGACTTTTTACGCCCGCTATCATACCTAACTTTCCTGATAGCGCGTTTATTTCTTGAGAAGGCGCATCTAACACAACGCTAATAACGTTAACAGACTTTTCCCTATACGGAATACCGAGCCTACCCACAACGTAGTCTTTATATCCGTGCAAAACTTCATTAACACGTTCTACTGCCGAATAATCGGTAACGATTATTGCTACTACTGCAATTCTGCTTTCCATTTTGCGCCCCTTTATTAGTATTATAAATATAATAACATAACTTAAGCGTTTTAGCAATAGAAATGTTCTTTATTTAGGGCGTCTTTTAATTTTTCTATCGCATTGGTTTCGATACGCGAAACGTAAGAACGTGATATTTTTAATAAAACGGCGACTTCTCTTTGAGCATAATTTTTGCCACCATTAAGCCCGTAGCGAAGTGTAAGCACGGTAAATTCGCGTTTAGATAATACCTTTTTAATAAACTTTAAGAATTTTTCCTGTTCTATCCCCTTATCAACTTTTTCTAAAACCACGTCGTCTTTTTCGTATAATAAATCCAACAAATTAAGTTCGTTGCCATCTTTATCAGCGCCTACGGTATCTGATAAATAAACGTCGTTTTTATGCTTTTTATTAGAGCGAAGTAGCATTAAAATTTCATTTTCTATACAACGTGCCGCAAAGGTTGCTAAAGCCCCTTTTTGCGGTTCGTAAGTGTTTACCGCCTTAATTAGCCCAATGCTTCCTACTGAAATTAAATCGTCCGTTTCAGCAGAGCCTGAATATTTTTTTACCATATGCGCAACAAGGCGCATATTATGAGTAATAAGTTTATCTTTGGCACTTTTATCGCCTAGTTTTAACAATTCTATCGCCTGTTTTTCTTCTTCAACTGAAAGCGGTTTAGGAAAAGAATTGCCTGTTATTGCACCCGTAAAAAAAGTTAATTTAGAAAAAATAAATCTTAAAAATTCAAAAAACATAAAACCCCCTTTTTATTATATATAATCTATGTTTTAGGGGTTATCCACTATAACGAAAACAAAAAAATATTTTTTTATAGTGTCATAAAGGTATTGCATTTAAATTTTTAATAGATATAATACCCGTAGCGCTTGGAAATTTACACAAGGAGGTAAAGTAAAATAAGTACGTATTTACTAATAGATGATTTACGTTTTTACGTAAGATTAGCCGAATATCAACGTTTACGGAACACTTTAAGTTCCTCCTTGTAAAATAGGACGGTAACAACTATGAACATTTTTAACGTTAACGACTTTATCTCTAATTTTGGCGTATCCACCCTAATATTAGGCGTAATAGTATACCTTTTAGACTACGTTTTGGACAAGTTTTTAGCAAATAAAATCCCCCTTACACTAAAAAATGCTATACCCTTTATCTCGGCACTTTTATTAACTTTTGCATACGAAACTATATTTATAAGTAAACAATTTACGTTTACCGAAAACGTATTTTATGCGGGTATTTTAACCTATTCACTATCTACCATAATTAAAGTGTTTATAACTAAAATTAAGCGTGGTGATAATATTACGTTAGACGTGCTTATACTTTTAGTAGAAGGCATAATAGACGGATACGTGCGTGACGGACAAAAATCTGCCGTAGCGCACACGGTTGCTTCTATTTTAAGAGAAGCGGGTGTTATTGAAAGCGAAAAACGCCGTATGGTAAAAGAGCATTTAACTAATAGTGCTATAGAAGACGTTGATGAATTAAAAGTTTCCTACCTTGTAGAATCAATCTTTATTCAAACTAAAAACGTTAAAAAACAAACTGAAAAGTAAATAAAAAGGCTAACGAAATCGTTAGCCTTTTTTTGTTTAATTTATTATGCAAGACCTACAAACGTGGGAATACCTTTTGCTGATAATTCAAAATATTGTGAATCGTTTACTATAGAGAAAGTCTTTCCTGCAACTTGGCTATAAGTATAACAAGTAAAACCAGACGTTTCGTATACACCGGTAGGACCATCTGTATAGAAGAAATAGCAATTCTTAAATGTATTTGTTTGCTTTCTACTTAACGTTTTGTTATTCTTAGCGGTTTTCGCATCAGCACCTTGGCAATCATACATACAAACGGGTTTTTGCGTATAATTTGCCTTACCCTTACTGTTTACGATATCATTTGCATTGTATTCACGCAATAATTCTGATGGAATATCTAATTCGAATACTACGTTAGTAAGTTTTGCACCTGAGATACAAACCGCCATTCCAAAACTAGTAGAAGGATTAGGATTGGTTTCAGTAAGAACGTATAAGGTAGGTGTAATTTTAGCATAAACGTTTTCTAAAGTACCGTTAATATTATATGCTAATAAGTTTGCACCGCCATACGAATACCATGCCCAAGTATCAGTAGCGGTAATACCAAGATTTTTTACAACACCACTTCTTGCAATATTACCGAAAATACCACCAAGACGTTCACGTGACCTAGGTAAGCCACCTTGGTCGTCATACATACTTACGTTAACGATTGAATAGCCGTTGCCATCATAAGTACCCTTAAAGCCCGCATCAACGTTAAAGTAGGTATATAAAGGAATATCGCCCTGTGTTCCCGTTTGATACATGCCCATAATATCAGAGTTTGCCGTATCAATCACAATTTCATCAGGAAGATGGTTTTCACGAGGAATACGATTAAGTAGCGGGATACATTCCATATCTATATCGGTAGTTTGAACGAAATATCCGTCGTATACAAAATATTCGTTACTAAAATCCATATTGCCGTAGTAGAAAAGGTAATGTAAATCGTCCTTTTCACTAATAAATTTAGTTACTATAAGTGAAAGCGGAATACTTACTTTTTTATCAGCAGAAGAAAGAACTAACGTATAGCCTGTACCATAGTTAGAAGCACCTAAAACGTCTAAATCTATAAACACTTTTAACTTATTAGATGAAGTTCTAACCGTTGCTTCTAATTGCTTGCTATTTTTAGTGAATACGGCTTTCACGTTTTCATCATATACTAAACCGTAGTCGGCTAAAGTTATCGGTAAGTCGTTTGAAACTACTTGCCCTTCGTAGTAATAATTATAAACTTCTAAAGTAGTAGTATAAGTATCTGCAACTTCGTTTTGATAATTGAAAACGCGAACGGTGCAAGTTGCAGAAACGTTACCAATTTTTAAGGTGATAGTTACGTTTCCTTCCTTAATACCATTAACCTTACCTGAAGAAACGGTTGCCACTTGACTATTAGATGAAGACCAAACTAACGTTTCGTCTTTATAATTTCTTATACTGTAATCAATAACAACTGATTTGCCTACTTCAACGTAAACAACGTCGTCTTTCATATCAATAACGGTAATTTTATATCCGCAATCGCAAGCATTATTTACAATCGTGTGCGCTTGCCATGCTGTATAATCGCCACATTGACATTTGTATCTATGTTGGGTGTTGTTATATTCTGCAGTATCATATTCGTGAATATGAGTTTGACTTTCATATCCGCAAACACAAACGTCGTTAACAAATTCGTGTTCGGTAACGTCTATAATATCTTTACAATCACATTCAAACCAGTGGTTTTCTTCATCAAACTTAATTACGTAGTCGTGGAAATGAACGTTTTCATCTCTATATCCACAAGCACAAGCGTAATTTACTAATTTATGGTTAGCAATACTGATTTTGTCTTGGCAATCGCATTCAAACCAATGCTTTTCTTTATCGTGGTTTATAAATTTATAATCGTGAACGTGCACCCCGTCTTCTCTACTTCCGCAAGCACAAATACCATCTACGTAAGTATGGGGCACTAAACTATTAACTTCTTCACATTCGCATTCAAACCAGTGATTATCGTCATCGTATTTTAAGTTTACGAAATCGTGGAAATGAACTGCAGAGTTAACGTATCCACAAATACAAACGTCATTTACTAAATTATGCGCTACAACGCTTGTCTTTTCTCTACAATCGCATTCAAACCAATGGTTGTTATTGTCAAATTTAATATTAGAGTATTGGTGTTGGTGCGCATTATTTACCCTATAACCGCAAGCACATTCGTTTGAGATTAAATCATGTTCAACTATACTTGACTTTGCTTGGCAATCACACTCAAACCAATGGCTTTCGTTATCATAATTAATATTTTCAAAATTGTGAACGTGCGCATCTGTTTTTTGATAACCGCACACACAAACGTTATCTACTAAAACGTGAGCTTCTATTTTCGTTTTTGCTTGGCATGCACACTCTATCCAGTGATTGTTCGCATCAGATTTAACAATGGTGTATACGTGAGTATGTTGTTCGGTTGCATTATAACCACAAACACACACGCCATCAACAAAAGTGTGTTTTGTTACGCCAACTTTACTTTTACATTCGCACTCATACCAATGCCCTTCTGCATCCAACTTTAAGATTTTATAATCGTGCACGTGATTTTCTTCACCATTACACGCGGTAAAAACACCTAAAGTCATGCATAAAGCAAAAAGCAATGTTAAGATTTTTAAAAACCTTTTTCTCATATCTTCCTCTTTGATTTAGTAGTCCGTTAAAAACGCTACGTCTTTTTCATTATACCACCATATTTTAATAATTGCAACAAAAAATAAAAAAACACACCTTTAGGTGTGTCTTTTTATCTAGTTTTTTTTAAGCAAGCCCTATAAACGTGGGAACGCCGTTGGGTGCTAATTCAAAGTAAGTAGAGTCTTCCATAATATCAAACGTTTTATTCGGCATATTATCGTAAGTATAACATTCAAAACCTTCCATGCTATATGTACCATATTCACTACCGCTTGTGTAGAAGAAATAACAGTTATTAAACGTGTTAGTTTGCTTCCAATGCGTCACGTGAAATTGTTGTGCAAAAGCAGCATCAAAACCAGGATATTCGTACATACATATATACGCTCTCTTAAAATTGCCTTTACCCTTGCTACTCTTAATATCGTCGGGATTATAAGGGCGCATCATTTCATCGGGAATAACTAATTCAAACACTACGTTATTAAGCGTTGCACCTGAAAAACATTTTGCCATACTAAAGTTTGTAGATGGGTTAGCATCAGTTTCGTTAGGAACGTATAAAGTAGGTGTAATTTTAGCGTAAACGTTTTCTAAAGTTCCGTTAATATTATATCCTAAAAGAAAACCCGCACCATATGAATACCAAACCCAAGTATCGGTTGCGGTAATACCAAGGTTTTTAACAACACCCTCTCTACCGATATTGCCAAACAAACCACCAATGGGTTGACGTGACTTTGGTAAACCGCCTTGGTCATCATACATACTTACGTTAGAGATTGAATAACCATCACCATCATAAATACCCATAAATCCTGCATCAACGTTAAAGTAGGTATATAAAA
Organism: Christensenellaceae bacterium; assembly: GCA_045644785.1. Lineage (GTDB taxonomy): Bacteria > Bacillota > Clostridia > Christensenellales > Borkfalkiaceae > UBA1259. Next base: position 9,632 of record JAZRHN010000123.1, read on the forward strand.
TAGTTTCTCCGCTCCTGCCCGTTTGGATAGGTCCTGTAATATCGGGATTATCTTTATCGATTGCAATTTCATCAGGAAGATGGTTTTCATATGGTAGACGATTAAGTAGCGGAATACATTCCATATCGATATCAGTCGTTTGAACAAAATAACCGTCGTAAACGCAGTATTCGGTATTAAACTCCATATTTCCAAAATAGAAAAGATAATGCAAATCGTCTTTTTCACTAATAAATTTAGTAACGATAGTATCGATAGGAATTTCTACCATTTTATCAGCAGAAGATACGATTAAAGAATATCCTTCGCCATAATATTTTGCACCCAAAACTTCTAATGAAACAAATAATTTAGACTTATCAGAAGATGCCCTAACAGCAGCATTTAATTCAGTATTGCCTTTAACGAATTTTGCTTTAGCATTTTTGTTATATACCATACCGTATTCGGCAAAGTTAAGCACGAAATCATTTGCGATAACACGACCTTCATAGTAATAATCGTAAACTTCTACGGGAGTTGTATAAACGTCTGCCTTTTCTGATTGATAGGTAAATACGGTAACGTTAGCGGTTACTGTTTCGCCGTCTATTGTAAGCGATACAGTCGTATTACCTTCTTTTAAGCCAACAATTTTGCCACTATCCACCGAACAAATAGATTCATCATCAGATTTCCATTTGGTAGTAGTATCGGTTGCACCACTAACGGTGTAATTAATTTTACCTTCTTCACCTAATTCCAAATACACGTCGGTATCAGCAAGGGTTATAACAACGGAACTCTCTCCACCCTCTTCAATTTCCTCACCACCACAAGCGGTAAGAAGTGAGAACGAGAGCACACAAATTATAGATAAAATTAATAGCAATAATTTTTTTAATTTCATAATTCTCTCCTTTATCTTAAGCCAAATCATGCCTTTATAATTTTTAACTTGTATATTCTAGCATACATTTTCCCTTTTGTCTTTACCAAAACTTGCACACTTTTAAGCCTAAAATTGCAAGAAATGTAATAAAAAACTCGGTGAATTTCACCGAGTTTTTTGTTTACTATTTTAATATTTACGCCAAACCATTTTATCAACAACGCCCGTATAACTTTGGATAAGTTTTACTACTTTAGTTGAAACGTTTTCTTCTACGTAATCGGGAACGGGTATGCCGTAATCTCCGTTATTATTTAATTCTACAGCAGTTTCTACCGCTTGAAGTAAACTCTTTTTATCAATACCTGCTAAAGTAAAGCACGCTTTGTCAAGTGCTTCAGGGCGTTCGGTTGAAGTTCTGATACAAACTGCGGGGAAAGGTTTACCAATGCTTGTATAGAACGAACTTTCCTCTGGAAGCGTTCCGCTATCAGAAACAACAGCAAAAGCGTTCATTTGTAAATTATTATAATCTAAAAATCCTAAAGGCTCGTGACAGATAACGCGTTTATCTAGTTTAAAACCACTCTTTTCTAAACGATTTTTACTTCTCGGATGGCAAGAATAAAGCACGGGCATATCGTATTTTTCAGCCATTTCGTTGATTGCGGTAAATAAAGAAATAAAGTTCTTTTCAGTATCGATATTTTCTTCTCTATGTGCTGATAATAGAATATATTTTTTAGCCTTTAAGCCAAGTTTTTTAAGCACGTCGCTTTTCTTTATGCCGTCTAAATTAGCACGTAAAACTTCCGCCATAGGAGAGCCTGTAACGTAAGTTCTTTCCTTAGGAAGACCGCATTCAATTAAGTATCTTCTCGCATGTTCTGAATATGCTAAATTAACGTCCGAAATAATATCAACTATACGGCGATTAGTTTCTTCAGGCAAGCATTCGTCCTTACAACGATTACCTGCTTCCATATGGAATACGGGAATATGCAATCTTTTAGCCGAAATTGCTGATAAGCAACTGTTAGTATCGCCTAAAACTAATAACGCATCGGGTTTAATAGAAGCCATAAGTTTATAAGAACAGTTGATAATATTACCTACCGTTGCACCTAAATCGTCACCCACGGCATCCATATACGCTTCAGGCGGGTCTAAATTTAAGTCCTTAAAGAACACGCCGTTAAGATTATAATCGTAATTTTGTCCGGTATGGGCTAAAATACAATCAAAGTATTTACGGCATTTTTTAATAACTTCTGCTAAACGGATAATTTCAGGGCGAGTTCCTACTACGATAAGTAGTTTTAATTTGCCGTTATCCTTAAATTTAACGTCCGAATAATCTAATTTGATTTTACTTTCCATTATTCTTCCCCTTTTTTAAATACTTCTAATTTATCGTAAAGTTCTTGGCGCTTTTCTGCGTGTGGCGCCATTTTGCTTATTGAAACTTTTTTACCCGTTAGCATTTGGAATAGATTTTTCACCACTTTGTATCCGTAAATAAAAGGATAAAATAACCAAATCTTTTTTACTATGGGATATCTTAAAACGACAGCCTTATGTAAACTTACCGCAAGCGTTACGATAGCGTTCCTTTTTTTAGTATCGCCTTTTACAATTAACTGTCCACTCCTTGCACGTTGATTGTCCTTTCTTCCGAAATTACCACCTAAAAACACGTCTTCTAAAAGTGCACTAGCCAAATCTTCTTCACCATCTTTTGCCCAATCAGGACAGGGTATTCCTAAATATAAATGGCAAAGTTTGGTCACAACCTTTGCGTATTTTAGCATACCGATTTTATCAAAGAGTTCTACTAATTCTTGCCAAAAATCGCAGTCTTTAGTTTTATTAACGTAAGTCGCCCAATCGCATAAATGTCTTAACCCTAAACCATCGTGCAAATTATGATGGCAAGTATGTAGCATTATTATTAGCCCGTGATGAAAATCAGATGGAGCGGAGAATTTACCAATCTCCCCGTCTTTTTCTTGAGCAACGTCAAAAATATTGTTTAACTTTTCTTTTACTAATTCCCTACTTTCGCCGTTTGGCATACCGGGGATAGAAAAGTGCATTTCTAAATGCGACTGTGGTTTTTTAAATACTCTATGGCTAATATGTTCGGTTTTATCTCTATCATATCCCGCCGAAATTAAAGCATTTTCAATTTCCAATTGCTTACTAGTATCGATTAAAAAGTCAACGTCACCTAAAGCACGCAACGATGGGTTTGGATAATAAGAAGCCGAAGACTCGCCCTTAATTACAACGTATTTATAGTTCCCACCGTCCATAACCGAAACCATATTGGCTTGGCTTTGCCCGATTAAAACGTTTCTCCTTAAAGAAGTTAAAAAATACTTTTTCCATTTATCATAGACTTCTTTAGAAAAGTATTCTTTATAATCTTTAATAACAGAAAAAGACTGAAGGTGCACGCCTTGTGAAAGCGCTTCCTGCATAACGGCAGTATAATCTACACCGTTAAGAAAATCGCTTTCTATTGCTAACGCGTTTTCTTTACCATTAATGCTTATTGCGAGAAGTTTAAGTAAAACTTCTCTTTCCTTCGTCAAATTCAACTGATACATACTTTTATATTATAATATAAAAAAAAGGGTGTGTCAATACAAGTTGAAACACCGCTTATATTTTATTCCCAAACGGTAGGAACGCCGTTTTCATAATGCCAATAAACGCCCTTTTCGGCAGGTTCTAATTCACTATAATAATATCTTTTCGCGCCAGACAAACCACCGCTATTTTCTTTAAAAGTTATATTATTCCAATCGCTTTCTGCACCTAAATAATATACTGCTTCTATTTGAATACAATAGAAAAACGAGTGTTCTTCCACCGTTGTTATATTAGCGTCCATAACTACCCATTTAAGTGCAAAACCATCTCTAAAAAAACCTTTAGGAACGTAGTTCATACCATTTCCTAAAATTAGCGTTTCTATGTTATTAGAGTTAGCAAAAACACTAGAACCCATTTCGGTTACGCTATCGGGAATTTTTACGTTTTTAATGCTTTTACAACGAATAAAAGCATTGCCACCGATAAAGGTTAAGTTTTCTGAAAAAGTAACGTCCTTTAACTTATCACAACTAGCAAAAGCCGAATCACCAATATAATCAACACGTTCTAAATTAATGGTTTCTAGTTTGGTGCAATACACAAAAGTTTTATCGTTTATTCGCTTTACACTTTCGGGTAAGGTAATGCTAGTTAAACTTTCGCAATAAGAAAAGGCTTCTTCCCCAATATTTTCTAACGAATTAGGAAGATTTATTTGCTTTAATGCAGTGCATTTATAAAACGCACCCCTACCGATATCGGTAATAGTGTTAGGAAGAACTATTTTAGATACAGTTTGATTATCAAAAAACGCATCTTCGCCAATAGTTGTTACGGTTTTTCCGTCTATTTTATCAGGGATTTCTATTTCGGTTAGTGTTTTGCCGTAATCGGTTAACCCCTTAATATTACCACTAGAAAAAACAAAAATGGAAGTGTCCGCTTCGGGTGTGGGGCTTTCTTCGTGCTCTGTCCCACCACAACCCACTAAACAGTTTAGCGTAAGTACTACCAAAATTATTGAAACTACAATTTTAAAAAACTTTTTCATTATTTACCTTAAAAATTTTATGTAAATATTATACCACTACAAACAATCTTTGTAAATAACCAATTACAAACAATTCTACCTATTTAATCAAAATAAAACGGCGTTTTAAGAAAACTTAAAACACCGTAATCTCTTTTATTCCCAAACGGTTGGTTCGCCGTCAACGTATCTCCAGTAAACGCCTTTTTCAGTAGGTTCTACTTCACTATAATAGTATATCGCTGCGTCCCTTATTCCATTTCCCGAATTTACGAATACTTCAATCCATTGACTTGCATTACCCATATAAAATACACTTTCTAAACTCAAAGAAAAAAGAAATGCTTCTGATTCTACCATTGTTATACTTTCGCTTAAAACAATCCATTTTAGGTTACGTGAAGGCCTCATAAAAGCAGCAGGTATAGTGGTTATTCCATTACCAAAAATTACGTTTACAGTCGCTTCAGAATCAGCAAAAGCACCCGTGCCTATTTTAATTACGCTATCTGGAATTTTAATTGAGGTAAGACCACCCGTTGCTCTAAAAGCATTTGCACCTATATATTCAAGACTTTCAGAAAAAACAACATTTAATAAACTAGTGCATCTTTCAAAAGCCGAGTCGGAAATATAATCTACGTTTTCTAAATTAATAATTGCTAACCTAGAACAATGTAAAAACGTGCACATTTCTATTTTTTTAATACTTTCAGGTAAATTTATATAAATTATATTTTCACAATAACCAAATGCTTGCTCTCCAATACTTTCTAACGAATTAGGCAAGTTAATTTCGGTTAGTGCCGTACATTTATAGAAAGCACCCTTTTCAATAACTTTAACCGTATTAGGTAAAGTAATTTTGGTTACCTTATCATTATTTAAAAAAGCGTCTTCTCCAATAATCGTTATAGTCTTTCCATCTATTTTATCGGGAATTTCTATTTCCGCTAACGTTTTACCATAATCGGTTAAACCAACAATATATCCGTTGTTAGCCACAAAAATAGTGGTATCCTGCTCTGCTGGTGGTGATGGTGGGTTTTCTTCACCTTGAGGATTATTACAACCAAAAACACTACACACTAAAAGCGTTGCTAAAAGTATAAGTGTTATTGCCCTAAAAATTTTTTTCATATTTTCCCTCCAAACGTATAACATTAATAATTATATATTGTACATATAAAAAAGTCAATATCAGATTTATTAACGCTCGCGTTCAAGCCCCATCCACAAAAAAAGACCAACCTAAATGGTTGGTCTTTTTAAAGATTTTATACTTTTATGAATTAATTTATCAAGTTATTTTTGTTTAATTATTTCTTTTTTGTTTTCTTCTTTCTAATTATTAGAAAAACCGTTACGCCTATGAGAATAACAACAACTCCGACAATTGAGAAAAAGATAATTGCCTCAATCGGAATATTGCGTCTGGTGTCTTCTGGAGATTCTATGGGATTTTCAGAGGTGCATAGCGTAAATTCAAGTTCCCCTTCAGGTAGTCCGTTGTGTTTTAGTGTATATCCCGTTTCGGTCTTGGTAAAACCGTCAATAGAATTTTTCGTAATAAAAAATGGTGTATTGATTATAATCTCTAATTCACCAAAACTCGCCCACGTGCTTGCCGGTGATAGATAATACGTATAGTTATATATACTAGGACTATAACCAAAGTCTATCTGGGGATACATTGGAGCCGTTACGATATTTGTGACACTCGATTTAGGCTCAATCGTAATCTCATACTGATACCAGCGCATAAGATTTTTCATAAAAATATTTGCATCCATATTCGGAGAGTAAGAATAAGTTGCTATAAAGTTGTATTGTGGCTTGCCATCAGCGTTAAAAACGCCGATTACGGCATTATACCAATCTACTCTGGATACACCTGTTTTCTTTTTCCAATTTGCAAGTGCTAAATCCTCAAGTGTCATAGTTATAGTTTTGCCCATTGATACCTTTCCACTAACAGCGTCCCTGTTCTCAACGTCGTTATCATCATAACATTTCCATTCTAGCGGTGTAGAAAGCGGTTTGCCGATTACGTATACGGAAACTTCTTCATACTTATTTACCATCATACTGAATCTACCGCTGCCATCTTTTTGCTCATAGAATTCAACTCTCTTAGAAAAAAAGATGCGTGAATTACCATCTCCACCATTCCAGTCAGAACCTATATATCTTGCACCGTCTTCAATTGTATCAACACGATAAGTGTATGCCGTTACCGTCATTGTTGGAGAATAGAAATCATCTTCAATATAAGAATCGGACAATCTTATAACGTCTTCCGACCACTTAAATTGAGAGTCGAACAGCTTTAGGGTATAACGAACTTCCGTGTCTATCGTTTCTCCATTAAGCGTTATATCATACTTATACGCATCTGCAAACGGAATATTGGTTTGCGTTTCATAATCCGTTTCATCCGCATAACCGGGCTTCGTTCCAAACGGAAAGGCAAGGTTTGCTGTTACAGTATAATCGCTCGGATTATAAAAAGTATATTCCGCTGTCACCTTACCCGTGTATGCGAGGAAATCTTTTACTCCAAAGTAATACGATTTGGGAAACTCCAAGAGATCAAAGGTTAGCACCTCTTTAGTCACTTCGATAGGGCAGTTCTCGTCAAAAACAACCGCACCCGTAGAATCAACACCTTTCGAGTATCTCAGCCCAGAATTTGCATATACAGGAACAGCAAACGACGTTGAAAGCATAAGTCCAATTAGCAAGACTACAAATATTCTTTTCATAGAAGCACCTCCTTTACAATATTCTTTTTAACACGTATTTCTACTATGTTATCATATCATATTTTACATTGTTTTTCAATACCCTTTATAAAATGCTATCACGCCGTCTCGCTAAAAACAGTCCACAGGACAATTTTTTGCCTACGGCAAACACGCTTCGCTGGCTCCCTATTCAAGCCCCATCCACAAAAAAAAGACCAACCTAAATGGTTGGTCATTTTTTTGGTGTGAAGGATGGGACTTGAACCCACACGGATAACCATACGCCCCTCAAACGTACGCGTCTGCCAATTCCGCCACCCTCACAAGTTAGCCTATATATCTTATCTAAAAATTTAAAATTTGTCAACAATATTTCCGTATAAATTTTTATAATTTATAAAACTTTTTTTGATTTTTACTATATATTTTTCAGTTTCCTTAAACGGCACGCTATCTAACGTTTTTCCATCCTTTGAGTATTTTTCGTTATTAAGCCAATTGCTAACGTTTCCCTCGCCCGCATTATACGCTATTAATGCGGTTTCTTGATTTTTGAACTTATCAATTAAATACCTTATATAATACGTACCTGCATCTATATTATCTTTTGGGATAAATAAGTCATAATCTATCCCCGTAAACGAATACAAATACTCTGCCGTTTGCGGTTTTACTTGCATTAGTCCTACTGCATTTTTACTACTTATTGCATCGGGATTAAAACTGCTTTCAACTTTTATTATGGATAATACCAAAAGTGGATTTACACCGTATTTATCGCAACTATCAAACACTTCTTCGGTATATTTTAGAGGGTGCGTATATCTTAAATACGCCGTTACGCCAAATAGAATTACAGTCATCATATAAAAGGTAAAAATTACCGATAATGCCACGCGATATGCTATTTTAACTATAGTTTTTTCACCTTTTAAGTGCAACATACTTTTATATTATATGTATTTTTTTGCACTTATATCCGAATTTAAAAGCGACAATTTAGCCGTTTTTACGATATTTTTTCATATAAAAATGGCTTATAGCAAAGTTTATACTAATTATCACGCTTATAAAGGAGTTTTTTATGCGCAAACTTTTATCGCTTTTAATTGCGGTTTTATTTTTATT
>JAZRHN010000124.1:0-5622 GCA_045644785.1 Christensenellaceae bacterium
TCAGAAATTATTGTTTGCCCTGCATAAACGGCATCTGTTGTAGATTCCCCGTCCCCTGCTTCTGCATACATATAAGCCGAACATAATTTTTTAGATTGAGCATTTACAGCGTTTTGTACTTGTGCTGATTTACCAACAACCTGTGCGTTTGCAGATAGATTTACAATAACAGTTGCGCCGTTTAACGCGTGGCGATTAGAGGGAGAATTTACAGCAAATAAATCTTCCCCTATTTCAACTGCTATCGCTAAATTAGAATTATCGCACTTAAAAATTATATCAGTTCCAAACGGAACGGTAAAACCACAAATTTCAATATTCTCTACACCTTTCTTAGCAGGCGCAAAAAATCTTTGTTGATAACCATTACCTAAATAAGTTTTAGGAACAACCCCAGCGATTTTACCATTAGTTAAAGCAACGGCTACGTTATATATAACCCCGTCCTTTTTAAGTGGCATACCAACAAAAGCAATCATATTATTAGGGACGGTATTAGCGATATTTTTAATAGAATTTAATGCGCCGTTTAATAACACGTCTGAAAAAACTAAATCGCCAACAGTGTATCCCGTAATACTCATTTCAGGAAAAACTACTAACTCTACGCCTAGTTCTTTTGCGTTATTTATTGATTTTATAATAGATTGTGCATTAAAATCCACGTCGGCAACTTTAATTTCAGGTGAAAAACACGCACTTTTTATCAAGCCAAATTTCATAATTTGCTCCTTTTGCTAAAAAACTAACTTTTTAATAATTCAATTTTACACCTTTTTTGCATTTTTGGCAATATTTTGAAAAATAAAAAATGCGATTTTTTGTATTTTTTACAAAAAACCGCATTTTTAATATTTAAGTTTTACTTGATTTTATCGTTTTTACCACAAAATAACCTAAAACTACTAAAACACATAGCGCACAAGTTGCCGTAAATAGATACATTATAGTATCCCAACTCATATTTTCCGCTATAGTTCCAAGACCAAAAGCGGCTACAGCACTACCCACGTAGCAGAACCCGTCTATTAATCCTGCAACCAACCCTGCATCTATTCCGTTTTTAACTTGTAGTGGAAATATATTAGTTATAACGTTATTTACACCCGCCATAATTGCAGATACTAAAACGAAACAAACAAGTGTAGTTATCCAACTATTAAGGTTTAACAATAGCAATAACGACACTAAAACTACCGTAGCCATTACATACAAGATACCGCACATTGATATGTAGTTTTTAATTTTTTTATAAAGGTTTATTGCAAAATTTGCACCAAGCACTGCAAACAATGGTAAAAGTATTGTAAGTAATACTGAAACCCAGTTTTCAAGTTGATACTTTTCAGTAAAGATTGTAGGCGCCCAAGTATTTAAACCGTCTTTTACAAAATTGTTTATGATTGCGAAAAATGCTAATACACCGAATATAACGTAAAATCCCGAATCTATTTTTGTTTTACCGGTTTTTGTGTTAATAACTTTTTCACTTTCTCCGTCAGTTTCTAATCGTTCAATATTACTCTTATAAATTAATTTATCTACTGAAAAAAACCAAATTATACCAACACATAATAACAAGCCCGTTGCTACGTAAAAAGTGCATTTATATACGTTTAAAAATGAGAATAACGCGCTTGCACCATAAATTAAGAACGTGCCGATAGATACGGGGAACGCCATAAAAACAAGCGATTGTTTTAAACGTTTTTTACTAAACGTTCTATTAAATAATCTTATAAGCGTTGACCAAAGGCTTGCCATTGCAAACCCGTTTACAAGCCATACGAATTTTAAAAACTTAAAGCCACTAACAGGCATCATGCCAATTAGTAAATTACAAGCGGCCGCTATAACCATAGCGCCCGCAACTGTATATCTAGGATTATAATGTTTACACATTATTCCGTGAAATACTTGTCCTACTGCATAAATAAAGAAGAAAAACGTTCCTACAAGCCCTGCCTCTGACTTACCTACGCCGTAATGTGCCATAATTTCGTTTATGTTTGAATCGTAAGATTTTCTACCAAAATACGAAATAAAATAAACCACTAGCGCAAGCGTCATTAATTTTATAGCAGAGCCATCGTAATTCTGCCTATTTTTTATAGAATATTCTTTCATTATTCTTCGTAGCCGTTGGGATTTTGGGTTTGCCAACGCATTGCATCTCTACACATATCGTCTAAATTCTTGGTTGCCTTAAAACCTAAAACTTGTTCTGCATACGCGGGGTCTGCATAACACTCATCTATATCGCCCGGTCTTCTAGGTAAAATTTTGTAAGGTAATGGTTTACCAATAACCTTTTCAAATGCTTTAACCATATCTAATACTGAATAACCACAACCTGTACCGAGATTTACGATAAGTAAGCCAGGGTTATCTGCAAGTTTATCTACTGCTAAAACGTGACCTTTTGCAAGGTCAACAACGTGAATATAATCTCTAACACCCGTTCCATCTGGAGTGTTATAGTCATCGCCGAATACACCGAGATATTCTCTCTTACCTACTGCAACTTGAGTGATATATGGGCAAAGGTTATTAGGAATACCTTTGGGGTCTTCACCAATCATACCGCTTTCGTGTGCACCAACAGGGTTAAAGTAACGGAGTATTGCTATATTCCAACTATTATCTGACTTAAATAAGTCTTTTAATATGTATTCAATAAAGAGTTTAGTGCTACCGTAGGGGTTAGAAGTTGAAAGTTCAAAATCTTCTTTAATAGGCACACTTTTAGGCTTACCATAAACTGTTGCAGAAGATGAGAATACTAAATTTTTAACGCCTGCCTTTCTCATAGCAAAGCATAAAACTAATAAACCTTCGATATTATTTTCGTAATATTCTAAAGGTTTAGCACAAGATTCGCCTACTGCCTTAAACCCTGCGAAGTTGATAACAGAATCAATTTTGTTTTCAGCAAATATTTTATCTAAAAGTTCAGCATCACGGATATCCCCTTCGTAAAACTTAATGCTTTTACCTGTGATTTTTTCAACGCGTTTTACCGCTTCATATTTACTGTTAGATAAATTATCTACACATACAACTTCGTGACCTGCATTTAATAATTCTACGCTGGTATGGCTACCGATATATCCTGCACCGCCCGTTACTAATACTCTCATTTTATTCTCCTTTAAGTGTCCTTTCTTATTTTACTTCTATACTATTTAAGAATTTTTCAAATCCTTTCTTGCCTACCGCATCTTTCTTAAACACTGCGGTGTTGCCTAAAATGTTTTTGCAAACTTCATTTACTTTAGCGGTTATACGCGCATCTGCTTCTTCATCAGTTTTCGCTAAACCTAACGCATAAAGTTCCTTAATCATATTCTTATGTGCAAATAAGGGATTTTCGGGGTTAGACAATGCGGTTTCATCATATTTTTCTGCACCCGTTAAAATATCGGCTATCATCTTAAATTGCTTTTTAAGTCTTCCAGGTAAAATGAATAAACCCATTGCTTCTATTAAGCCAATACCCTCTTTCTTTATATTATGATATTCGGGGTGAGCATGGAATACGCCGTCCGGATATTCTTCGTTAGTAATGTTATTACGAAGAATAATATCGCAAATATAAGTTTCACCGTTTTTTCTAAATACGGGCGACAATGAGTTATGTGGAACACCGTCAGTTTCTGCAAAAATATAACAATCTGTATCGCTAAACTTTTCCCAAGCAACTATTATATCTTTAGCAAAGTCTGCTATCGCCTTTCTATTCTCACTTTCTAATCTAATTACGCTATTGTACCAATCAACGATACCAACCTTTACGCTAGGATATTTTTGGCTAGTTTTTACTTCAAGATAAGGCGCTTTATGCATAGGCATAAGATGTTCGCCACCTTGGAAGTGTTCGTGATTTAAGATTGAACCGCCAACGATAGGTAACGCTGCATTAGAACCAATCATATAGTTGGGGAAGAAATCGACGAAGTCCATTAATTTATCAATGGTGTCAGCCTTAATGTGCATAGGCACGTGGCTTTCTGAAATTGCTATCATATGTTCGTTATAATACGCATAAGGCGAATATTGAACAAACCAAGGCTCGCCACCCATACTTAACGAAATAGTTCTTATATTCTCTCTTGCGGGGTGGGTTGCTGTTCCCATAAAACCCTCGTTTTCCTTACATAAAAAACATGCAGGATATTTTACGTTGGTTTTAGGAAGTGAAAGAAGTTTTGCAATTTCCTTGTTATCTTTCTCGGGTTTAGATAAGTTTACGGTAATTTCTAAATATTTATCACCGTCGTTATACGTCCACATAAGATTTCTGCTTATTGCAGTTTTTTGAACGTAGTTATTTCTTACAGATAAATTATAGAAATATTCACACGCCTTTTCTATGCCCTGTTCTTGTTTAATTTGATTGAATTTACGGTTAACTTCTGAAGGTAAGGGCGATAAAATACCCATAATATAAGTGCTATATAAGTTTTGTTGTCCGTCTTCAATAATGCCGTTTTCGAGTGCATATGCTTCAACTTCGGCAACAATTTCATCGGGAACACTCAAGTCGTCTATATAACTTAAATCAGGCGTTTCTAAAATGGGGCAATCTAACTTAAATTCTCTTATTAAAAGATTTCTAAAATAGATTACGTCCCTTGCATTTAAGTCCATAAACTTTTGTGCATACCTTAAAAGTTTTTCAATTAAAAGTTTTCCGTCAATCATTTTCTTTCTTCCTTTTTACCGTAATAGTAATAAAATCCACACTCTTTATTAGAGTTATACATTTTTCTAATTCTGTCTGCCTTTTTACCAAAAGCACGTTCAAAGCCTTTATCGGCAGTTATTATAAACGCTGACCAGTTTGGGTTTTCTTTTAACGTTTTACCTAGGCTTGCATAACATTGCCTTGCTTCTTCCCTATCGTAAACGCGTTCTCCGTAAGGCGGGTTAGAAACTATCGTTCCGTAAGACGTAGGCAATACTAAATCTTTTACGTCTAACGTTTTAAAGTTTACCTTATCGCCAATTCCTGCACGTATGGCGTGACGTTTAGCAAGCGCTACCGCCTTTTTATCTATATCAGAGCCGTAAAAGGCAATCTCTCTATCTAACTTTTCGTTATCTATCGCTTCTTCTCTAGCGAGTTTTAGATACTTATCTTCAAACCCGTTAAAACTACTAAATGCAAAGCCCCTATTTTTACCCGGTGCGATATTTAATGCTATCATAGCACCTTCTATTACAAGCGTTCCAGAACCTGAAAACGGGTCGTAAAATGGGCGTTTATGATAAAAATCACTCATTAAAAGCAGTGCGGATGCTAGCGTCTCTTTAATAGGTGCAATACCAACCAAATCCCTATATCCACGCTTATGTAAGCCCTTTCCACTTGAATTTATTAAAAGTTCAGTCTTATCCTTAAAAAGTGCGAACACAACTTCTACTCTATCGCCTGTTTCGGGCAAACGTAGTAAACCACTTTTACTACATAACCTATTCGCAATAGATTTTTTTACTATTTTTTGGCAATCTGAAATGGAAAATAGTTTGCTTTTTACACACTTTCCGTCAACAACAACTTCGGCATCGTAAGGAATATAATCTTCCCAACGCATTTCTTTAACACCGTCAAACAACTCA
>JAZRHN010000125.1:0-6007 GCA_045644785.1 Christensenellaceae bacterium
AGACGTTTTTGATAATTTAGTCGATAAAAACGCAGTGGTTTTAGGTGCAGATACGGTAGTTGTTATAAACGGCAAAATTTTAGGTAAACCCAAAACGGAGTTAGAAGCCGAAGAAATGCTTAAAAGTTTATCTAATAAAACACACCAAGTAATAACGGGCTATGCAATCGTAAGTAAAGACCAAATAATAAACGATTACGATTTATCAGAAGTTACGTTTAATAATTTATCAGATGAACTTATAAAGGAATATATAAAAACGGGCTCGCCTATGGATAAGGCAGGTGCTTATGGTATTCAAGATGGTTTTCCACTTTTAAAAGAGTTAAAGGGTAGTTTAGAAAACGTTATAGGCTTGCCTATAGAAAAAATCAAAAGTGTGTTACAAAACGCTCTTGTGTTTTAAATAAAAATGTAGTATAATAATATAATAGGAAAAAAGGCGGAAACAAATTGTTTAATCTCGGCGAAAAAATGGAAGTGGCGAAAGCCAAAAATCTTAATCCCGTAGTGTTAGCGTTCGTAGGGGACGCGGTTTATTCGTTATTCGTAAGGGAAAAACTTACGTTTAATAGCGATGCAAAATCGGGCGAATTAAATAAACTTGCGGTAAAAGAAGTTAAGGCAACGGCACAAGCCGAATTTTTTAAGGAGATAGCCGAACTTTTAACCGAAGATGAAACAATAATATTTAAGCGTGCAAGAAACGCAAAAAAAACCACGCGTGCAAAAAACGCAAGTGTAGCCGAGTATAACGTTTCTACAGGGTTTGAAGCCGTGCTTGGTTTTCTATACATAACAGGGCAAACTGATAGACTAAATTATTTATTAAATAAAGGAAATAACTGATGAAAATTGAAGGAAGAAACGCCGTTTACGAATTATTAAAAACGGAAAGAGAAATTGATAAAGTACTCGTTCAAAAGGACTTAAAAGATGAAGCAAGTAAACGCCTTATCAATATAATGCGTTCACACAGAGTAAAAGTTCAACTCGTAGATAAATACGTTATTGAAAAGGAAAGCGAAAGTAAACGTAGCCAAGGCTTTATTGCCTTTACGTCTGATTACGAATACGCAGAACTAGAAGACGTTATTTCATCAGTAGAAGATAAGGACGGCATAATAGTAGTATTAAACGAAATATTAGACCCGCATAACCTTGGCAGTATCATAAGAGTATGTGAATGTGCAGGTGTAGATGGTTTAATTATCGGTAAAGATAGATGCGCTAGCGTAAGCGATACGGTAATGCGTATTTCAGCAGGTGCTGCTAACCACGTAAAAGTTGCAAGGGTAACCAACGTAAACACTGCAATAGATAAGTTAAAAGAAGTAGGCTTCTGGGTTTATGGTGCAGAAGTTGGCGGAAGCCCGCTTTATAAAAGCAATTTAACCGGAAAAATCTGTTTGGTTATCGGTGGAGAAGATTCAGGCGTAAAACGTTTAACCAAAGAAAAATGCGATGGAATAGTTTCTATTCCTATGTATGGAAAGGTTAATTCTCTTAACGCTTCAGTAGCGTGCGGTATCGTTGTTTACGAAGTGGTAAGGCAAAGACTTAACGGCTAATTATGGATTATAACAAGTTAACGGACGAGCAGTTAGTTAATCTATCTAAAACGGACGCACTTGCAAAGGAAACGCTAATTAAAAGATACAAACAACTAACAACGTCTATTGCAAATAAATATTTTTTATGCGGTGGCGATGCTGATGACCTTTATCAAGAAGGAACACTTGGATTAGTCAGTGCAATAGATTCGTTTAGCGGTGTTGCATCGTTTAAAACTTACGCTTGCGTTTGTATAAAGCATAGAATTATAAGCGCAATAAGAAGTTATGCGGTAAAAAATAAGCCGTTTAGTGATTGTATTTATTTTACTAGTGCAGAAGGTGATGCGCCCGATAAAAACGGCATAATAAAAGACAACGCCACAAGTCCTGAAGAAACTTACATAAACGGCGAAGCGGTAAGTGAATTATTAGTTAAAATAAAAGATAGTTTAAGTAAAACTGAAAACCAAGTGCTTAGCCTTATGATAGAGGGCAACACTAATTCGGAAATAGAAAGTATAATAAAAAAAGACGCTAAGGCGGTAGAAAACGCAAAACAGCGTATAAGAAAGAAAATAACTAGCCTATTAGAAAATAGGTAAGGAGAAAGTTATGGCGTATCTCGCTTTATACAGAAGATATCGTCCTACGGATTTTGAACATTTAATCGGTCAGGAACATATCGTAAAAACGCTAACCAACCAAATAATGGAAAACAGGCTTGGGCACGCATATTTATTCACGGGCACTAGGGGCACGGGTAAAACTTCTTGTGCAAAAACGTTTGCTAAAGCCGTAAACTGTTTAGATTCTAAAAATGGTTCGCCATGTGGTAAGTGTGCGGCGTGTTTAGCGCTTTCAGACCCGTCTAATATAGACGTAATTGAAATAGACGCAGCGTCTAATAACGGTGTAAACGAAATAAGAGAATTACGTGAAAACGTTCAATATCCACCCGTATCAGTAAAGTATAAAGTATATATTATAGACGAAGTACATATGTTAACGGGTGCAGCGTTTAACGCTTTACTTAAAACGCTTGAAGAACCGCCCAAGCACGCGATATTTATTTTAGCAACTACAGAAGCACATAAAATTCCTGCAACCATATTATCTAGATGTATGCGTTTTGATTTTAAACTTATCTCTACTGAAAAGATAGCAAAGTTAATATCAGACATTTACGACGAACAAGGCAAAGAATATGAAGCGGAAGCGGTTACTGCTATTGCAAAAGCAGGCGAAGGCAGTATAAGAGACGCTTTATCAATAGCAGATATAGCATTATCACACAATAAAGGAAAATTAACGTATAAAGACGTAACCGAAATTTTAGGTTCATCTAATTACGAACTTATTACAGAATTTGTAGAAAACGTTCTTAAAGGCAATACTGGTAAAGTGTTAGAAATTATAAACGCACTTTGCGAAATGGGCAAAAGTATGGGCGTTTTAACTAAAGACGTAACCGCTTTTTTAAGAGATATAATTGTAGCAAAAACCTGTGGCGAAAGTGCTAATAAAATATTAGCATTACCGCAAAGTAGATACGAAAAAATTGCAGAAATAGCAGACGGAGTAAACGAAGCAAGAATACTTCGTGCATTAGAAATATTTGCCGAAACGGAAAGTGCATTAAAATACACCACTCATCCTAGAGTAGTGTTTGAAAGTTTATCGGTAAAAGCAACAAGACCTGATAGCGATTATGATTTTGATGCGTTAATTGCAAGGGTAAAAACTTTGGAAGATGCTATTAAAAACGGCGCTATAGTAACTACTGAAAAGGTTGTTGAAAATCCTAAGCCCGTAGTTAAAACGGCAACTGAAAAACTTAATAATGAAAATGCAAAAGGTTTAGTTTTACGTGCATTGAGAAATAATGGTGCAGAACTATTATGGAGCGTAATGCAAAACGCATTAGTAGAAGTAAGCGGTGGGGTTATAAACGTTTATACCGATAGCGAAAGCGACAGGGCGTATTTAAATAAGGACACCGTAAAAGAAAAACTAAAGGCTTGTTTAGTAGAGTTTGGTGATTATGAAGTTGTAATTAAAGAACCCGATTCAAGCAAAAAAGCAAACGAAATAAACGATGCTGTTGACCAAGTTAAAAGATTGTTTGGCGAAGATATCGTAATAATAAAAAATTAAGATAGGAGCGATAAGATTATGGCAGGATATAGAGGTGGCTTCGGTGGCGGATTTGGCGGAGGCTTTGGTGGTGGAAACCAAATGCAAAACTTAGCACGTCAAATGCAAAAAGCACAAGAAGAATTACAAAGAAAACAAGAAGAACTTGATGAATTAGAAGTAGAAGGTGTTGCCGGCAACGGATTAGTTAAGGTAGTTATGAATGCTAAAAAGGCAATTAAAAGCATTACTATCGACCCTAATGGAATCGATGCTGATGATATTACTTTTACGGAAGATTTAATAATTGCAGCAATCAACGACGGTTATGAAAAAGCCGATAAGGTTGCAGCAGAAAAATTAGGTGCGTTTGCAAGCATGGCAAACATGGGTTTATTTTAAGAAATGAAAGTTTATATAGAGCCGATTGGTAGGCTTATTAACGAATTTTCACGTTTACCGGGCGTAGGTGCAAAAACAGCACAACGCTTTGCGTATAAAGTGATTAATATGAACGATGATGAAGCGAAAGCGTTTGCTGATGCTATAATTAATGCAAAACGCAACGTTCACTATTGCAAAATTTGCGGTAACTATTCTGAAGGCGATATATGCGACGTATGTAAAACTCGTTCTAAAGAAACGGTGTGCGTTGTAAAAGAACCTAAAGACGTTATCGCTATAGAAAAACTTAACGAGTTTAACGGCGTATATCACGTGCTTCACGGCACAATTTCTCCGTTAGATGGAATAGGACCTAATGATATAAATATTAAAGGTTTACTTTCACGTATTAGTGAAGGTGGCGTTAATGAAATTATTATGGCAACCAATCCTGACGTAGAGGGTGAAGCAACGGCGATGTATATTTCTAACCTATTAAAACCGTTAGGAATAAAGGTGACAAGGCTAGCACACGGCATACCTATAGGAACAGATTTAGAGTATGCAGACGAAGTAAGTTTAGCGCGTGCGTTCGTAGATAGAAAGACTATATAAAAGGGGCGTTTAATGAAAATTTCGGTATTAGGTACAGGAAGATGGGGTTCGTTTATCGGTTGGTATTTAACTAACCAAGGGCACGACGTTTATCAATGGGGAAGAGAGGGTTCTCACTCATACGACGTATTAAAAAATACTGGTAGAAACGAATACGTAGAGTTAGATAAAAGAATAACTTTAACTAGTAATCTTGAAAAATCTGTAAACCATGCCGAAGTAATCGTTATATCAATAAGTTCACAAGCACTTCGCGAATTTATGCAAAGGGTAAAATCGCTTAACGTAAAAGATAAAATCTTCGTGCTTTGTATGAAAGGTATAGAAGTTGAAACAGGAAAGCGTTTATCTGAAGTTATGGTAGAATGTGGAATTTCTGCCGATAAAGTAGCCGTATGGGTAGGCCCTGGGCATATACAAGCATTTACAAGTGGGCAACCAAATTGCATGCTTATAGATTCAACTAATAAAGAGTTAGTAAAGTATCTAGCAGATAATTTTAGAAGTGATTTAATTCGTTTTTATTATGGGGACGATATTATAGGTAGCGAAATAGGTGCTGCAGCAAAAAACGTGATGGGTATTGCTGCTGGTATGTTAGATGGCGGTGGATACGAAACCTTAAAGGGTCCGCTTATGGCTAGGGGTGCAAGAGAAGTTGCAAGGCTAATAAAAGCGCTTGGCGGAAGCGAATTATCGGCTTATGGTTTATGCCATTTAGGAGATTACGAAACAACGCTTTTTTCACCATTTTCTAATAATAGAAAGTATGGAGAAGCGTATGTTAAAGGCGAAAAGTTTATAAAACTAGCAGAGGGTGTAACAACCGCAAAAGCGATGAAAACGCTAGGCGAACAATTAAACGTAGATTTACCAATAACCAATGCTGTTTATTCAATAATTTACGAAGAAAAAGATCCTATGGCAGTTTTACTTTCGCTATTCTCACGAACAACTCGAAAAGAATTTTAATAAATACTAACGGCGTAGCCAAGTGGCTACGCCGTTTTTTACGTTTTTATTGATAATTTTTAAGCAAGTTCTGTGCTTTTAATTTTATTTCCTTTTTTAGTTCCTTGGGTGATAAAACTTTTATGCCGTCCCCATAACTCATAATCTTGCTGATTAGTCCACCATCAAAGGGGAGAGATGCGCGTGCAATATATTTATCGTTTATGGTTGTAATATTTTCAACGCCAAGCCATTCTTCAACGTCAGATAAAACGTCTTTACTAACTTCAAATTCAACGTTAACCGTTTCAACGGCATTTTGCCAAAAGTCAAGCGGTAAATCTGCTTTAGAAACGTCCCTTCTTGTA
>JAZRHN010000126.1:0-2958 GCA_045644785.1 Christensenellaceae bacterium
CATTTTAACCGAAGATTTTAAGACTTACGGTCAAAAGGTTATTGATGATTTAAAGGCATACGTAGAAACAAAGGACGGCTGGTCTTTAGAACTTCCTAATTATGAAGGTGTAAGGGTAAATTTAGATAACAATCACGGCAACGGTTGGTTCTTATTAAGATTATCGCTACACGACCCGTTGCTCCCCTTAAATATTGAAAGTAATTCTGTTGGCGGTGCTAGAATAATTGCAAACGAACTCGCAGAGTTTATTAAAAACTACGATTTATTAGATAGCAAAAGTTTAATAGGGTAAAAATAAAAAGACAAGGTAAGGGCGTCGCTCTTAGGGATTTTTTGTTGCATTATAAAAGACTAACGAGAAATTTTTCGTTAGTCTTTCTTTTTGCTTTGCAAAAACACACTACTTTAAGCAAAAGTATAGTGTGCTACACTTTTGCTTATATTGTACTATTTTTGGGATAAAACCTTTTGTATTATAAAACAAAAAGGAGAAATTTATGGATAGAATATATACGGGTTTTGAAAGTTTAGACAAACACTTAAAAATTTATAAAGGCGATTTAGTTGTGATAGGTGGCAGACCAGCAATAGGTAAAACAGCTTTTCTTATAAGTATTTTAGTCAATTTAGCAAAAAATAATTTTAAATGTAAATTTTTTAGTTTAGAGTTATATGAAAAGGATTTGAAAGAAAAAATTTCAAAGTCAGTTGGCTATGATATCGAAAGAGAAAAAAAGGTTTTTTCATATACGTCAATAGAGGATGAAATGATTTTAACAAAAGAAATATTGGATAGTAAAATTAACAATAATACTCAAATTGTATTAATAGATTATTTGCAACTTCTAGATGTTAATGGTAATACCACTAAAGAAAAAATAAGGGCTTTAAGAAATATCGCAAAACAAAAAAATATTGTTATTTTTGTTGCAAGTCAAATCAGCAAGGTGTTTGAATGTTATAATATTCCCCCAAAAATATCAGCAGAATGGCTACTTGATAAAAAAAGAATATGGGAAAATTTTGATATGGCAGACATAGATAAGTTTATATTTATAGATAGACCCGATAGAAGACTAAGTTTTGAAGAAATGTTTGCAAACGAAATAAATATTGATAGTGCTGATTTTATAATTGTAAAGAATAATAATGGTAATACTGCCAATGTTGAATGTGGTTGGGATAGGTCAACATATACATTTAATGAAATTCCTAAAACACCTTGATTTATTGCGACTATTATTAAGTACTATTTAACTGAAACTGCGTATCGTGGTGGAGTTCCCGCATTTACTGAAGCTTTTAGGGGTTATAGAAATACGGCAGTGAATTGGGCTCAAAACAAAGTAAGAACATCTAACTTTAAATTCTATGATATTCAAGAAAAATAAGAAAAAGCAAACCAAAGTGGTTTGCTTTTTAACTTTTTAATTTAAATCCCTAAGAGCAACGCCCTTAAATCCTTGTCTTTTTTGATTGAGATAAAACAAAAAGAGATAGACGATTAAGTCTATCTCTTTCTGGTGCTCCATCGGGGACTCGAACCCCGGACACCGTGATTAAAAGTCACGTGCTCTACCGCCTGAGCTAATGGGGCAAAAATGGTCCGCCTTCGGGGACTCGAACCCCGGACACCCTGATTAAGAGTCAGGTGCTCTACCAGCTGAGCTAAAGACAGATTCATTTTTGTTTTGGCAGGGGTGGCAGGATTTGAACCTACGAATGCTGGAATCAAAATCCAGTGCCTTACCGCTTGGCGACACCCCTAAGTGTGTAGTGGGGCGGAAGATGGGAGTCGAACCCACGACCTCAAGGACCACAATCTCGCGCTCTAACCAGCTGAGCTACATCCGCCATGATTGGCGCGCCTGAAGGGATTCGAACCCCTGACACCCGGCTTAGAAGGCCGGTGCTCTATCCGACTGAGCTACAGGCGCATAACACGTCTCCCTAAACGCATACGATTTACCGAAAGCGTGTAATTTGGAGCGGGTGATGGGAATCGGACCCACGCAGCCAGCTTGGAAGGCTGGAATTCTACCATTGAATTACACCCGCGGTTAATTCGTTCGACAATGCTAATCAATTTTAGCAAACTAATATTTAATTGTCAACTGTTTAAGGTTAGTTTTTGAAATTTTTGAAAAAATGTATTAATCATCTAAAAATTAACCAAAAAAAGCAACCTAAAAACATTATTATTATATTATTAAAATAGTTGTTAAAACCATTTAAAAAATAAAAGAAAAAAAATTTTAAAAACCTTTAAAAAGCGTGGCTTTTCGCTTGACTTAAAAAAAGTAAAATGCTATTATATGTAGGCTGCTGATTTTCAGGGGCATTATTTAAGAGTGTAAAAAACACTCACCTTTGACCGAAGTCAAAGCACCGCAGATTGACAACTGTATAGATTGTAAAAGAAAGGAAGATGATTAGTTAAATAATTATCTAACGAGTAAGACTTAAAATTAATTAGTACATTAAGGCAAAATAAAGCAAATAGACTAACAAGAAAAGGTTAATACGAAAAAAATTACGTAGGAACGATTCACGAATAGTCGAGTATAAATAGTCAAGGAAAGTATGAAGTAAAATTCGACGGATTACGTAAAGTAATCATAAAGATCAAGCTACAAAGAGCATACAGGAGGATGCCTTGGTACATGGCGCCGAAGAAGGACGTGACAAGCTGCGAAAAGCTACGGGGAGTTGCAAATAGACATTGATCCGTAGATATCCGAATGAGGAAACTCACCATAAGTAATGTTATGGTATTGTATACTGAATCAATAGGTATACAAGGGGAACCCGGGGAACTGAAACATCTAATTACCCGGAGGAAAAGAAAGTAAACAAACGATTCCGAAAGTAGTGGCGAGCGAAATCGGAAGAGCCCAAACCTAGAGTAGTAATACTTTAGGGGTGACGGACTCCATAATCCACTAAGAATGGTAG
>JAZRHN010000127.1:0-3249 GCA_045644785.1 Christensenellaceae bacterium
CTTATGGGCGAGTATTACTGTCAGCAAGTCATTGACGAAAGTAAAAAGCTTTTGATTAGTCGAGGTAAGCTACGAGAAGGGAGAGAATGTGTAGGTTAAGAAAATATATTTGGTTAATTCCCGTTTTCGTCGCAGCTTTGACGGTTGTGTTGATGAAAACGGTCTTTTTTATTGGATACGTTCCAACGTCATCCATGGAGCCAACTCTAAAAAAAGAAAGTATTATTTTCGGGGTAAGAGTTTTTGATGATTTAAAGACGGGGGACATCATTGTTTTTACGAAAGATGGAAACATATTGGTGAAGCGCATTGCTGCTGTGGCAGGCGAAACCATTACGATTGAGGGTGTTAGTTATACGGTTCCTGAAAACAGTTTTTTTGTTTTAGGGGACAATAGGGAGTGTTCAATAGACTCAAGATGTTGGGAAGATCCATTTATCTCATTAGAGATGGTGGTGGCAAAAATATAGAATTACAAAGGATGTTAAGTGTTATGAAATATAAATAAAGGAAGGTGAATTGAATGGAGAATAAAAAAGAACGTAGATTGAAGATATCGGAATATCCAGAGATTATGGATATTAAAGACGTGTGTGAATATTTGAATGTTAGCAGAGTTACGGCTTATCGATTTTTGGAAAAAAATAAAATTAAGTACATTTTTGTTGGTCGCGAGTACCGAGTTTCGCGGGATTCGTTGGCTGCACATTTTGGAATAAAATAAAGGAGGCTTTTGTATATGGTTCCTGCATTTTTAAGAGAAAAAGCTGGATTGTACTATATAGTAGTGTCCTATTATGATGAAGATCATAAGAGGAAACAGATTTGGATATCAACAAAATTGAAGGTTAAAGGGAATAAACGCAAAGCAGAAACGATGTTGGATGAATACCAACGCTATTATGATGTTGTAAAAAGGGAATTGGTGTATGAGGATATTAGCGAAGAAGCTAATAATTCGAATGAAGCTCAAGAAGAAAAACATTTGGTAGAACAGGTGGTATTAGGAAGTCCTTTATTTGGAGACTATTTATACACGTGGAATGAAGAATTAAAAGATACAATTGCAGCAACTACGTATAATGGGTATCGCACTCAAATTCAGAGAGCGATTATGCCGTATTTTAACGAACGTGGAATTACACTTCATAGTATAACCGCTGAGGATATTCGGCTTTTCTATAAGTCGGAGCTGAAAAGAGTTAATGCAAATACAATTAGGAAATATCATGCTAATATACGGAAGTGTTTGCAAGAAGCCTTTGAGGATGATAAAATTCCTAGCAATCCCGCTGATAAGGTAAAGTTGCCTAAAGGGGATACGTTTGTTGGTGACTATTACAATAAGGAAGAATTGCTTGACTTATTAAAAAGAGTTAAAGGAACAAAATTGGAATTTCCAGTAACGATGGCTATTTATTACGGGTTACGTAGGAGTGAAATTGGCGGGCTAAAGTGGTCTGCTGTAGATTTTAATTACAAGACAGTTACTATTATGCATACAGTAGTCTATTGTAATGTAGATGGAAAGGCACAGGTCATAGCCAAGGATCGGACAAAAACAAATAAAAGTTTAAGAACTTTGCCGTTGATGCCTGAGATTGAAGAAATGCTTATAAAAATGAGGGAAGAACAAAAGGCTAATAAGGTCTTTTTGAAAAATTTTTATAAAGAGGAAGGCTATATCTACGTATTGGAAGACGGAACGCCTGTGAATCCAGACTATATTACTAAAAAGTTTATTAAGTTCATCAAGGAACAGCAATTACGACATATTAGATTTCACGATTTAAGACATAGCTGCGCCACTTTGATGCGGCATGAAGGTGTGAAGTTGGAGGATATCCAAAAATGGTTAGGGCATAGTCAATTGGCAACCACTGAAAAAATATATGCACATTTCTCGGAAGAACAGCATAAAGTATCCGCAAGTGTTATTTCAACATCGTTAAAAACAAGTTCGAATTAATGCTCCTCGCGCGCGTGCGCGCGCACGCGTGCGCGCGCTCAATATTATATATATAAGATACTGCAATTTTCTTGAAAACTATTTGCTTTTTTAAGAAAAGTTTTCAATTTCTAATTTAAGTGCCTTACGTAAAAGTGCTCCTTATAATCTGTTTGTGCTTGAGGATAAAATAGGTAAAAGTAGGTTTTATTACGCGAAATTGCCTAAAGATGCTTAAGTTGTACCCAAATTTCCGATCGATTTCCCTCGTTTTTCCCGCAAGGAAACGAAAATAAATTGGCTTAATTAGACTTAAGTAGTAAAAATGAGGGAAAAATCGTTAAAAAAGGAGGGAAATTGTGCTAAATTTCGCTGATTTTTACTTAAAAAGGCTTAAGACAACGGACTTTTAGCCCCTGTTAATCCGTGTGTCGTCAGTTCGAGCCTGACAGGGGCAGCCAAATATGCAGGATTTAGTGTATAAAAGCATTAAATTCCTGCATTTTTTGTATATTTATGCATAAATAAGCTCAACCGAGCTTGCTATTTTAATCTATAAAAATACATTAAAAATGGCATAAAAAGCCCGTTTTTAGCCCAAAAATGTGGTAAAAATGCGTAAAATTAGGCAAAAATAGGGAAAATGAGGGAAAGTTCCCTCAAACTTCCCGCAAAGTTCCCGCACTTGAACAAAAAACTTCCAGCTCATTTCCCGCAAATGAAAAAGTGTTTCATAAGTTCATATGCGTTTTAATGGGAAAATTTCGGTTCAAGTAGTATTTTTTATTTTGTTTTTTATAGTTGCACAGTTTATTTAATATAAATTATAGTTATATATTGATAGAAGTGTCTAACCGTTTGGTTGGGCACTTTTTTAGTTTCCTTCTTTCAAAGCGTTCAGAGTGTTTTAGCTCTGGGCGCTTTTTTCATTTATAGATTTCGGGGTTGCATAAAACCCCATAACCATCTTTATTCGGTAGCCTTATGCTGCCGTCGATATAAACAATAAAAAATATTTAGGAGAAAATAATAATGAAGAGTAAAAACATTTTAGAAATCTTTGAAGCGAATCAGCAATATAAAACTTGTAATATTGAGTTTGAACCTTTTGGCGGAGCAGAGGATGGTGTAGACTTTCGTCCCGTGTTGGATATGAAAGAACAAAATATCCAACTTCGGCAAAAGCTCGAAACTTTGATTGCTTTTATTAAAGGTGAGTGGCAGGATTGCGAAACGATTTGTAATATTTTAGGGATAGAATTTAAGGCAGGCTTGGCTATGTTTGATTTTAGTAGAACGGC
>JAZRHN010000128.1:0-9127 GCA_045644785.1 Christensenellaceae bacterium
AACTTAAAGAACTTCAAAATAAAGTTTATTCGTTTTCAGTAGAAGAACGTAAAAGTATGATAGGTTTACAACCCGAAAGGGCAAAGGTTATTGGTTCTGGAATAACCGTTATCGTGCAAATTATGGAAAGGTTTAATATAACTCAAATCACAGTAAGTGAAAGCGACAATTTAGAAGGATATTTAAGATTAAGAGAGGAAAAATTATGAGTAGGCGTGCTAATTTTGTAAACAACGTTTTAGTAATTTTGTTTACGCTTGCAAGTGCTTTTTTAATTGCATATATTTGCGGAAATAGATTTGTATCAAGAGAATCTTATGAAATGGTGCTTTGGTGCGTTGTAGGGCTTATAGTAACGTCGTTTGTATGTACCTTATGTCACGAATTAGGTCACGTTATTTCGGCTAAAAAGAACGGATTTTTAGTGCTTTCTTTTTCCGTTTGGTTCTTAAAATGGACAAAGAAAAAAAAGTCTTATAAATTCAGTTTTACAAGTATGAAGGAAGCAGGTGGAAATACCGAAACTATACCTACTTCGACTGAAAATTTATCAAAAAAACTTAGAAAAACAACTATTTCAGGCTCGTTTGCCGTGATTTTACCTTGTTTAGTAGGTGTTATTCCGTTAATTTTTGGCGGTATCTCATTTATTCCATTTTGTCTTTTATCAACCTTTTTGCCTGTTGGAATCTATTCGATTTTAAGCAATATTCTTCCAATGGAAACGCTTGGTTATAAAAATGACGGCGCACTTGCATTAGCGCTTAAAAGAGAAGAAAATGAAGCAAAAGTATTGCTTTCCGTTTTATCTGTTCAGGCTGAAATGTATAACGGAAAAACGCCTGCACAAGTAGATGAAAAATATTATTTTGATACACCACAAATTGCAGAAGATAGTCCGTATTTTATAATGCTTTTAGATGCTAGATACAATTATTATTTAGATAAAGAAGATTATGGAAATGCTAAAGAAACTATAAAGAGATTGCGTTCATTAGAAGAATATATGCCTGCAAGTGTAAAAAATCAGGTTTTAACTAACGCTTTGTTCGAATATTGCACTTATAATTATAGTGAAGATAAAGCCGATGATTGTGTTTATGAAATTGAAAAATATCTAAATTCTGATAATTCGGTTTTAACTTTAAGGGCAAAAACGGCATATTTAGTTTTTGTAGAAAATGAAAAAGAACGTTTTGATATTTTCTACGAAAAAGGTATGAAAGAATGTAAAAAATGCAAGATAAAAGGGCTAGGGGAGTTTAACAAGAAACTCTTTAAGAAAATAAAAGAAAATGTATAGTAAAAAACACCGCAAAAAGCGGTGTTTTTTTTATCCCCAAATTTCAAGATTGTGATAGCAGTTTGGACAAATTTTTTTTGTAGATTTCGCGCAGTCGCTACATACTACGTTTCCGCAGTTTGTGCACATAAAAAGTTCGCCTTTTGCTATTTGGGTTTTGCAAGTATTACAACTCTTCTTTTGCATAAAAATAGGGTGCGCAAAAAGTCGAAAATTATACTATTTTTGTGTTCTTACGCGTACGCGCGCGGGCGTAAAAGATATATTATATAAAGTAATTAAATATACTTGCAAAATTTAATAAAATATGATACAATTTTAATATAAAATTTAGGAAGGAAATAAAATGGAAGAAAGAACCAAAGTTAACGCTAATTACGGTGAGTCTGAAATTCAGGTTTTAGAAGGTCTAGACCCTGTTCGTAAAAGACCGGGTATGTATATCGGTTCAACCGACGTAAGGGGGCTTCACCACCTCGTTCAAGAAATAGTTGATAATTCTATCGACGAGGCGCTTTCGGGTTACTGTACGGCAATTACCGTTCAAATTAATGCTGACGGCTCTTGCACTGTAAAGGACAATGGTAGAGGTATTCCTACTGCAATTCACCACACGGAAAAGGTTTCTGCTGTTCAAGTAGTTTTAACCAAACTTCACGCTGGCGGTAAGTTTGGTGGTGGCGGATATAAGATTTCTGGCGGTCTTCACGGCGTAGGTCTTTCAGTTGTTAACGCTCTTTCTAAAACGCTTATGGTAGAAGTTTTCCAAGACGGAAAACATTTTAAGCAAATATACCATCGTGGTATTCCCGATGATATTTTAACCGTAGTAGGTACTGCTGACTTCACTGGTACTTGGGTAACCTTTATGCCAGATGAAGAAATTTTTGAAACTACTATTTTTAATTATGACACTATAAAGACTAGACTTCGTGAATTAGCGTATTTAAATAAAGGCTTAACTATTAATCTTATCGATGAAAGGGAAGACCATGAACAAAAAGATACTTTCTATTATGAAGGTGGTATCTATCACTTCGTTGAAGATTTAAGTAAAAAGAAAAGTCCTATTTTCCCACAACCTATTTATTTTGACGTTTTCTATGGTGATAATGAAGTAGAAGTTGCACTTCAATACACCGATTCTTATAACGAAGAAATCTACGCTTTTGCTAATAATATAAACACAGAAGAAGGCGGTACTCATTTAGAAGGTTTTAAGGCTTCTTTAACCAGAATTATCAATGATGCGGGTAAGAAACTTAATATCCTTAAAAATGACGATAAACTCTCTAATGAAGACGTAAGAGAAGGTATCGTTGCAGTTGTTTCAGTAAAACTTACCGAACCACAGTTTGAAGGTCAAACTAAAACTAAACTCGGTAACTCTGAAATGAGAAATTACGTTTCAAAGGCAATGCAAGAATATTTCGGTACGTTCCTTGAAGAAAATCCTGCGGTTACTCGTGAAATTATAATGAAATGCTTAACCGCTCAACGTGCGAGAGAAGCTGCAAGAGTAGCGCGTGAAAACACGCGTAGAAAGGGTGCTTTTGAAAGTGCTAATCTTCCTGAAAAACTTGCCGACTGTTCAGATAGAAACCCTGAATTTTGTGAAATCTTCCTTGTCGAAGGTGATTCTGCAGGTGGCAGTGCTAAACAGGGTAGAGATAGAAGATTCCAAGCAATATTACCGCTCCGTGGTAAGATTCTAAACGTAGAAAAGGCTAGAATTAACAGAGTTTTAGAAAATGCTGAAATTAAAGCAATGATTAATGCGTTTGGCGGTGGTATGAAAGAAGAATTTGATATTACCAAAATTCGTTACGATAGAATTATTTGTATGACCGACGCGGACGTTGACGGAAGTCATATCAGAATTCTTTTATTAACGTTCTTCTTTAGGTTTATGAAACCGTTAATTGAACAAGGCCACGTTTATATTGCTCAACCCCCGCTTTATAAAGCAAGCAAGAATAAAGTTGATAAGTATTTATACTCTGATAAAGAATTGGCTGATTACTTAGCGGAAGTAGGAAAGTGTGATATTCAACGTTATAAAGGTCTTGGTGAAATGGACCCCGACCAATTATGGGAAACCACAATGAATCCTGAAACTAGAACTTTATTAAGGGTTACGATGGAAGACGCTGTTGAAGCAAATGATATATTTACCAAGTTGATGGGTGATGACCCTGAACTTCGCCGTCAATTTATTGAAGAAAACGCAAAACTCGTTAAAGAGTTAGATATCTAATAGGAGGTAATAAAATGGCTAAGAAAGAAGCATCTGCGGAATTAACTGCAAGTTTTAAGGAAGTCCTTGAAAAAACAAAATTAATAAACGTAGAAGTTAATAACGAAGTTAAAAAGTCGTTTATTGCCTACGCTATGGCTGTTAACGTATCACGTGCTATTCCGGACGTAAGGGACGGATTAAAGCCTGTTCATCGTCGTATTTTATACGCAATGCACGATATGGGTTTAACGCACGACAAGGCGTTTAAGAAATGCGCTAAAATCGTTGGTGAAGTTTTAGGTAAATACCATCCTCACGGCGATAGTTCGGTTTACGACGCGTTAGTTCGTTTAGCGCAGGATTTCTCAATTAACTGTCCTTTGGTTGACGGACACGGCAATTTCGGCTCGGTAGACGGGGATAGTGCGGCAGCATATAGATATA
Organism: Christensenellaceae bacterium; assembly: GCA_045644785.1. Lineage (GTDB taxonomy): Bacteria > Bacillota > Clostridia > Christensenellales > Borkfalkiaceae > UBA1259. Next base: position 3,987 of record JAZRHN010000128.1, read on the forward strand.
CTGAAGCGCGTTTATCAAAACTCGCTAACGAAATGCTCCGCGATATCGAAAAAGATACGGTAGATTTCTATCCTAACTTTGACGATACTGAAATGCAACCCGTTGTATTACCTTCAAGAATACCTAATATTTTAGTTAATGGTTCTGATGGTATTGCAGTAGGTATGGCAACAAATATTCCACCTCATAACCTTGCTGAATGTATTGATGGTTGTGTTGCGCTTTTAGATAATCCAGAAATAGAAGTTGATGACCTTATGCAATACATTAAAGCGCCTGATTATCCTACTGGTGGTATTTTAATGGGTGTTGCGGGTATTAGACAGGCATATAGAACAGGTAAAGGTGGCTTTGTTTTAAGGGCTAAAACGGATATTGAAGAATTCGCTAATGGTAGAGAAAGAATTGTTGTAACCGAAATTCCTTACCAAGTAAATAAAGAAGAACTTAAAAAATCTATTACCGACCTTGTAAAAGATAAGCGTGTTGAAGGTATTAGTGACGTTCGTGACGAGTCTGACCGTGACGGTATGCGTATGGTAATAGAGTTAAAGAAAGACGTAAATACACAAGTTGTATTAAATACACTTTATAAACACACCAATCTTCAGGTTAAAGACGGTATTATACTTTTAGCATTAGTTGATGGTGAACCTAAGGTTATTAACTTAAAAGAAATCTTAACTCATTATTTAGCGCATCAAGAAAGCGTTATTAAAAGACGTGTTAAGTATAATCTTGATAAAGCCGAAGAAAGAGAACATATTGTTAAAGGCTTACTTATTGCACTTGCTTCTATAGACGAAGTTATTGAGGTTATTAAAAAATCTTCTGATAAAAACGAAGCAATAGAAGCGTTAATGGAAAAGTTTGTGCTTTCAGAAAGACAGGCAAATGCAATCTTAGAAATGAGATTACAACGTTTAACCGGTATGGAAGTGTCAAAATTACAAGAAGAATTGGTTGAACTTCAAAATATGATTGCAGACTTTAAGGATATTCTTGCTAACGAGTGGAGAGTTAAGGCTATAATTAAGCAAGATATGCTTGAAATCAAAGAAAAATACACCACCGAAAGAAAGACTGAACTTTCTTATGAAGTTGGCGATATTGATATCGGCGATTTAATTCCTAAAGAAGACGTTGTTGTAAGTTTAACTCACCAAAATTACGTAAAACGTGTAAATGTAAGCGAATACAGAACTCAACATCGTGGTGGTAAGGGTGTGACTGCACATAAACCTAAAGAAGAAGACTTTGTAGAAAATATGTTCGTAACTTCTAACCACGACGATATATTGTTCTTTACCGACCGTGGTAAGGTTTATAGTATGAAGTGTTACTTTATCCCTGATGCACAAAGAACTGCAAGGGGTAGACATATTTCTAATCTATTACAATTAGAAGGTAACGAAAAAGTATGTGCAATGCTTCCGTTAAAGGAAAATGCAGAAGGCTTTATCGTAATGGCAACCAAAGATGGTCTTATTAAAAAGACTGCACTTTCAGAATTTGCAAGTATTAGAAAAGTTGGTAAAATTGCAATTAAGATTGTTGATGGTGATAAACTTATTTCAGTTGGCTTAACTAGTGGTAACGATGAAATTATAACTGCTTCATATGAAGGTAAGTGTATCAGATTCTCTGAAAACGATATTCGTGCTATGGGTAGAGATACACAAGGTGTTAAGAGTATCGAACTTAACGCTGGCGACAGAGTAGTTGATATGTGTATCGTAAAACAAGGTGCGGAAGTAATTACGATGACTGAAAATGGTTATGGTAAGAGGTCTCCGCTTGACGATTACAGATTGCAAATTAGGGCTGGTAAAGGCGTAAAAGCGGGCGTATTCAACGAAAAGACAGGTAAACTTGTAAGTCTTAAGCTTGTAACTTCTAATGACGATATAATGGTAATTACAAGCGCAGGAACAATTATAAGAGTTTCTTCTGAAGATATTAGCAAGATTGGTAGAGATACCCAAGGCGTAAGAATTATGAAGATTGATGATTCTAACGTTTCAATGATTGCTATTACTCCTAAAGAAGATGAAGAAGTTTCTGCAGAAGTTGAAGAACAACCTGAAGCATAATACTAAATTAAACAAATAAAAAAGGGTAACATATTTTTGTTACCCTTTTAATTTTTATAAATTGATTTCTGCGTGGAGCATTATTGCACTTATTGCGGTAATTGCTGCCGTTTCGGTGCGGAGTATTCGCTTGCCAAGAGAAATTATCTTTGCACCTTTTTCTTTTGCTAATGCAATTTCTTCATCACTAAAGCCGCCTTCTGGCCCAATAAACACAGCAATATTATCGCCAGACTTAATAGACTTAAAAGCGTTATTAGTTTCAATCATACCTTTTTCATTTTCGTAAGGAACTAAAACGTGCTCGTAATTAAAAGCCCTTTCTAACGCTAGTTTATAGGGGATTATATCTAAAATTTCAGGAATAATTGTGCGTTTACTTTGTTTTGCTGCACTTTCAGAAATTGCTTGAAAACGTTCTAGTTTAGATTTCTTCTTTTTATCTTCTATTTTAACTATAGAACGGCTCATTTCAACAGGTGTTATAGTAGATACGCCAAGTTCAACTGCCTTTTGAATAATAAGTTCCAGTTTGTCTGACTTAGGGAGACCTTGAAAAAGGTGAATATTGACGGGTAGTTCGGTGTTAGCATAATTTTCGCTTACTATATCACAAACAATAATTTCATCGGTTATTTGGCTGATTTGGGCTAGGGAAGACGTTTTTTCGTAGGAAACTAAAAATTCTTCACCAACTTTCATACGTAAAACGTTTTTAATATGATTGTGGTCTTTTCCTTTAATTATAGCCTTACCGTTGTTTACGTCAGTTTTATCAATAAAAAAGTTATACATTGTTTTTTCCTTGTTAATTGTTGCCGATAAAGTTTGTTCTCTTTCTCGGTTCTTTTTCGGGTGGGGTAATACCGGCTTTTTTGCCTGCTTCAATACATTTAAGTATATATGCCATATTGTTTGCTAAAACACGCATTGTTTGTAAGCCTTCAAGGTCTTTTTCGGCATCTTCTGCATTAGCACCATAAACGTTATTCCAATATTGAGATGATATAACGGGCATTTCACTTATCATAAAGTATTTATTTATAATATCAAGCGTAAAAGACGTGCCAGCCCTTCTTGCACAGGCAACGGCAGCGGCAGGTTTACCAACAAATTTTCCGTGCGCATAAAAGGTTTTATCAAGTAATGATTTAAGTGTTCCGTTTAAGCCCGCATAGTAAACGGGTGTGCCTACAATAAAACCGTCAGATGCTTCAAGCTTATCAATTACTACGTTGGTAAAATCGTTTTTAACGCAGTATCCTGTTTTTTTACAGGCACCGCAAACTGTGCAACCGCTAACTTCATTTTGACCGATTGAAATTATTTCGGTTTCTATTCCGTTTTCTTGCAATGTGTGTTCAACTTCTTTTAATGCACGCATTGTAGTGCCGTTTTCGTGTGGGCTTCCGTTTAATAAAAGAACTTTCATTTTATCTCCATAAAAAATTATTAAAATTTATTGTAAAGTGTGTGTTATTAATTGACAAAGCAATTTTTATTTTATATAATTATATAGCGTTTTGAAGAAAAACGCAACCGATATATAAAATTTGCTGATATGGCTCAGTTGGTAGAGCGCGTCCTTGGTAAGGACGAGGTCACCGGTTCAACTCCGGTTATCAGCTCCACAAAGGCGTACCTAGTGTACGCTTTATTTATTTCTAAAAAATATAAACTGCGGAAGCAATCTTCCGCAGTTTTCTTTTGTAATTTAATTATCTTTTAGATAAAACTTCGTTTTCGTATTTCTTAACTTCGGTATAGAAATCATCTGAAAGGTTTTCTCTTTCTAAGTATTCTTTCCATACTGCACCGAAAGGCATAGTTTTATATTCTTCTTGTCTAACCATAAGTTCGGTAAAATCGCCGTTATCTTGTAATTGTTTTAATGCTTGGCTATTTTGTAAAAGAGCGAATAATAATGCTTTTTGCATTGCTCTTTGTCCGCTAATTAATGCTGATAAACGGTTAATGCTTGCATCGAAATAGTCAAGACCAATCATAACTTTATCAATTGCGCCGTTTCTAACGATTTCCTTTGCAATTTCTTTAATTTCATCTTCAAATAAAACTACGTGGTCGCTATCCCATCTAACGCCTCTTGTTACGTGAAGAGCAATCTTATCGTAGAACGCAAGAAGTGCAGGGATTTTATCGCTAACAACTTCGGTAGGGTGGTAGTGACCGCTATCTAAAAGTGAGTAAATACCATTTTTAGCAGCATAGTTTTGATAGAATTCGTTGCTACCAACTGTATAACTTTCAACACCAATACCAAATACTTTACTTTCAACAGCAATTACTACCTTTGATTTATCGTAGGGAGTAGCAAGAATCTTGTCTAAAGAGTCTTTTAAGCGAAGTCTTGGGGTAAGTCTATCTGCAGGAACATCCTTAAATCCATCGGGAATCCAGATATTCATAAGTGCAGGAGTTCCCATTTGGTCTGCTAAGTATTCAGAAATTTTAATACTAGCAATGCAGTGGTCGATCCAGAATTTTCTAACGTTTTCATCGGGAGAAGATAAGGTTAAGCCGTCTTTAACTAAGGGGTGTGAAAAGCAAGTGGGGTTAAAGTCGATACCAGTAATGCCGATTTCCCTTGCAAAATCAACCCAAGGCTTAAAGTATTCGGGTTTATAGTTGTCACGGTCAACTTTACCAGCATCGTTGCCTAAAACAGCATAACAAGCGTGTAAATTTAATCTTTTATTACCAGGCATAAGTGAGAAAGCTTTTTTAATGTCAGCTTTCATTTGTTCAAAATTTTGTGCACGACCAGGATAATTACCTGTGGTTTGAATTCCGCCTGAAAGTGAATCAGAACCGTCAAAACCAACAACGTCGTCAATTTGCCAACAGTGAATAGATATGGGAACGTTTTTTAACGTTTCAATAGCCTTTTCAGTATCAACGCCTAAATTTAAGTATTCTTCCTTTGCAAGGGTATATGCTTTGTTCATTTGTTTGCCTCCGTTTGCATTTTTATATTTCCAATCGCCGTAGCCTCTATAGGGAGTGCAACGACTTTAATTTTACAAATTT
>JAZRHN010000129.1:0-9316 GCA_045644785.1 Christensenellaceae bacterium
AAATTATTACGGTTTAAGTGGCGAATATCATTTAATAATAGCCGAAGATTATTGTGAAAATATAAACGCAATTTATCAGCCAAAGCAATTAGTGTCGTATAGATATACTTTAGACTTCCTAGAAGCCGAAAGATATGGCAATTTATCTATAATACTTAAATAAAATTAAGCGGTTTTGTTGCAAAACCGCTTTAAAAATGTTAAAATATTATGAAGGGGAGTAATATTTTGAATTTCACTCAGTTTAAAAACGGCATAGCATCTGGCGAAGAATTTTCCGTTTACCTTTTAGAAGGGGAAGACGCTTATTTTCGCGAGCGTGGATTAGCCTTAATAAAGGAAACTTTTTTAACAGAGCCGTCTATCAATACGGCTGTGTTTACGAGTGATAATCTTAATTACGACGAGTTTATTTCATCAATCTATTCTTACCCGTTAATGAGTAAAAAACGCGTAACCGTTATAAGGGAGTTTTATCCGAAAGTTGAAGCGATAACGGGCGAGTTTAAAAACTTTTTAGAAAATCCCCCAAGTGAAGACGTTTTAGTTATAGTAAACGAAAAATCACACGATATTTTTAAGAAATATAAGTCTGTATGTTTTGTAGATTGTTCTAAAGCAGACCCAGCGGTTATTGCAAGATGGATAAAAGCAAAACTTTTAAGTAATAATATAGAAATAGATTTCGAGACGGCGGGCATACTTCGCGATTATTGCTTATCAGATATGACGCGTATTGAAAACGAAACGGAAAAGTTAATATCTTATTTAAAAAGCGGAACGGTTACTAAAGAGATTATAGATAATACCGTAACGAGAAGCACGGAATATAAGATATATGAAATGACCGATTATTTGGGTAAAAAACGCGTGGATATGGCGTTATCGGTTATTAAAGATATGTTAGGTAAGGGCGAAACGCCAACGCTAATTTTATCTTCAATATATAACTATTTTAGAAGATTGTTACACACAGCAATATCAGGAAAAAGCACAGATGAACTTGCTAAATTCTTTGGTGTCAAAGAATATGCAGTAACAAAACTTATTGCGCAAAGCAAAATGTTTAAGAAGAAAGAACTTAAACGTGCCGTTGATTATTTAGTAGATGCAGACTATAAAATAAAAAGTGGCAGAGTAAACGACTTTGAAGAAATGTGGCTAGTAGTATTTAAGATACTAACTGCTTAAAGGAGGAAAAATGTTTGCAGAAAAAATTAAAATTTTATTCGCAAAATTTAGTGATGCGGGATTTGCATCTTCGTTTATCGTTGGCGTAGTATTGTTCGCAGCGCTATATTTCTTTTTAATGCGTTTTCTTTCTGAAAACGGGTCTGGAAGATTTGCTTTCGTATTCGTAGTGGTAATGATTTTATCAGCCGAAGTTTTCGTGTTCTGCGGAATACTAGGTGCAGTATATATCGTAATCCCCATTGGATTTTTCTTTATGGTACTTACTCTTCACTCGGTTGAATACAAAAGGCTTATGTGGACAAAGCGTAAAACCAAACTTACCGACGTAAAGCAGGGTATTAGTGGTTATTACGATGAAGATAAAGTAGAACAATGTATTTCTGAAATTATAAAAGCACTTCAAAATATGTCTAAAAACAATATCGGTGCAATCTTGATTTTATCAACCGATAACGTTCCGGAACAAATTATTGATAGTGGTGTTAGAATTGATAGTGAAATATCAGGAGCGCTTATTGAAAGTATATTCTTTCCCAAAACCCCACTTCACGATGGTGCTATGATAATAAGCGATACTAAAATCGTGGCTTCTGGTTGTTTCTTACCCTTATCACAAAACGTAAACAATATTCCTAAAGATTTAGGAACTCGCCACCGTGCAGGTATCGGTATAACCGAAACGGTAGACGTTGTTGCAATTATCGTTTCAGAAGAAACGGGTATTATCTCTATAGCAAAAGGCGGAAAGATTGCTAGATACGCTGATGCCGAACTTTTAAGAAAAACGCTTAGCAAGTATTATTGGCAAGACTTAGAAAGTTCAAGAAAGTAGGAGGATAGTATGGAAGAAAAAGATTTACAAATAGAAGTAGAAGAACGAAAAGTTTCAGCGGTATGGAAAGCAATCGGCATTGGTGCCGTTGCAGCCGTGCTTGCATTTATAACAATGGTGGTAATTTTAATCTAATATGAAAAAGAATTGTTTTAACGCGTGTGAAATATTGCTCCCTAGTGGTAACGATTATAAATCGTGGTCTTGTATCGCGTGTGACCAATTTACTAGTGAAGTAAAGTACTGGCAAGATTTAGAAAAAGAAGTAGAAGGCAAAAAGAGCGTTCTTAACTTAATTTTCCCTGAAGTTTATTTAGAAGACAATAAGCAAGAACGTATTGCTAAAATAAACCAAAATATAGAAAACTATATTTTAGACGGCGCATTTAAAAGCCTTAAAAAAGGTTTAATTTTAACGGTAAGAAAAACCCCTTACGTAGAAAAGAGAATAGGTATAATCGGTGCTATTGACTTAGATTCTTATGAGTATTCTCCAAAATCAAAAGCATTAGTTCGTTCAACCGAGGGTGTTGTGGAAGAAAGAATTCCGCCCCGCTTAGAAATTAGAAAGAACGCAAAAGTAGAATTTCCCCACGTTATGATGCTTTTTGATGATGAAAAAAGAGAAATTGCCGAAGAGTTATATAACAATAGGGCTAATTTAGAAAAACTTTATGATTTTGAACTTAATATGGGTGGCGGTAGTATAGAAGGCTATTTTATAGAAGATTATCAGCCCGTTTTAGATAAGTTTGAAAAACTTTTAGAAGAAGATAGAGTGGTAGCAAAATACGGTAGTTACGATAATTTTGCATTTGCGGTAGGCGATGGTAATCACTCTTTAGCAACTGCAAAAGCGCATTGGGAAGCGGTTAAAAAGACTATTCCCGAAAGCGAATGGGAAACTTGCCCTGCAAAATACGCTTTAGTAGAAGCAAATAATATTTACGATGACGGTATTTATTTTGAGCCTATCTATAGACACGTAAGTGGAGTAAACGTAAAAGATTTTACCGACTATATATTAAAAGTTAGTGGCGACTTTGGCGTTATTTCAACTGAAGCAAAAGACAAAAAAGACGGCGTAACTTTACCACAAAGCATATTAAACGTAGATAACGCTATTAAAGAATACATAACCAAAAATGGTGGAAAGGTTGACTATATTCACGGCTTAACCAATCTTAAGGATTTAATTAGCGCTGATAAAAATTCAGTAGGTATTACGTTTGATAAATTAGATAAAAAACAATTATTTAATTACGTTTCAAATACGGGCGCGTTCCCCAGAAAGACTTTCTCTATGGGTGAGGGTGTTGAAAAAAGATATTATCTTGAAGGGAGATTAATAAGAAAATGATAAAAGTTTGCAAATTTGGCGGAACGAGTGTGGCTAATGCAGACGCGCTTAAACAAGTAAAAAACATAATCCTAAAAGATGAAAGCAGAAAATACGTTGTAGTTTCTGCACCAGGTAAAAGAAATAAAACGGATATAAAAGTTACCGACGTTTTATATGCTTGTTACGATGAATTAGTTAAAACCGGCAAGGTTGACAAGAATTTCAAAATCGTAAGAGATAGATTTAACGAAATAGTAAAAGAATTAGGTGTTTCAACCGATATTAACGCTATTTTAGACCAAACGGAAAAGGATATAATTGCTAACGCAAGCGTTGATTTTACCGTTTCTAGGGGCGAATATTTATCTGCTATCGTAATCGCTGATTATTTAGGATATAACTTTGTAGATGCTACCGAACTCGTTATGTTTGATAGCCACGGCAGATTAAACGAAGAATATACTAATGATAAAACGGCTTCTAAATTATTAAAACTTCCTAACGCAGTTATCCCTGGTTTCTATGGAAAGGACTTTGAAGGCAAGGTTCGCACTTTCTCAAGGGGTGGTAGTGATATTTCAGGTTCTATCGTAGCACGTGCTGTTAAAGCCGATTTATACGAAAACTGGACGGACGTTAAGGGCTTTTTAGTTTGCGACCCCAGAATTGTACCAGAAGCAAAAAATATTAAGCAATTAACTTATAAAGAACTTCGCGAACTTTCATATATGGGAGCGTCTGTTCTTCATTCAGAATCTATTTTCCCCGCAATGAAAGGTAAAATCGTAATCAATATTAAAGATACCTTTGCACCCGAAGACCCTGGTACGTTAATCGTTCCTAACGAACGTTATTCAGAAACTGCTGCAGATTCAGTTATTACGGGTATTGCAGGTAAAAAGGACTTTACCGTTTTATCTGTTGAAAAATCACTTATGAACTCAGAAGTTGGTTTTGTAAGAAAAGTTTTATCAGTAATAGAGCACCACGGCATTTGTATTGAACATATCCCGTCAGGTATAGATACGTTATCAGTTGTAATTGCTTCTGAACAATTAAAGGACGGCGTTCTTTCAGATATCGTTAACGAAATAAGAGAAAACGTTAGCCCTGACTACGTTCACGTAATTGAAAATATTTCACTTATTGCAACCGTAGGTCACGGTATGACGAGAAGGTCAGGTACTGCATCTAAGATATTTAACGCACTCGCTAAAGAAGGTGTAAATATCCGTATGATAGACCAAGGCTCTAGCGAACTTAATATCATAATCGGTGTTGCAAATGCAGACTACGATAATTGTATCCGTGCAATTTACAATGCGTTTATGAACTAAAAGTTAATAATAAAAAGGCAACCTTTTGGTTGCCTTTTTTTGTTTTAATTTTACATTATTACAGTTATAGTCATTGACTCGTTTTTAATAGAGTTTGCTGAAATTTTCCATCTATTCATATCACATATACTCTTTGCAATAGCAAGCCCTAATCCTGTACCGCCAGACTCTCTTGAACGAGATTCATCTGCACGATAAAACCTTTCAAAAACTCTGTGTGATTGCGTGTTTTCTACTTGGCTTCCGTTATTAAATACTGAAAGTATCGTTCTATTTCCGTCCTTACTTAAATTGATTTTTATAGTGCTGTTTTTATCAGAATGTTTAACAGCGTTGTCAATAAGTATGGCGGTTATTTTTTTAACGCTTTCAAGATCACCAAAATATGAAATATTTTGTTCTATATTAAGGTCAAAGGTTTTTCCCTTTTCAAAAGCAAATGCTTCAAAGGGGAGAACTACCTTTTCAATTTCTTTAGAAATATTAAATTCCGACTTAATTAGTGAAATAGAACCTTCGTCAATTTTAGAAAGGGTTAAAAGGTCGCCAACTAAATGTCCTAGTCTATCCGTTTGGTTTTTAATGCTATCTAAATATCTATTGTTTACCGAACTCTTTAACACGTCAGCATTAGCCGAAATAACGGCGATAGGTGTTTTTAGTTCGTGGCTTGCATCTGAAACGAATTGGCGTTGTTTTTCAATAGAGTCTTCAACAGGCTTTAATATCTTATAAGAAACGCCGTATAAAACTACTACTAAAACCCCGTATAAAACGGAAAGTGAAACTAAAAGGTCAATTTTCTCTTGATGTAATCTTTCAAGTGCGCTAGTTTTATCTAATGCGATAACAAAAGTAAGGTTATCTACATTAGTAGTGGTGTAGAATATATTGTTTATAGATTTAACGTTAATAGGTGAATCGTTTAGTGAAGATAGTATAGTGTTTATTTCATCTAAACTATATTCGTTAGAGCCTGCCACTATTTCATAAATGGTATAACTATCTCCATTTTTGCCACAAGAAAAAATTAGTGAACTAGGATAAATTCTGCCCGTTTCAAAATAGGTGCTAGAAACCTGTTTAAGATTATCTTCAACACTACTTTTAAAAGAAGAGTTGAAAAAGAAAATCATTATCCCATAAATCAAGGCAAAAACGAATAGTATAGTAGTAGAAGCAATGGCTAGAAACCTTATTCTAATCTTTTTTGTCATTTGGTTACCCCAATATTATAACCAACGCCACGCACCGATTTTATTTCTACGTTGCTCCCTATAGAAGAAATTTTCTTACGTATAAAGGAAACGTAAACTTCTATGGTATTATACTCAGCGTCGCTATCATAGCCCCAAATTTTTTCAATCAAACGCTCTTTATTTAGCGTTTTACCAGGGTTAAGCATAAGAAGTTCGAGAATTTGGAACTCTTTTTTGCCAAGTGAAATGCGTTTATCGTCCTTAAAGATTTCGTAAGAATCTCTATCTAACGAAAGGTCGTTAAAACTAATAACGTCACTTGTAAAACTATCCTTTCTTCTAAGTAAGGCTTTTATTCTTGCTAAAAGTTCGTTAGTGTCAAACGGCTTAGATAAATAATCGTCTGCACCTAGCCTAAACCCCGTTAGTTTATCGGCAGTTTCGGATTTTGCGGTAAGCATTAAAACGGGCGTTTCAATCTTTCTCGCCCGTAATTCTTTAAGTAGCGTAAACCCGTCTATTTTAGGCATCATAACGTCTAAAACCATTAGGTCAAAAATACCTGAAGTGGCTTCATCTAACCCTGATTCTCCATCAAAAGCACAGGTAACGGTATAGTTATTTTGTTTTAATATTTCGGCAAGAGCAAGCGTAAGGTCTTTCTCGTCGTCAACTAATAAAATATTCATAAGTTTATTATACCGCTTAATTATTGATAAAACCTTTAAAAATTATAATAGGGGAATACTTGCAAGGTAAATAACGTCCTTGCGGTCTTTAGCATCGCCTTCTGCTAAAACGAAAAGTTTTTTATAAACGATACCGCCTGCTTTTTCTACTAATGCTTCTAAACCCTTTAAACTTTCGCCAGTAGAAATAACGTCGTCAACGATACCAACTTTTTTACCCTTAATTAAGTCAACGTCCTTTTTAGAAAGGTATAACTTTTGTTCGTGACCAGTGGTAATTGAAGAGCCGTAAGCAACTTCTATACCGTCTTGCATATAAAGTTTTTTAGACTTTCTTGCAAGTGCGTAGTAGGGCATATTAAGTTCCCTTGCTACAACGTGCGTAAGTTCGATACCTTTAGATTCTGCGGTAATAACCACGTCACAATCTTTTGCGAGTTTAGCGATTTCTTTTCCGCAATGTTCAGATAAAACGGTATCGCCGTGCAAATTAAAAAAGCAAATATTTATTCCCGAAGGGAGTGTTAATATCGGCAATTCTGCAATTTTTCCATTAATATCTACTTTGTAAACTTTTTCCATAAATATCACCATCCTATTAAAGTTATTATACCACCCAATATAGAATTTGTCCATACAAATCATATAATTTAGTTGCCGTGCATACCCTAATTAAAAAGGCGGTGAAAAATGGATTTTTATAGACATACAAAGCAAGAAGTTATAACGCGTTTTAACACGGATATAAACGTTGGCTTAAGTAAAGAAAAATATAAAACTAACCTTTCCGTTTTTGGTAAAAATAAACTGCCTGCACCAACTAAAAAAAGTTTAATTTCAAGGATATTTACGGCGTTATCAGAACCAATGCTACTAATTTTAGTGGTAAGTTTTTTAATTACGTTTGGCGCTAACTTAGGTAAAGCGTTAAAAACGGGTAGTGGAGATATATCTGAAAGTTTAGGCATACTTTTAGCCATTATACTTTCGGTTAGCATAACTCTTGTTATGGAAGGTAGTTCCGAGCGTGCTTTTAACGCACTAAATAAAATTTACGACAACATTACCGTAACCGTTATTCGTGATGGTAAACGGTTGTCAGTTCCACAACACGAATTAACGTGTGGGGATATAGTTATATTAAATACGGGTGACAAAATCGTTGCCGACGGCAGGCTTATAGAAAGCAATTCTTTAGAAATAGATGAATCCGCACTAACAGGCGAAAGCCGTGCAAGCCAAAAGAATGCAGGTTTAGAAGTTAATGGTGTTTTACCGTTAGCCGAACGGGCTAATTCGGTTTTTTCGGGAACTTTCGTTTCTTCGGGCTATGGCAAAATGGTGGTCTGCAGAATAGGGAAAAATACCGAAATAGGTAAAATAGCAGGCGAATTAGGTGGTAAAAAACAACAATCGTCACCACTAAACCAAAAATTAGCCAAACTCGGTAAAAAGGTATCTTTAATTGGGTTAATTAGTGCAGTTTTTGTTTTTATTATTTCGCTTTTTAAGTTAATAAATACTGGGGCGGTAACCTTTGATTCGGTGCGTGCTTTGGTTATGGAAAGCATAGTCTTAATAGTTGCTGCCGTGCCAGAAGGGCTTCCTACTATAGTTGCCGTTTCCCTTGCGATAAATATGACTAAACTTGCTAAAGAAAACGCACTTATTAAAAAGATGACTGCTACCGAAACGGCAGGTGCGGTAAGCGTTATTTGCTCGGATAAAACGGGAACGCTTACACAAAATAAAATGTCCGTTTCTACTGTGTTTGAGCAAAAAAAAGGAAGTTATGAAAATATTGTTTTAAACGGCGTATATAATAATTCATTAGATTTTAACGGAGAAAATTATAAAGGAAATGCTACCGAAATCGCACTTATAAATTACCTTACTAAAAGGGGTGAAAACACCAATAAAGTTAATACGATTATTAGTGCAACTCCCTTTTCAAGCGAACGCAAAAAAATGAGCGTAGTAATTAAGTGGGGCGAAAATTATTTAGAACTACTAAAAGGTGCGCCAGAAGCGGTATTTCCGCATTGTGATTTAGATGAAAATAGTAAAAAGATGATAAACGCTAAAATGGACGTTTTAAGAAAACGAGCCGAGCGTGTAATCTGCTTTGCACACAAAGTTGTAGAGCGTACTGATGAAAAAGAGGGCGTGGGGTTTGTATTCGATGGTTTTATGTCGGTAAAAGACCCTGTTCGCCCTGAAGTGAAAAAAGCCGTGTTAGACTGCAAAAGTGCAGGAATTTCGGTAAAAATACTCACGGGGGATAATCAGTTAACGGCTTTTGCTATTGCCGAAGAATTAGGCATTGCAACTTCATTAAATCAAGTAGTAAACGCTACCGAAGTAGAAAAACTTTCGGATAGTGCGCTAAAAAAAGTGCTTCCTAAAATAACGGTTATTTCAAGAAGCACTCCTATTATAAAACTTCGTGTTGTAAAATTATTAAAAGAGTTAGGCGAAGTTGTAGCCGTAACAGGCGATGGAGTTAACGATGCACCCGCAATAAAAAATGCAGACGTTGGTATTGCAATGAATAGCGGAAGCGAAATAACAAAAGAAGCGGCAGACGTTGTTTTATTAAACGATAGTTTTGCTACGGTAACAAAAGCAATATCGTTTGGGCGAAACGTGTATAGAAATTTACAGCGTTTTATACTCTTTCAGTTATCAGTAAACCTAACGGCATTAGTATTTATAACGATATG
>JAZRHN010000130.1:0-6328 GCA_045644785.1 Christensenellaceae bacterium
TGTATGGCTAAAATCTCCGCGTGTGCCGTTGCTTGTTGCGTTTTTTCCATTTGGTTGTACGCTTTGGCTACTACCTTATCATCTATAACTATAACTGCACCTATCGGCACTTCGTCTTTTTCTTTTGCTATTAAAGCCTGCATTATAGCAAGTTTCATATATTTATCGTTCATAACTAAAATTTTCCGTTATTACGTTTATTACTTCTTTGTTCTTTTTGTAAATACTATCTAGTTCTGTTTCTTTTATAGGGTGGCTTAACAAATCACTACCCACTTCAATGGTAAAAGATGGTATTCCTAACTTTTCTATACACCAATCTTTATATCCACCGCTTGAGCCTAGCGTTTGTTTTACGTTATACCCTGTGGCTTTACCTAACTTTTGCGCCAAAAGAAAATCTCTTTCTCTTTTTTCGCCCGTTTGGAAAAATTCCCAATAAATCTCTTCGCCTTTGCTATGATAACTTATAGTTACGTCTGGGCGAACGTATAGGGTAAAATCACGTAAGGCTTTACTTTCACTTTCAGAAAAGGGATATTCGCCAACGTAATTTTCATCAGCAGGAGAAAAAACGTTACTTTCTCCCTCTCCCCAACGCGCATCAAAATTAACGTTTAAGTCTACCCTATTAGCGTTGGCTTTATAAAGCGGATTTTTAGTTAATGCAATCTCTATTCCGTCTATATTCACTGCAGGAATAAAATATATTCTGCCACGCCTGCCGTTTTTATAGAAATCTTTAATCTGCTCTATGGCAAGATATGTGGTTATATACTCACGGGCGTGTATGGCGTATTGAATTAATACTACGGGAAAATCTGATTTGCCTAAACAAAAGTATGGTATCGGTTTTCCTTTTTCGGTAAAGCCTATATATCCCTTACCGTGGTCGAACTCATCGTAAAAAGCGTAAAGTTTCTCTAATATATTCATACTGTATTGTATGAATTATTTATCGTAGGTGCAACCAAAATTAATAGAAAATGCGCGATAAATTTGTTCGGTTAGCATTACCCTAAATAACGTGTGCGGAAAAGTCATATCTGAAAACGATATTTTATCGTCTGCACGTTCTTTAACCGCATTAGATATTCCGTAAGAGCCACCTATTACAAAACTTATTACACCCGTGCCTAAATCGGTTAAACTTTTTAACTTTTTAGCAAAAGTGCTTGAAGAATATTTTTGTCCTTCTGGCGTTAGCACTATAACGTGCCCTTTTAGTTGAGCTAAAATGCGTTCGCCTTCTTTTTCCTTAATTTTTTCTATTAACTTATCGTCAGTTTTTTTATAGTTTTCTTCTTGAACTTCGATAACGTTAAAAGTGCAAAATCGTGAAAGCATTTTTGCATATTCTTTAATAGCGTCCGTATAATATTTTTCTTTTACCTTGCCAACGGCAATTACGTTTACCTTAATCATTTACTAACCCATTATAATAAGCATTACAAACAAAAGCACACCAAATAAACCATACGGCATAAATAAACCGCTTATATCTGACGGAGTTTGGTATTTTTTACCTTTATAAATCATAGCAAAAACAAAGCCTACTAACAATAAAAGCCCCAACCCTATTATTAAGGGGTTTGCCAAAAATGCGCCTAAATTAAAGCCTGCGTATTCTGCAGTTAAAATTACAAAATTGTTTAAAAAGTGCGTTAAAATTACGGGTATAACGCTTTTTGCTTTATCGCAAAGCGCACACAATAAAACGCCGTAAATAAACTGATAAATTAGTTGTGAAAGTGAGCCGTGGAAGATTGCAAACATAAAACCAACCGCTAAATAGGTTGCCCATTTATTGCTACCTATTGTATGGTTTAAGATTAAACCACGGAACAATAATTCTTCAACAACAGCAGGGATAATCGCAATAGTAATTACCAAAATAATATAATCGGAAAAACCACCTATTACAATATTGGCTTGGCTTGTTTTAATGCCTACGCTATCTAAAAACTGAATGAACTGTATATTTATATTGCTTAAACCAAAAAGCATTGCCAAAAACAATAAAACGGCATAACCGTAGTTTAATGGCGCAGTTTTATTTAAAGCAAAATTTACCCTTTCTTCTTTTTTATAGAACTTAAAAAATATAATAGTAATAATAAAGGCAATAGGAGAAAAAAGCGCAGAAATAGCGTAGTAAATAACGCCGTTATCTTCTAAACTTTTTATAGCCGTTCCGCCGACTACCGCAATTATTACGTAAAGAAAAACAAACACGGTATAAATTGCGCCTGCAAGTTTTCCCCTTTTTAATACTAATGGTTCTTTATTCATTTTTACCGCCAATTAAAAAACGGCTTATCGCCGTTTTAGTTATTTTAAACCTAAAATCACGTAGGGATTATATTTGGTTTCGCCAAACCTTTTAACGTAATCTTCGGCTATTTCTTTCGCCCTATCTTCTCCATAAAGAATTAGCGCGGAATTAGCATACTTTGCATAAAAAAACTCGTGATAACTCATACCCGTATTTTCTTCACTATCGTTGTTCTTAAACTCTGCGCTAGTGCAAAGAATTGCAAGATAAGTGTAAGCACGTTCGGTATCTTCTACGTCGTTTACTAATACGCATAAATCATCAAGGTCATCATAGTCTTGAGTTTTTTTGTATTGACTTTCATAATAATACATGGATATAGAGTAGCAATCTAGTTTATCAAAAAAGTTTGCCATGGTTTTAGGGGCAAATACCGACATTGCGCCAAACACGAATGCTGCCACTAAAAGAATTATTGAAAGCGTAAGCGCTGCCGTTTTTACCACTAATTTAGTCATAGCCACTCCCCATATATTTTTATTTATTTTACCAAAATCTAAACAAAATTGCAAGGGTTTAGGAAAACTTTTACCTTTTGCAGTATTTACTGCACGTTTTAATCATAAAATATTAACGGTGAATATATGAAAAAATTTGTTAGTTTTTGTTTTTTAGTTTTAATTTTAACTTTTTCCATCTTTGGTGCAAGTTGTAATAGTGAAGATTTAACGCAAAATATCGTTGAACTTAGACAAAACGTATATGCGGGCGACTATAACGGCACGCCATTACGCGCAAGTTACGGCTATAAAAAGAGTGACGGAGCAAAAAATTACTCGCTTTCCTTTATTTTGCCGTTTAATCAAGTAAGTTCTACCACCTGCGTAAAACTTAATTTTAACGAGCAAGAGTATATGGCAACGTTTGCACTTTCAGAATTTAGCGGTAATTATCTAGCCAAAATAAACGTTGAAGATTTTAGTATAAACGAGTTTGACTGCACGCTAATAGTTGGCAACGAACATACTAACGTTAAAATGGTTTCAGAAGTTCCGTCTAACGCTTGCGACTATAAAAAAGCCGTGGAATACTTACAACAAAATCAGCCTGAACTCCTTGACCTTTATAGAGATAACGGAGTATTTAGCGCCAACCTTACCGTGCGTGTTATCGGCAAAAACGATAAGTGCTATTATTATATAGGAATTGAAAAAAAGGGCAATATAAAAGCTCTTTTAATAGACGGATTTAGTGGCGAAGTTTTAGCCGTTAGAGATATTAGATAAACTATTTAAATCAATAGAAAAGAACTTGGGAAAACCCAAGTTCTTTTTATTATTTTTTTAAGGCTTTTTCTATTTCTTTAACCTTACGCCATA
Source organism: Christensenellaceae bacterium (assembly GCA_045644785.1). Taxonomy (GTDB): domain Bacteria; phylum Bacillota; class Clostridia; order Christensenellales; family Borkfalkiaceae; genus UBA1259. The sequence goes on from JAZRHN010000130.1 coordinate 3,655, forward strand.
ACGCCAAACTCTCCTCTGGAGTGGTGGGGCGTTTTTCATCACCAAACACGTGTGGGTGACGGCGAATAAGTTTTTCTGATAACGTTTGAATTACGTCTTCTAACGTAAACAAACCCATTTCTTTTGCCACTTCACTATTTAGTAAAACTTGCAAAAGAACGTCGCCTAATTCTTCTTTTAAATTTTCGTAGTCGGCACGGTCTACTGCAGATAAAACTTCGTTAGTTTCATCAGTTAAGCACTTTTTCATACTTTCAAACGTTTGTGCCCTATCCCACTCACAACCTTCTGGACTTCTTAAAATAGTTACTATTTCTTTAAGTTCGTTAAAGTCGTGCGGGGTTTTTTCTACGTAAATTTTTCCGTTATGTTCTTTCATATTAAGGTTATTTATTAAAGTTATCTTTAAGTGAAACTATTTCACTTGCGATAATTTTATCCCCTTCTCTAATCATCTTAAAGTAGCCCGTTCTCATAAATTGATAAGGTCTATCATCGTTATTACCTGCAACGTAAGGTTCTACCATACCGTTAAATACAGTTAAACTTTCCTTATTCATTCTTTCAGAGAAGTCTTGGCCAGCATACTCTTCATCTTTAAGGAGATGTCCGTATTTTCTAATTTCAACGTTTACAGCATCATCTGCGTTTACCCATTGGATAACGCCCTTAACTTTAATGCCTGAAGTATCGTTACCACTCTTACTATCTTCTACGTAAGAACAAATAAGTTCTATCGGGTTGCCGTCAGCATCAAAAATAATATCATCGCACTTAATTATGTATGCACTCTTAAGTCTTACGTAACCGTCTTTCTTTAATCTAAAATACTTGGGCGGAGGTGCAAGAGAGAAGTCATCTTGGTCAATATATATAGTTTTAGAGAAATTTACTTTTCTAACTTTCTTATCTTCATCGTTAGGATTAATTTCAAAATCTACTTGTTCGGTTTTACCGTCAGGGTAATTGCTAATGGTAACCTTTAAGGGTTTAAGCACGCACATAGCACGTTCTGCGTGTGCGTTTAAGAATTCTCTAATGCACGCTTCAAGATAAGAAATTTGCACTTCTGATTGAGATTTTGCAATACCAATTCTACCACAGAAATCTTTTAATGCTTCCGCAGGAACACCACGGTTGCGAAGACCTGTTAAGGTAGGCATTCTTGGGTCGTCCCAACCATTTACAGAGCCGTCTTCTACTAACTTCTTTAAATAACGCTTACTCATAACAAGGTTAGTTACAGAAAGTCTTGCAAATTCAATTTGACGGGGTTTAGGATTAAAGCCTAAAGTTATACCAACCCAGTCGTATAAAGGACGGTGGTCTTCAAACTCTAACGTGCAGAGTGAGTGAGTAACACCTTGCATATAGTCGCAAATGGGGTGAGCAAAGTCATACATAGGATAAATGCACCACTTGTCGCCCGTGCGATAATGGGTTTCTCTTAAAATTCTATAAATAACGGGGTCACGCATGTTGATATTAGGACTTGCCATATCAATCTTTGCACGAAGACATTTTTCGCCGTCTGCATACTTACCTGCACGCATTTCACGGAAGAGTTTAAGGTTTTCTTCTACACTTCTGTTTCTATACGGGCTTTCCTTACCTGCTTCAGTTAAACTACCACGGTTTGCTGAAATTTCTTCAGGCGTCATATCACATACGAAAGCGTTGCCGAGCATTATTTCTTTTTCGGCAAAGTTATATATGTCTTCATAATAATCAGAAGCGTGGGTTATTTTATCGTATTCAAAGCCAAGCCAAGCGATGTCTTTTTTAATTGCTTCTTCATACTCTTCTTTTTCTTTACTAGGATTAGTGTCATCTAAAAAGAGATTGCATTTGCCTTGATATTTTTCCTTAACACCAAAGTTTAAGCATAAAGATTTAGCGTGGCCGATATGAAGATATCCGTTAGGTTCGGGTGGGAAACGCGTTTGCACGGCGTTAACCTTTCCTGATTCTAATTCTTCGTTGATTATTTGTTCGATAAAGTTAGTTGCTTCTACCATAAATATTACCTTATATTATTTATAAATATATTCTATCACGAAAGCGAAAAAAATAAAAGCAAAATATACTTTTTATTTTAACTTAAAATAAAAAACGGTGCAAAATTGCACCGTTTTATTTATTATTTAGTTGCCCGTATCACAGAAACGGAATTGTTTGCAATTTAGTTTAACCGTATATTCGCTTCTTAAACCACGCCAATCTTCCGTTGCTAAAGTTACGTTTACACTTTCGCCTATCTTAACTTTACCAAATGCATCGGTTAATTGTGTGTTGTTAACAACTGTCTCTGTAGTCCCGTCAGAAAGGGTGACTGAAACGATTATATCGCCAACTTTCATTCCGCTTAATTGTGCTTGGCTACCATCAACAATTTCTGAAACAGTAAGATACGTTTCGCCTAAACTATTAGTTGCAAGGCTAGAAGTAAAACCAAATCTTTCACGCCTGCCGATAATATATCCGTAGTTAGTTGCAGTTGAGGTGCCTAAAAGTTCAGTAGCAATCGCAAGGTATCCGTTGCCGTTTGAAAGTTCATAAGGTATTGCAAAGTTAAGTGCTGTGTATGAATCGTTACCTGCGTTGGTTATACCGATAAGTTCGCCGTATAAGTTATAAAGTCCGCCACCACTACTTCCGTGGTTGGTAGGAACGC